>JANXVC010000034.1 GCA_025351925.1 Rhodospirillales bacterium | reverse complement strand
CTCCAAGTGGGGCGCTGACCTGTTCGCCGGCGTGCGCTCCGTCATCGGCACCGCCGCACGCCGTGGCATGGGCGCCTACCAGGCTATCCAGCAAACCCTACGCGGGCAGGCCACTCCCTACCCGGGTTGAGCAGAAACTCGACCCGGATCGTCTGAGGCTCACCGAGTGCGCGGGCGTAGCACTATCATGTGGCTGAGGTAACGGAAGCGGATTTTGCATCGACGTCCCTCTCTTGCACTCGAAACAATCGTTAGACTAAAATGAAACTTTTCTGATCACTGATTGGCGGAACCGCTAGCAGACCGGAAGCGGGTCATCGCATTCCAATATGGCCTGGCAGAACCATTGAACACTGTAAACGCGAACAATACGGTTAGTGACAACAGCAACAAGCGTTTGGCAATTGTTTGCTCAACTTTCTTGGCTTCAGTTGAGGAGTATGCACTCTCAACTTGTGCCGATGCAGCCCGAACGGTTGTGACCTATGTCACACCGAAGCAAATTTTTGTAGCGCCGCAAACTGGAATCGGCGATGTTTGATTAACGATAAAGAAGTCACAATCTCTCACCGATAGAAATATCACCGGATGTGTGAGCGACTCTCAGACAGCGTGTCGCAATGCCTGGTTTCTTCTCCGCTCGCCCTTGCAATGTTTGCATATAGGCCAGAACAGGGCCAAGGCGATCAGGCAGCGCTCCTACAGCAGGCGCCAGGAATGCCGTGATCATGTTGCCCTACCGCATCTGCTTCACCTTGATGGCCGTCATGTCGGTGCCGAAGTTCTTGTGCGCGACCACGCTGCCCTGTTGCACTTGGCGGCCCTTGTCGGACACCAAATAAGGCAGCGCCATGCCTTGATGGCGTATCTCGAACCGCCCATCGGGGAAGTCATGCACCTTCACCCGTTTGCGGGCGAGGCTTCGCGTCAGTTCCCTCAGACGTAGCAGGAATAGCACCTTCTCGTATTGCAGCGTCAGGTTGCCCGACACCGTCCGCTTCTCCTGCCAGCTGAACGCCGTGTCGAGGTCGTCCGTGCCGGCGACCGACCGGTGCATGTCCCACGCATCGCGTGCCACCTTGGCAAAACGCGCGTTGTAGGCGGCCATGAACGCGGGCAGGGCGGCGTTGCCGGCTTCAATCGAGCTGATGCCCTGCAGCCGGAACTCCTTCACCAGCCGGTCCTGCAGCGTCTTGTTCGCACGTTCCACCCGTCCTTTCGCCTGTGGCGTGTTGGCGCACAGGATGTCGATGTTCAGGTCGTGCAGCGCCCGGCCGAACTGCGTCATGCCGCGGCCTTGCACCGCGTCCGCCTTGCTGATCCGCAAGATGCTGTGCTTATCCGAGTAGAACGTCACCGGCCCGCGCGCGAGCTTGCAAGCGTGCTTGCCGTGCGCCGCGAGGCCAGACGCGGAGCGTCCGTTCGAGTAGACCCGGGTCGATTGAAAGTAGCCAAACGCCGCCTTGGTCTCGACCAGGCGCAGCTCCATCAGCCGGCTCGTCACGTCGTCGATGAACACGAGCAGGGTGCATTGCGGGCCACGGTCCTCGAACCACCAATGCTCGGAGCCGTCGATCTGCACGAGCTCGCCCAAATACTCCCGGCGCGGCCGTGGCTGGAACACGAGCGGCCGTCGGTCCTTGCGCCGCATCCAAAGCCCGTCGGCAATCATCCACTGCCGCAGCGTCTCGACACCCAGCGGCAGGTCATGCAGCTCCAGCAGCTTCTCCGCCGCCAGCATGGGCCCGAAATCAGCATACCGCTCCCGGGCCGATCGCCGTCTGGCGCAGCGTCACGCCATGCGCGCGGTTGCTTGGGCGCCCGCGCTCGCGCGACACTAAACCCTCGGCGCCTTGGTCTTGGAACGCATTGCGCAGGCGAAAAAACTGGCGCCGTCCAACCCCCAGCAAGGTCGCAGCAGCGTCAATGCCCAGGAGACCGTCGCCCAGCTCCATCAGAACCTTGAGACGATCCACTTCCTGTTGGCTCACTCGGATCACCGTCATGCTTGGCCGCCCCATCATGCTCACAGCAGGATGTCAGGCGTGACATCTCTCTCGGTGAGGAAAGGAACATCTTAATCGGTGACTTACACCTTGTAGTCCGATAATGATTCTTATGGAAACTCAATCTTGGATTTGTGGAGCTGCGCTGCGCGCAAGGGCCTGCTCTGTCGCAGCTTGCATCTCAATCAAATGAAGCGAGCCGTGCCTCACAGCCATGAGCTGGTGTCCTTGGGCAGGCGCTGGTCGTCATCGATCACCCTGATCTGATGCGGCAGCGTGTCTGACCATCGCCAGAATACCACGTTGCGGTCAGATGCCAGCGCGCCTGGTGCGAAGCTCGGGACTGCCGCCGCCGCCGTGCCTGCTTCGAAGAGCCTGCGGACCAGGGTCCAGCTTGGCGGAACCATCCCAAGCGACATCAAATTCTCCCAAGCGCACGCCAGGTCGGACAGATCGACGCCCAGGCTGGAGCACGTAACACCATCGGTGAGGTCAGCCACGTCCATGCAGTCCACCTCGTAGACGCAGATCAGCAGCGGCTGCGCCTTGAACGGGAAGCCTTGCTGCGCTTCCCGCCACGCCCCTTCCAAAGTGGCCGACGTGTAAAGAGCCGGCATGCCAATCGGATTGAAACGCCCGCCATGACGGGCAGCGCCGTCACCTGACGTGGGAGCGAACGACCAACGCGGGTTGTGGGCACGGTAAAGCTGCCCGCGCAGCCTCACGCGTATCCGCTAACCGTGATCCGGTCGAGGTAGCGCTTTACCGCCTCGGCCCGCCCTTCCTTGACCAGGGCTTCCGCGGTCTGGTCGCCAAACGAAGCGATAGGCTGCGAGCGATACCAGGCAAATGCCTGTTGGGGCGACCCCGACCAGGCCCGGACACGGTTCAGGATCTCCACCATGTCGCGCAAACGGGACTGGGTGGCCGGTGTGACGACACGAGATGATTTTGCTACGGCATCCCGGGATACGCCCACTGCGACAGCAAGCTCGGAGCGGGTGATGCGCAGCACGGCGCTGAGCCGATCGGCTGCGACCAGACCGTTCTGACCCGTGACATCCTGTAGAAATGCTGCTTCAGACATGCTCTGCCCCACATCCTAACCCGCTTCAGGTCAGAATGTGGGGCAAGGATGGTTCGCCATCAAGTCTACATCCTGCCTTGCTTGTGCGGCGGCTCCGAAACCCACAGAAAGACCCCTCATACGCCGGCTATCGCTGGTGCCGCACAGCGCCGATGGATCGATGTTTTCCGCAGCAGCCTCTTGGCTTCCAGCGCGGCGGTGAAAGCATGGAGAACAGCCAGTCACGGTGTTCTCAAGTGATCGCAACAGCGCCGCATTTCGGGCAGCGTTCGGAATGGCACGCGCGGCAGTAGGCCCGGCCGCAGCCCGCACAGGGCGCCAAGCCGGCCGGGACCACGAGGTGCAGCGCGTCGTCGCACACCAGGCGCGGCCGCTCGGCGGAGGCGCTCCACTCGCACATCGGCGCTTCCAGTCGGCGCGCCAGCGGGTTCCAGTCCAGCTGGATGGTGCGATCCGCCTTGCGCCGACGTATCTGCACCGTAAAGCGCTGCACCGGCATCACCAGCTCCAGCGTCTGCACCCAGTCGGCCGTGACCCGCGTCGCATACTGGCGCGCCAGGTCGTCGAGCTTGGCACGATACTCGCGCCCGATCCCCTCCGCGCGCTGCTCTTCGCGCCGCCGCCTCGGGTCGCCCTCGGGCAACGTCAAGGTGCGGCGCATGGCCTCGCGGTGCAGATCGTTATGGTAGTCGTGCAGCCGGCTTCCATCGCGGGCAAGGCGTCGGCGCAGGCCCTTGACGAATGGTGCCAGGGCTGTCTCCACCCGCGGCGGCAAAGCTCGCGCGACAAGGCTCATCAGGCGTGCCCGCTCCCATGGCGCGGGCAGCTCGGCATCGTCCGGCAGCACTGGATCGACACCCCCATCGTCTGAGGCCACCTCGCCAGAGGCAGGTGCGTCAAGCACAAGCGCCAGCGTCGC
>JANXVC010000023.1 GCA_025351925.1 Rhodospirillales bacterium | reverse complement strand
CCCACCAAGCGCGGGCCAATGCGCCCGCCGGCTCCGCTCGGGCCAACGCGGCGGATTGCCCGGCCCAGGCCTGCATGCGCTCCACATCCGACGCCTTGCCGCCCGCATCCCGCATCGCCGCCGTCAGGCCGCGCTGCACCGGATACGGCGCTGGCCGGGGCGCATCCGGTCCCGCGGCAGCGCGGGCATAGGCCGTGGCGACGCTGCGCCCGGCCCGGCCGCTGAAAGCACGGGTGACCAGCGTGCCCTCTGGCGGCGTGCGCCCCAGCGCGTCAGCCCAGGCGAGATTGAGCCGCGCTTCGGGACAGCACAGGAAGCCGGTGCCGACCTGTGCTGCCGACGCACCCAAGGTCAGCGCCGCCGCGATGCCGCGCGCGTCGGCGATGCCGCCCGTCGCCACGACCGGCACCCGCACGGCGTCCACGACCGCGGGCAAAAGCGAAAACAACCCGACCATCTCGGCCTCGGCTCGGCCCGCGTCGAAGCAGCCGCGGTGGCCGCCCGCCTCCATGCCCTGCGCGACCACGACATCGGCACCCGCAGCCTCGGCTGCCCGGGCCTCCGCGACGGTTGTGACGGTGGCGAACCAGGCGATGCCGCGCGATTTCAGCTGGGCGACGAACTCGGCCGGGTACAGGCCCATGATCGACGAGACGATGGGCGGGCCGGCGGCCAACAGCGCCTCGCACTGAGCCGCGAAGTCCGGCATGGCCACCTCGCCGGCATTGTCCGCGACCTCCGGTCCCCAATCGGCCAGGAACGCCCGCAGCCGATCCTCTTGCGCCGCATCGCGCTGCGGCGGCGGGTCGGGAATCCACAGGTTGATCTGGAACGCGCCGTTGCTGCCGGCCCGCGTCTCAGCAGCCCAGGCTGCGATGCCCGCGGGCGGCATCAGCAGCGCGCCGCACGCGCCGAGCCCGCCGGCGTTGGCGACGGCGATGGACAGCGACGCCGGGCACGCGCCGGCCATGGGCGCCAGCAGGATCGGCAGGCCCAGCCCGAACCGGCCGCAGAACGCCTCTGCCCGCGCGATCGCCGTCTGAGCCTCAGCCATGGCGCTTTACTCCCTCATTCCCGTCAAGCTCGCGTGCCGGAGTACAACAAGCCAACATAGCGCGGCAATCCGATTGCAAGCCGGAAATTCCCGTAGGAAGCTCAGCGCTTAACGCTGGCATTGGGCGAGCTTTGGAGGCAACAGCATGAAGTCGAGTCGGATGACCACCTACATCCTGGTCGCGATGGTGCTCGGTATCGCGGTCGGCGGCCTGATCCACTCGCAGATCGCCGAGCCTGCCACGCAGAAGCTGCTCGCCGGCTACATCTCAATCGGCAGCACGATCTTCCTGCGCCTGATCAAGATGATCATAGCACCTTTGGTGTTCTCGACGCTCGTGGTCGGCATCGGCCACATGTCGGACGCCGGCGCGGTCGGGCGGGTCGGCGGCAAGGCGATGCTTTGGTTCGTCAGCGCCTCGCTGGTCTCGCTCACCCTCGGACTGATCCTCGTCAACCTGTTCGAGCCCGGCGCCGGGGTCCACAAGGTCGTGAGCGGTGTCACCTCCGGCATCGACGCGCATGCCATGTCGATCGACAGTTTCGTCAAGCACGTGTTCCCCGACAGCGCGATCCGCCCAATGGTCGATAACGAGATCCTGCAGATCGTCGTGTTCTCGATGTTCTTCGGCGTCGCCTGCGCCGCAATGCCCGCCCGCGCCAAGCCGCTCCTCAAAGGGATCGAGAGCCTGTCGCACATCATCCTTCAAGTGACCGGCTACGTCATGAAGCTGGCACCCGTTGCGGTGTTCTGCGCCATGGCGGCGACGATCTCGACCAACGGGCTCGGCATCCTGGTGAACTACGCGAAGTTCATGGGTGAGTTCTACTTCGGCCTCGTGTGCCTATGGATGCTGCTGATCCTTGCCGGCCTTGTCATCCTTGGTCCCCGGGTGAAGCGGCTGATCGCCCTGGTGCAGGAGCCGTTCCTGCTCGCCTTCTCCACCGCAAGTTCCGAGGCAGCCTATCCCAAAATGCTGGAGCAGCTGGCAAAATTCCCGATCTCCACCAAGATTTCAAGCTTCGTGCTGCCGCTCGGCTACTCGTTCAACCTCGACGGCACGATGATGTACTGCACCTTCGCCAGTGTGTTCATCGCCCAGGCCTACGACATCCCGCTGAGCTTCGGCACTCAGGTCGGCATGCTGCTGACGCTCATGCTGACCAGCAAGGGGGTCGCCGGGGTGCCGCGCGCCTCGCTCGTGGTCATCGCTGCGACCCTCGGACAGTTCGGCCTGCCGGAGGAGGGGCTGCTGCTCATTCTTGGCATCGACACCTTCCTCGACATGGGCCGCTCCGCCACCAACGTCATCGGCAACTCGCTGGCGACCGCCGTGGTGGCGAAGTGGGAGGGTCAGCTGGTGAACGACGCCGAGAATATCCCGATGATCGAGGAGATGGAAGGCCAGCCGGCGTGACATCCCGGATTTGGAGCTGCCTTGCGCTGATCGCCGCCTGCCTCGCGTCGGCCGGCGCCCAGGCTGAAGAGGGATCGCCGCTCACCGGTACTCTGCAGACGATTCAGCAGCGCGGCAGCGTGCTGATCGGCTACCGGGAAAACGCACTGCCGTTTGCGTTCCTCAACAAGGCGGGGCAGCCGGTCGGCTTCTCGCTCGATTTGTGCCGGGGCATCGCGGCGGACATCGCCCAGGCGCTCAACCGCGACCTGCTTGAGCCCGACGCCCCCGCCTGGCAGCAGGGTGTCCGTATCGCCTTCGTGCCGGTCGCCGCCGAGGCGCGGCTGCCCAAGCTGCTATCTGGCGAGATTGACCTCGAATGCGGCTCGACGACCGCGAACGAGCAGCGCGCCCGAACCATCGCCTTCTCGCCGGTTTTTTTCTTAGCCGGCACCAAGCTGATGGTCCCCGAAGTCTCGCCCATCGCATCCTACCGCGACCTCGCCGGCAAGACCGTTGTAGTCGGCAGCGGGACCACCAACGCCGACGTGCTGCACCGAATGGCGACCGAGGCGACGCCGGCGTTCAATGTCATCGAGACGCCCGATCTTGCCGCCGCCTATGCGATGCTCGCCGCCGACCGCGCCGACGCATTCGCCTCCGACGATATCCTGCTCTCCGGCTTTGTCGCGACGCAGCCTGCTGGGCGGCGGTTCCGCATCGTCGGCGATTATCTGTCCTACGAGCCCTACGCGATCGGCTTGCGCCGCGGCGACCCGGCGTTTAGCGCCCTGGTCCGGCAAAGCTTCGAGCGCATGGCGCAGCAGGGCACGCTCGTCGCTTTGTACAACCGTTGGTTCACCGATCGCCTACCGAATGGCGAGATCCTGAACCTGATGATGAGCCCGCATTTGGCCGAGATGTATCGGTCGCTCGGCAGCCCTGACTAGGGCACACGTCGCGCGGGCTGGTGCGAGCTGGCAACTCGCGGCGTCCACCCGACATCTCCATTATGCCACGTCCCTGGACTCCCCGCCGCGTGCTCGTCACGCCATCCGCCCTCGCCTGGCCGGCCGGCACCGCCATGGTCGAGCGCGCTGCCGCCCTCGGATCGGAGATCGTGCGGCTCAGCGCCGACCGCCTCAGCGGCCTGCCTGACGCCTACCGCGATGCGAAGACCACGATGGCCGTTGTCACCGCGAGCCCCAGCCGGCGGCGCCTGCAGCCGATCCCGCCCAGCGCCGACTGGCGGTTCGACCTCGCCGAGGGCTGCCCGGCGCATTGCTCGTACTGCTATCTCGCCGGCTCGCTCGCGGGGCCGCCGATCATTCGCGCCTACGCCAACATTCCCGAGATCCTGGACGAGCTGCCCGCCGCAGTGGGTCAGGGCCAAGTCACCTCGGTGTCCGCGGACCGGGCGGCCGAGGGTACGACGTTCGAGTGCTCCTGCTATACCGACCCGCTGGCGATCGAGCACCTGACCGGCAGCCTCGCCGCCAGCATCACGCGGTTCGGCGCCTGGGACGCTCCGGTGCAGCTCCGCTTCACCACCAAGTTCGACGCGGTCGGGCCGCTGCTGGGCCTTGCGCATAACCGGCGCACGCGCGTCCGCTTTTCGGTCAACGCCCAGGCCGCAGAACGGCACGAGGGCGGCGCGCCCCGCATGGCGGCGCGCCTCAGCGCGTTGCGCGCGGTCGCCGAGGCGGGCTACCCGGTCGGTCTCACGGTGGCGCCGATCATGCGGGTGCCGGATTGGGCATCCGCCTATGATCGCCTGTTCGCCGACGTGGCCACTGCGCTCGACGGCATCGCCGACGTTGACCTCACGGCCGAGCTGATCACGCACCGCTTCACCCCGAAGTCGAAGGAAGTGCTCGCGGGCTGGTATCCCGGCAGTCCGCTCGAGATGGACGAGGCGCAGCGGTCGCGTAAGATGACGAAGTTCGGCTCGGTAAAGTGGGTATTCCCGAAGGAGCAGATGGCCGAGATGCGCAGGACGATCGAGACGGAACTAGTCAACCGCCTGCCGATCGCGCGTCTCTTATATTGGACTTAGGTTTAAAGACAGTGCGCGCTGTCATCAAACTGTCATATTTCTGAAACATTGCTGACCCCGTTGGCGCCTACGTTGCCGCCATTCGTAACCGGAACCGCCGAGACATAAGGGTCGAAGGCAGTGGCCGCCCAAACGAGGAAATTTGTATGAGTCTGATGTCGAAAGTGCTGGCAACGGCCGCGCTAGGATGCGCGATTGCGTTTCCCGTAATGGCACAGCCAATCACCGGCGCCGGAGCGTCGTTCCCTAACCCGGTGTATCAGAAGTGGGGCGAGGCCGCGCAGAAGGCGATCGGTGTTCAGCTCAACTACCAATCTGTCGGGTCTGGCGCCGGGCAGACACAGATAAAAAACCGCACCGTCGATTTTGGAGCCTCAGACGCACCGATGACCGACGCCGCGCTGAAGGAGGCCAACCTGCTGCAGTTCCCCTCCGTCATGGGCGCTGTGGTCGCGATCGTCAACGTGCCCGGCGTGGCCGAGAACCAGATGAAGCTGACCGGCGAGCTGCTGGCCGACATCTACCTCGGTAAGGTGACGAAGTGGAACGACTCTAAGCTCGTGGAGCTGAACAGCGGCGTCACACTGCCGAACCTCGCGATCGCGCCGGTGTATCGCGCCGACGGCTCGGGCACCACGTTCGTATGGGCGTCGTATCTGTCGGCGGTGTCTCCGGAGTGGAAGGAGAAGGTCGGCATCGGCACCTCGGTACGCTTTCCCGCCGGCACCGGGTCCAAGGGCAATGAGGGCGTCGCCGGGACGGTGCGCAACACTCGCGGCGCCATCGGATACGTCGAGAATGCCTACGCAACGCAAACCAAGCAGGTCACGACGCAGCTCCGCAACAAGGCCGGGAGCTTTGTGAGCCCGACCGCCGAGAGCTTCATCGCCGCCGCGCAGAACGCCGACTGGTCCACCCCGAACTTCGCGGCCAACCTGGTGGATCAGCAGGGCGCGACGAGCTGGCCTATCGTCTCTCCCACGTTCATCCTGCTGCCGAAGGACCCGAAGGACGCGGCCCGCACGGCCTCGGTGCTGAAGTTCTTCGATTGGGCCTACATGAACGGAGGCAAGCTGGCGCAGGATCTCGAATACATCCCGCTTCCGGACTCGGTGCAAACCGCGGTGCGCGCGGCTTGGAAGACCGATATCAAGAGCTGAACGGTCAGCCGCCCGTGATGCAGTAGCCACTCCGAAGCGGATAGTCTTCTCTCAACGGAACGAATAGTGCAACAGGCAGCGACGACTCTGCGTCCCCCGGCGAGCGGCACTGCCACCCGACTGCGCGGTGGCTCGGGCGGTGACGTTGTTTTCGAGTGGATGTGCCGGGTCGCCGGGGTGTTCGTGCTGATCTTGCTCGGCGCCATCATCATCGAGCTGTTCATCGGAGCGCTCCCGGCGTTCCGTCAGTTCGGCCTGGCCTTTGTCTGGACCGAGCTGTGGGACCCCGTCGCCGACCAATACGGCGCGCTGGTGCCGATTTACGGCACGGTCGTCACCGCGGTGCTGGCGATCATCCTCGCCGTGCCCGTCGCCTTCGGCATCGCCTTCTTCCTGACCGAGCTCGCGCCCGACTGGCTGCGCCGCCCCGTCGGCACCGCGGTCGAGCTGCTGGCCGCCGTCCCCAGCATCATCTACGGCATGTGGGGCTTCTTCGTCATCGTGCCGGTCATGGCGCAGGTCGTGCAGCCCGCCGTCATTGACACCCTGGGGGAGCTGCCGCTGATCGGCTTCCTGTTCGCCGGCCCGCCATTCGGCACCGGCATCCTGACCGCTGCGCTGATCCTGGCGATCATGATTATTCCCGTCGTCGCCGCCACCATGCGCGACGTGTTCTCCACCGTGCCGCCGGTATTCAAGGAAAGCGCCTACGGCCTCGGCGCGACGCGCTGGGAGGTGATGTGGAATATCGTGCTGCCCTATACCAGCAAATCGGTCGTCGGCGGCATCATGCTCGGCCTCGGCCGGGCGCTGGGCGAGACGCTGGCGGTCACCTTCGTGATCGGCAACGCCAACCGCGTTACCACGACGCTGTTCGGACCCGGCAATACCATCGCCTCGCTCGTGGCGCTTGAGTTTGGTGAGGCCGGCGCCGGCAGCCTGAAGCTCTCGGCGCTGCTGGCGCTCGGCTTCATCCTGTTCGTGCTGTCCTTCATCGTGCTGGCGATCTCTCGCCTGCTGCTGCGGCCCAGCGCGAAGGGGGCTTCCGCATGAGCGCGACGCTGGCCGGCATGCCGCCCAAGGACGACGCGACGGCCGTCCGACTCGGCCGACGACGGGACCGCACGGATAAGGTTATGACCGGCCTCGCGATCGTTTCGACGGTGCTGGGCCTGGTTTTCCTGGTTTCCATCCTGTTCACGCTGTTCTGGCGCGGCCTGCAGGCGATGGGCCCGACGGTGTTCACCGAGGTGACCAAACCGCCGGGCTCGGGCGGCGGCTTGCTGAACGCGATCGTCGGCTCGATCATCCAGGTCGGCATCGGCACCGTCATCGGCACGCCGGTCGGCATCCTGGTCGGCACCTATCTCGCCGAGTATTCCCGGGGCTCGCGCCTCGGCGAGGCGGTACGCTTCGTCTCGGACGTGCTGCTGTCAGCGCCCAGCATCCTGATTGGCCTGTTCGTCTATCAGCTGCTGGTGCTGCCATTCGGCGGCTTCTCCGGCATCGCTGGCGCGGCGGCGCTGGCGATCATCATCATCCCGATCGTCGTCCGCACCACCGAAGACATGCTGCAGCTTATTCCTAATACGCTGCGCGAAGCCGTGATGGGGCTGGGCTCGCCGAAATGGAAGATGATCACGCTGATCTGCTATCGTTCGGTGATGTCCGGCCTGATCACCGGCGTGCTGCTGGGCATTGCCCGCATCGCCGGTGAGACGGCGCCGCTGCTGTTCACCTCGCTCGGCAACCTGACCTGGTCGGTGAACCTATCCCAGGCGATGTCGAGCCTGCCGCTGACCATCTACGCCTATGCCGGGTCGCCGTATGAGGACTGGGTGTCGCTGGCCTGGACCGGCGCGCTGATCATCACCGTGAGTGTCCTGCTGCTGAACATCATCGCCCGCGTCGTACTTCGAAAGTCTTGAGGGTACCATGAGCCAGACAGCCAACAGCGTGCCGAAGCCATCGGTTGGGACCGGCAGCATCGGCGCCATGACGGCGCGCTCCGGCGCCAGCCTCAATGAGGCGCGGATTGCCATACGCAACCTCGATTTCTACTACGGCACCAACAAGGCGCTGAAGGGCATCGACCTCGACCTGCCGGCCCGGCAGGTCACCGGGATGATCGGCCCCAGCGGCTGCGGCAAATCCACCCTGCTGCGGGTGCTGAACCGCATGTACAGCCTGTATCCCGGCCAGCGCGCCGAGGGCGAGGTGATGATGGACGGGCAGAACCTGATCGCGCCCGACATCGACATGAACGAGCTGCGCTCCCGCATCGGCATGGTGTTCCAGAAGCCGACGCCGTTTCCGATGTCGGTGTATGACAACATCGCTTTCGGCGTGAAGCTGCACGAGCAGCTCTCCAAATCCGCCATGGAGGAGCGCGTCGAGTGGTCGCTGACCCGGGCGGCGTTATGGGGCGAGGTGAAGGACCGGCTGTCCGGCTCGGCGATGGGCCTGTCGGGCGGCCAGCAACAGCGCCTGTGCATCGCCCGCACCATCGCCGTGCGCCCCGAGGTCATCCTGCTGGACGAGCCGACCAGCGCGCTCGATCCCATCAGCACGCTCAAGGTCGAAGAGCTGATCGACGAGCTGAAGCGCGATTTCACCATCGCGATCGTCACCCACAACATGCAGCAGGCCGCCCGCTGTGCCGACCAGGTGGCGTTTTTCTACCTCGGCGAGATGATCGAGGTGGCGCCGGCGGCGCAGCTCTTTACCTCGCCGAAACAGAAGCGCACCCAGGAATACATCACCGGCCGGTTCGGCTGAAGGGAATCCGCGAGATGTCCGAAACCCAGCACATCGTCAAAAGCTTCGACCAGGAGCTGCAGCGCCTGCGCAGCCTGATGACCGCGATGGGCGGCATGGTGGAAAACCAGGTGGCGCTCGCCACCGACGCCATCCTGCATCAGGACGCCGGCGCCGCCACCCGGGCTGTCGAGCTCGACATGCAGGTCGATGAGCAGGAGCGCGAGGCCGAGCAGCTCGTCATCCGCATGCTGGCGCTGCGCCAGCCGATGGCGAACGACCTGCGGCAGATCGTCGGCGCGATGAAGATCACCGCTGCGATGGAGCGGATCGGCGACTACGCCAAGAACATCGCCCGGCGCAGCATCGTGCTGGGCCAATACCGCCTGCCATTCAGCCTAACCGGCGTCGCCAACATGTCGCGGCTCGTGCAGGAAAACCTGAAGCTCGTCATCGACGCGATCGGCGAGAACGACGCGGATAAGGCCGGCCAAGTGTGGAAGGCGGACCTCGCGATCGACGAGATCTACAACTCGATCTTCCGCGAGCTGATCACCTACATGATGGAGGACGCGCGCAACATCACGCCCTGCACGCACCTGCTGTTCATCGCCAAGAACCTGGAGCGGATCGGCGACCACGCCACCAACATCGCCGAGCACGTGTTCTACGCCGTCACCGGCGAGCCGCTCACGGACGAGCGGCCCAAAGGCGACGGCTCCGCTTACGCGGTTATCCGGCTGCCCGACGACGTGGAGGACCGCTGATGCTGCCGGCCCCCACCAGCCCGTCTAAGCCATATGTCCTGGTCGTCGAGGACGAGGCGGCGCTGGCGACCATGCTGCGCTACAACCTGGAAAAGCAGGGATTCCGCGTCGAGGAGGCGGTCGATGGCCAGGAGGCGCTGACCCGCATTGCGGAGGCGGTGCCGGACATCGTGCTGCTGGACTGGATGCTGCCGGCCATGTCGGGCATCGAGGTCTGCCGGCAGATCAGGCGGCGCCCGGCGACCCGCGATCTGCCGGTCATCATGGTGACGGCACGGACCGAGGACCAGGACGCGGTCCGCGGGCTGAACACCGGGGCGGACGACTACATCACCAAGCCGTTCAACATGGACGCGCTGCTGGCGCGGATGCGGGCGCTGCTGCGGCGGTCCGGCGCCGTCCCGGTGCGCGGGCAGCACGTGTTCCACGACATCACCATGGACCTTGCGGCGCACCGGGTGCATCGGAACAGCCGGCCGATCCATTTGGGGCCGACCGAGTTCCGGCTGCTGGAGTTCCTGATGCAGCACCCGCGCCGGGTGTTCTCGCGGGAGGAACTGCTGAACTCGGTGTGGGGTCCGGATATCCACGTGGAGCCGCGGACCGTGGACGTGCACATCCGGCGCCTGCGCAAGAGCATCAACGGCGAGGGCGAGCTCGACGTGGTGCGGACGGTGCGGGCGGCGGGCTACGCGCTGGACACCGAGCAGATTTGACGGCTTGCATGGCTGGACCGGAGGCCGCGCCACCTACCCTAGACGATGTGCGCCGGGCGGCGGAGCGAATCCGCGGCCTGGTGCGCCACACGCCGTTGCTGGAGGCTGCACCGGCGCGTGAGCACGCCGTCATCGCGGCGCAACTGGTGCTCAAACTGGAGTCGCTGCAGGTCACCGGCTCGTTTAAGGCGCGGGGTGCCTGCAATGCGTTTGCCGCCCCGCCGTCGGCGGCGCTGACACAGGGCGTAGTCACCGCATCTGGCGGTAATCACGGCTTGGCGGTGGCCTATGCCGGATGGATCTCTGGAGTGCCGGCCACAATCTATCTGCCCACGACCGTGCCCGCCGACAAGCGACGCAAGCTGCAGGCTTGGGGCGCCCAGGTGGTGGTCGAGGGCAATGTTTGGGATGACAGCAACGCTGCAGCGCTGCGCCACGCCGCACGGCACGGCATGGCCTACCTTCACCCATTCGCCGACCCCCTGGTGATCGCCGGACAGGGCACGGTCGCCACCGAGATCCTGGATGCCGCCCCGGACGTGGACACGCTGCTGGTCGCCATCGGCGGCGGCGGGCTGATCAGCGGCATCGCCGTCGCCGCCCGTGCCATGAAGCCGGGCATTCGCATCATCGGCGTCGAGCCAACCGGCGCGCCTACCCTGCTGCGCAGCCTGGAGGCTGGCCGCCCGGCGGTGCTGGACCGTATCGACACCGCCGCCGGCACCCTGGCGCCGCGCAGCACCGATCCGCTCAACTTCGGCATCATCCAGCGCTCCGTCGAGCGTATCGTGCTGGTCTCGGATATGGCGATGCGGGAGGCCGCCGCGTGGCTGTGGTTCGAGCACGGCGTGGCAGCCGAGCTGAGCGGCGCTGCTTCGGTCGCTGCTTTGCTGTCCGGACGCTATCAACCAGCGCCGGAGGAGCGGGTGTGCGCCGTGGTGTGCGGCGCCGGCACGGACGGGTGGGCGGGTTAAACCTTCTAAGTTGTCACGAATTGTTAATGGCTCTGGCGCTCATCACGTTTCCGCGATAGCGTCTCTTGGTGTCCGTAACAATCTGATTGCTGCAACCCAGCCGCGTTCAGGAGGGCGACCCGAGCGATGATCAACCTGCTTTGCGGCGAGCTCCCAACCCGTGCCACCCGGGAGGAAATGCGCCTATCGGCGATACGTATCAAGAACGAGCTGGAGCCTAGCGACCAAACGCTGCGCCAGGCGACCGACGCGGCGGAGGTCGGCACCTGGGATCTTGACCTCGTCACCGAGGTGCTGTCCTGGTCCGACCGCACGAAGTCGATATTTGGCATTTCCTCGGACGCGCCAACCTCCATGGCGGGCTTTTACGCTGCCCTGCACCCGGACGACCTTGCGGCGACGTCGGCCGCCTTCGCCTCGGCGCTCGATCCCGTCCATCGTGCCACCTACAACGTCGAGTTCCGGGTCATCGGCAAGGCAGACGGCGTGGTGCGCTGGGTCGGGGCGAACGGACGCGGAATTTTTGGAGCCGATGACCGCTGTGTCCGGGCGATGGGCACCGCCATCGACGTCACCGTGCGCAAGGCGGCGGAGCAGCGCCTGCGCATCAGCGAGGCGTTATGCGCCGAGAGCGAGCAGAAGTTCCGCGCCATCACCGACTCGATCGATCAAATGGTCTGGTCGTCGCTGCCCGACGGCCGCAACGATTTCTTCAATCAGCGATGGTACGACTACACCGGCGTGCCCCAGGGCTCGACCGACGGGGCGGGCTGGAGCAACGTGCTGCATCCCGACGATGCAAGGCGGACGCGGACCCAATGGCAGCAATGCAGGGCCACGGGCGAGCCTTTTGAGGCTGAATACCGCGTGCGCCACCGGTCCGGCGCCCACCGCTGGGTGCTCGGC
Source organism: Rhodospirillales bacterium (assembly GCA_025351925.1). Taxonomy (GTDB): domain Bacteria; phylum Pseudomonadota; class Alphaproteobacteria; order Acetobacterales; family Acetobacteraceae; genus CAHJXG01. Next base: position 17,189 of record JANXVC010000023.1, on the reverse strand, counting down.
CGCGCCGTGCCGCTCCGCGACGATCACGGGCAGATCACCCGTTGGTTCGGCACCTGCACCGACATCCAGGAGATCGTCGATGCGCGCGAGACCATGGCGCGATCACGGGCGCATCTGGAGCGTGAGGTCGCCGACCGGACGCGGGAGCGCGACCGCACATGGCGCAACTCGCAGGATCTGCTGGTGGTCTGCGACAAGCGCGGTATCTTGGTTGCGGTCAACCCGGCGTGGACCAGGGTCCTCGGCTGGCAAGAGGACGAGCTCCTGGGCCGGAGTTACCTCGATTTTGTCGATCCCGCCCATCAGGCAACGAGCACAGCTGCGCTCGCGGCCGCAGCAGATAACAACCTTCCGCAGCTTGAGAACCGGATTCGGCACAAGGACGGCACGTATCGCTGGATCGCCTGGGTAGCATCGCCCGACGAGGGCCTGATCTACGCCAGCGGGCGTCATGTCAGCGCGGAGAAAGACGCGAACCAGGCGCTCGCCCGCGCCGAGGAACAGCTGCGGCAATCGCAGAAGATGCAGGCGGTCGGCCAGCTGACCGGCGGCATCGCGCATGATTTCAACAATTTGCTGACCGGCATCATCGGCAATCTGGAGCTGCTGCAACATCGCATCGCCGCCGGGCATATCGACGGGCTGCAGCGCCACGCGACGATGGCCGCGATGTCGGCGCAACGTGCGGCGGCGCTTACCCAGCGTCTGCTGGCCTTCGCGCGCCGTCAGCCGCTCGAGCCCAAGCGGGTCGAGGCGAACCGGCTGCTGGCCGGGATGGAGGACCTGCTCCGCCGTACGCTCGGGCCCGAGATCAGCCTCGAGATGGTGTTCGCCGGCGCCCTATGGCCGACGCTGTGCGATCCAAATCAGCTTGAGAACGCCATTTTGAACCTCGCGATCAACGCGCGCGACGCCATGCCGAAGGGCGGACGGCTCACGGTCGAGACCGCGAACACTCATCTCGACGACGCATATGCCCGGGCGCAGGGCGACGAGGTGAAGCCCGGCCAATACGTCGCCGTCTCCGTCACGGACACCGGCACCGGCATGAGCCCCGAGGTGATCGCGCGGGCATTCGACCCGTTTTTCACCACGAAACCGCCGGGCGAGGGCACCGGGCTGGGCCTCTCAATGCTCTATGGCTTCATCAAGCAGTCCGAGGGCCACGTGCGCATCTACTCGGAGGCCGGCCAGGGCACGACGTTCAAGGTCTATCTGCCGTATTGCCGTGAGGACGCGGTGGATCAAGCTGTCGAGCCTGCGGAGGACCTGCAAGCCTCGCTGCGCGCCGGGGCCGGCGAGACGGTGCTCGTGGTCGAGGACGAGGCGGCGGTGCGCATCCTAGTCACTGAGACGCTCGACGAACTCGGCTATTCGGCGATCGAGGCGGTGGACGGGCCATCCGGGCTGCGCATTCTGCAGTCGGACGCACGCATTGACCTGCTGATCACCGACATCGGCTTGCCTGGTTTGAGCGGGCGCGAGCTTGCCGAGGCCGCGCGCATTGGGCGGCCCGACCTCCGGGTGCTGTTTATGACGGGCTACGCCGATAATGCGACGGTCGGCAGCAGCGCGGCGCTCAAGCCCGGCATGTCGATCATCTCGAAACCTTTTGCGCTTGATGCACTATCGAGGAAGATCCGTGCGATGATCCCAGCGGGATAGCGGGCCCACGCCAGCCAGGATCAATCGCCATGGACACTGCATTCGCCAACAGCACGCTCAACGCAGCCTTAAAGGAAGCCCGGGAGCGCTATATCGACGCCAATCCCGCGAGCCTCGCGGCGCACCGGGACGCCGCCGCCGCTATGCCCGGCGGCAACACACGCACCGTGCTGTTCCACACGCCCTATCCGCTGGCGATGGCGCGCGGGCAGAGCTGCCGCCTGTGGGACGTGGATGGGCATGAGTATGTGGATCTGCTGGGCGAATACACGGCCGGGCTGTATGGCCACAGCCATCCGGTGATCCGGGCGGCGCTCGACGCGGCGCTGGACCGCGGCTGGAACCTGGGCGCGCACGGCACGATGGAGGCGCAGCTCGCCCGGCTGATCGTCGAGCGCTTTCCGAGCATCGGCCTGGTGCGCTTCACCAACTCCGGCACTGAGGCGAACCTGATGGCCGTTGCCACAGCCATCGCCGCGACCGGGCGGTCGAAGGTCATGGTGTTCGACGGCGGCTACCACGGCGGCATCCTGTATTTTGGCGGCGGCGGCATTCCGATCAATGCGCCGCACCAATGGGTGCTGGGCCAATATAACGACGCGGCGGGCGCCGTCGCGCTGGCCCGCGCGCACGCCAATGGGCTCGCCTGTATCCTGGTCGAGCCGATGCTGGGCAGCGGCGGCTGCATCCCGGGCGGGCCTGATTTCCTGCAGGCACTGCGCGACGTCGCCACCGAGACCGGCGCCATGCTGATCTTCGACGAGGTGATGACCAGCCGCATGTCGGCCGGCGGCCTGCAGGCGCGGCTGGGCATCACGCCCGACCTGACGACGCTGGGCAAATACATTGGCGGCGGCATGAGCTTCGGCGCGTTCGGCGGCCGGCGCGACATCATGGACCGCTACGATCCGCGAAGGGCCGACGCCTTGCCGCACGCCGGCACCTTCAACAACAACGTCCTGACGATGGCGGCGGGCGTCGCTGGATTGACGGAGCTGTTCACGCCCGCCGCCGCCGACGCGCTGTTCCGCCGGGGCGAGACCATGCGAGCCCGGCTGAACGCGCTGTCGCCGGCGATGCAGTGGACTGGGCTCGGCTCGCTGCTTACGGCGCATTTCCACCAGGGCACGATTCGCCGTCCGGCCGACATCGCCGGCGTTGGCCCTGGGCTGCGCGAGCTGTTCCACCTCGACATGCTGGACCACGGCTTCTATTTGGCGCGCCGAGGAATGATCGCGCTGAGCCTTGAGGTCGGTGACGCGGAGCTGGACGGTTTCGTCGCTGCCGTTGCCGAGTTCCTTAATAGCCGCGGCCCGTTGCTGGCCCGACCTGAATAGCGCTTACCGCTCTTGGTAGCGGTGGGGCGGTTGCGCCCTACATACGTCGGCATGGATCGCAGCTTTCCCACCACCCGCGCCGCCGGGCTCGCCCGCCTCGCGGCCTTCACGCCCCGCATGGGTCACGCCTACGTAGCGGGGCGCAACACCGACTACGGACCGGACGCCGAGACCGAGACCGCAGGCCTCTCGCCCTATCTGCGCCGCCGCCTGGTGCTGGAGCAGGAGGTCGTGGACGCGGCCGGCACCGCGCACGGGCCGGCTGCCGAGAAGTTCGTGCAGGAGGTGTTCTGGCGCGGCTACTTCAAGGGGCATCTCGAAACCCGGCCGGCGCTATGGACGGGCTACCAACGCCTGGCAGCTGAGGGCCGGGCCGCGCTCGCCGCCAACTCCGGGCTGCGGCTTGCGTATGAGCGGGCGGTCGAGGGACGCACCGGTATCGACGGTTTCGACGACTGGGCGCGCGAGCTGACGAGCACCAACTGGCTGCACAACCATACCCGGATGTGGTTCGCCTCTATCTGGATCTTTACCCTGCGGCTACCCTGGGCGCTCGGGGCGGATCATTTCATGCGGCACCTCATCGACGGCGACCCGGCGAGCAACACGCTTTCCTGGCGATGGGTCGCCGGGCTGCACACCCGTGGCAAGGCCTATGCGGCGAGGGCGGAGAACATTCGGCGCTACACCGATGGGCGCTATGATCCTGCTGGGCTGAACGAGGACCCGGTCGCGCTGGAGGAGCCGGATTCGCCGTCGGCCCGCCCTTTGCCGGCGGCCGACGCGCCGCCTGTGGGCGACGTAGCGCTGCTGCTACATTTGGACGACCTCAACCCCGAGAGCCTTCCGCTCGGCCGCGCCCGGGTCGTGCGGGTAGGCGGCCTGCTGGCCCACGCCGAGGGAGCGGTGGACCGAGTGGTCCAGGCCGACCGGGATGCGATGACGGACGTGCTGGCCCGAGCGGCGGCGCATTTCGATTGCCCGGCAGGACCGGCGGATGCGGGCTGGGCGGACAGCCTGCCGATCGTGACCGCCTGGGCGCCGGTTGGCCCCTCGGCCGCCGCACTGCCGCCGGCCTTGCGGGTGCGCCGGAGCTGGGACGACGCGGTCTGGCCACGGGCGACGCGCGGCTACTTCCAGGTGAAGGCGGCGATTCCTGCCATCCTACAGGCGGTCGCCTCGCCCGAGGCTGCATGGCGCTAACCCGCCGGTAACTATTTCCAGGCATAAAGGCCAGGGCCGCAAATCACGTCCGTGGTCGTGACATTGCGCAAAGGATTGCGCGCCGGCTTGGGGAGCTTTTTATGCGTTGGCTTATCTTGCTGTTGCTGCTGCCGGGCGTCGTATGGGCGCAGGACGTGCGAACCTTCGACCGGTCGGGCGCCCAGACCGGCACCCAGCACATCGGACCCGATGGCGACATCCGGTTTTATGACCGCTCGGGCAGCCAGACCGGCAGCGCCCGCCGGCAGGGCAACGAGACGCGGTATTTCGACGCGACGGGCACGCAGACCGGTTCGGCCCGGCGCGAGGGCAGCGAAACGCATTTCTTCGACCGGATGGGCGCACAGACCGGCAGCGAGCGGCATGACGCGAGCGGCAGCCGCACCTATGACCGCGCAGGCAGCCAGACCGGCAGCGAGCATCGGGATGCAGCGGGGAACCGGCGGTTTTTTGACCGGTTCGGCACTCTTAGGGGCTCCGCCTGGTAGGCGCTACAGCAGCCCGGCTGCAATGTTCACGGTGAGCGCCACGATCACCGTGTTGAACAGGAAACTGACCAGCCCGTGCAGCAGGGCCAAGCGCCGCAGCCGCCGCGCGGTGATCTGTACGTCCGACACCTGGAACGTCATGCCGATCACGATGGAGAAATAGAGGAAGTCGAGGTAGTCGGGCTGATCGTCCGAGGGGAACTGCAGCCCGCCCTTAGTCTGGCCGAGCCCATCGAGGTCATACCATTCATGGGCATAGCGGAACGCGAAAACCATGTGCGCCAGCAGCCAGGACAGTATCAGGGTCGCGGCCACCAGTGCGACATGCAGGCCACGCTCAACGCGCGGCAGGTCCTTGAGCCCGGAAAACTCTCCCGACAGCGCGGCGAAGCTGAAGATGGTTCCCAGCAGCATGACCCAGAAGATGGTCCACTGCCCCTCCTCCTGCGCCTCTGCCTCGGCTGCCATCTCCGCCGGGGCGCGCGTGACGAACAGGTGCAAAGCAAGGACCAGGAATGCGAGGGCGCCGACATCCCAGCCGGCGATGGCCCGGGTCTGGTTGGGCCAGCCCGGCGCGATGCCGCCCAGAACCAACCACGCTGCAAGGCCTATCGCCAAAGCGGCGAAGGTCCGCGGATGCCCGGCCAGCACCCGGCGGGGCAAGGCTGCCGAGATGATCAAACGCTGCCGATCGGCGCGCTTGCATTCAGCATGGAGTCTTCACCTAAGATCATCTGCGCCGTCCATGCAACGAGTTTGATGTCTCAGGACATAGCCCACCTATCCGCCGAGCGCGAGTTGGACGACGCGCACCACGACTAGGGCGACCGCCAGCAACAAGTAGCCGCGCAGCACGATCATCCAGGTTCGCGTGGCGGGCGTCAGCCTTGCCGGCGCGAGCTGGGTCAACGGCCGCATGCGCCAGGTCGGCCACAGCGCCCGGTTGAGGGCCGGCTGCGCCTGCGGCCGATGCAGCGCGAGCGTTACGCCGGCCGCAGCCAGAGCCAGCGCCGTCCCGCCGCCCAGCACCCAAAGGATCTGCTCGCCGGTGATCGACGGATACAGCACCGAGGCGGTGAGCACGATCGACAGCATGACCAGCACCGCAATCACCGACCCGGTGAACAGGTTGGTCCAGCGCCCATTCACCCAGGGGCCGAGCACGTCGCCGTCGTTGCACAGCAGCAGCAGGAACAACGTAGCTTGGGCAGGCCGAGATGGTCGAGTCCGAAGCTCCCGCCGATGAACTCGATGACGATCGTCAGCCCATTGAGGATGAATAGGTCGTGACGCCGAACGCGCCCCGGAACTTGCCGAACCGCTCCAGGATCAGCCGCGCATGGCCCACGCCGGTCACGACGCCCAGGCGCAGCACCTTCTCCTGGTTCACAATCAGCACCGGGACCAGCAGCATCAGCGTCCTTTGCAGCAGGCGACGGCCTGCCGGGGCGCGATGGACGGCTTCATCGCCGAGGTCATCAAGGATCACGTCCGCGAGCAGTTGGTTGAGGCCAAAAGCAAATCCGACGCCGCGCGCGCCGCCGAGGAGCTCATCGGCATCGTCCATTCTTATTTGACCTGAGATGCTCGCCGCTTGGTGGAAGGTGTCCGCGGCAGGCGCCTACGCGCAGACGCTGGATGGGTTTGCCACGGCATGCGTGCTGGGGCACCGCGACCGGCCTTAAATGCCAATGGCGGCAGCGCACGGCGGGCCTGCGCACCAACGTCCTTGTCGCCATAGGCCGCTCGATCGCTCGCTGCTGATCCGGTCCGCCGCCTGATCGGTCGAGGCGACGTCTTAGGGCAGCGCCACCTCTGGCGACTCCAGCATAACGTCTAAATGAACCGGATTATGCAGCGTGTTGGCAACCGGCGACCACAGCGTCGCATGCCGCACCAGCGCCGCCAGCACCTCACGCGGCGCGTCCGCATCCAGCCGAACCGACACGCGCACCGTCTCGAAGCCGATCGTCTTGGGGTGCAAATCGCCCGCGCCCCACACGGCCGTCGTGTTGATGTCCGCCTCCAACTCCAGCTCCAGCGACCGGATCGGGATGCGCTGCGCGAGGGCGTTGGCGTGGATGCCGGTCGCGAGGCAGGAGCCGAAGGCCGCGAGCAGCGCCTCGGAGGCGTTCGGGGCCACATTGTCGCTCAGCAGGCCGTCCGGCTCGTCCTCCATCACCGGCTGCGGCGGCAGGTCGCGGATATAGTTGAGCTGGTGCAACCGTCCACGCGCAACGGTGCGGCAGCGTAGGGTTCGCGTGGCCGCAGGGTTGGTTTTAGTCCGGACGACCAGCGCGTCGAGTTGAGTCTGGCTCGCAACCGGGATCAAGCGCTTGGTCATCCAGTTGTCCTTTACGTCGGTCCGCAAAGCGGCGGCGTTGCGGATACGGGGTTGAACACGTCCTTTGCAACGAGCAGTCTGCAGAGCGGCGTATCCAACCTATAAGCTTCTGCCCAACCGATCAGGAAACCAAAGCCGGCGACCTGGAATGCGAAAACGCGCGGTGGCTCATTGATGCTCGACTGGGACGATCTTCGGTTCTACCTGGCTTTGGTCCGCCACGGCAGTCTGTCGGCTGCGGCCAAGGTGCTGCACGTCGCCCAATCGACGGTGGGCCGCCGGCTCACCTCGCTGGAAGCGAGCCTCGGCGTCCGCCTGCTGAACCGCACTCCCGATGGCTATGTGCCGACGCTCGCCGGGCTGGACGTCCGCGAACAGGCGGAGCGGCTGGAGACGGAGGCGCTGGCGCTGGAGCGCAGCGTCGGCGGGCGCGACACCCGGCTCGCCGGCCTGGTGCGGGTCACCTGCGCCGAGACCGTCGCCACCCACATCCTGGCGCCGTGCTTCGCCTCGCTGCACACGCGGCAGCCCGACATCATGATCGAGCTGATCCCCAATCCGCGCGAGCTCAGCCTATCGATGCGCGAGGCCGACATTTCGGTGCGGCTGAAGCGGTCCGATCAGCACGACCTTGTCGTCCGCCGCATCGGCAGCATCGCCTTTGGGCTGTATGCCAGCGTCGAGTACCTAGCGCGACTCGGCAACCCGGATTTCGATGCGGGCTGCCCCGGCCAATATCTCATCACCCAACTCGAAGACATCCAGGACGCGACCCAGACCGGCTGGCTGACCGACCTCGCGCCGCGCGCGCGCATCGCGATGCAGACCAGCAGCCATGAGGCAGCGGTGTCGGCGACGGTGCACGGCGGCGGCCTGGCCTGCCTCGCCCGGTTCTGTGCCGATCAGGAGGCGGGGCTGGTCCGGCTCCCGGCGCCATCGCCGGTTCCGAGCGCCGGGATCTGGCTGCTGGTGCACCGGGACAATCGGGAGACGCCGCGCATCCGGGTGGCGCTGACACACATCACCGAGTACGTGCGCAGCCGGCACGACAGCTTGAACCCGGCGGATGCCAAGGATGGGGCTGGCAAATAGGGCCAACCAATCTGATTCGTGCGTATTTGCATAGCTGGTCGCCGAACTCGGTTCCAGCGTACTGGCAACGCACTGATTAAACATAAGTCATGGACGGACCAGGCGGTTGTCCAAGACGCAAACCACGTCTCTATCGGAGGGCCGTTGATGACGTATGCCAGCTTGATGGTGCATTTGGACCTTGGGGCGCCCAATGCAGGCCTCCTAAGGGTCGCTGCCGACCTTGCGGAACGCTTCAAGGCACAGGTGATCGGCATCGCTGCCTGCCAGCCGATGCCGATCACCTATGGCGACGGCTATATGTCGGCCGATGTCATCGAGCAGGACCGCGCCGAAAGCGAGAAGGAGACGGAAAAGGCCGAGGCTGAGTTCCGCGCGGCGCTGCACGGCCGGGTTGCCGGCCTGCAGTGGCGTTCGGCCATCAGCTATATGGCGCTGGCCGACTATGTCGCCGGGCAGGCACGCGCCGCCGACCTGCTGATCACCGGGCCGGACCGGAAAGCGCCGTCGCTCGACAGTTCGAGGCAGGTGAACATCGGCAACCTGGTCATGCGGATCGGTCGGCCCGTGCTGATCGTGCCGCCGGACGCCGATACGCTGGATTTGGCCAGCGTCGTGGTCGGATGGAAAGAGAGCCGGGAGACGCGCCGGGCGGTGATGGACGCCTTGCCGCTCCTGCAGCAGGCCGGCCGGGTGGCTGTGGTGGAGGTCGCCGCCGATGAGGATCTCGTAGATGCCTGCCACCGCCTGCAAGACGTCGTCGCCTGGCTCAAGTGCCATGGCGTTGCGGCGGAGGCGGTGGCCGCGCCCTCAGTCGGCAATGACGCCACGCGGCTTGACGCGATCGCCCGCGAGCACGGAGCCGGCCTGCTGGTCGCTGGCGCCTACGGGCACAACCGGCTGCGCGAGTGGGTGCTCGGCGGCGTGACCCGCGATCTTTTGCTGCGGCCTGACCGCTGCTCGCTGGTGTCGCATTAGGCCGGCTCGGCGGACTTCAAGTTGTAGCTGACGCCTAGCTCACGCCAAGCCCCGGGATCGGCACGCCGAGCATCTGCAGCACCAGCAGCAGGTTGAGCGCCAGCACGACCGTCGTGGCCGTCATCGCCACGGTCCCGGTGACGCGGCCGTATCGATAAGCGCCCATTACGGCCGGCCGGCGCATCAGCACCAGCAGGGCGATCATCGGCACCGGCAGCACTAGGCTGAGCACGACCTGGCTCGCGATCAGCGCCTGCGTCGCGTTCACCCCCCAAGCGACCACCGCGAAGGCCGGCAGCATCGTCACCAAGCGCCGGACCCAAATCGGAATACGGAAGCCGACGAAGCCCTGCATGATGACCTGGCCCGCCATTGTGCCTACGGCTGAGCTCGACAGGCCCGATGCGATCAGCGACGCCATGAACACGCCCGCCGCCGCGCCGCCGAACAGCGGGACCAACGTGTGATAAGCCGTCTCAATCTCGGCTACCTCCTCGTGCCCGCCGTGGAACGCCGCCGCCGCCATCATGACCATCGCCATGTTGACCAGGCCGGCGATGGTGAGTGCCACGACCACTTCGATGTTCGAGTAGCGCAGCAGCGCCCGCCGCTCCTGCTCGTTACGCGCCGGGGCGCGGTCCTGCGTCAGGCTGGAGTGCAGATAGATGGCGTGCGGCATGACGGTGGCGCCGACGATGCCGACTGCGAGTGTCAGGGCGCCGGAGTCGGCGAGGTGAGGTATTACCGTGCCAAGCGCTGCGGCGCCCCAGTCCGCCGGCACCAGGAATAGCTCGATCAGGTAGCTCAACCCAATCGCCCCCACCAGGCCGCTGATGATCAGCTCGATCGGCCGGTAGCCCCGGCTTTGGAAGGCCAGGATGCCGAAGGTCACGAGCGCGGTCACGACCATGCCCCACAGCAGCGGGATGCCGAACAGCAGCGACAGCCCGATCGCGCCGCCTAGGAACTCGGCAAGGTCCGTCGCCATCGCCGCGCCCTCGCTGGCCACCCACATCGCCCACACCATGGGACGCGGGAAGTGCGCGCGGCACAGCTCGGCGAGGTTGCGGTTGGTGACGATGCCCAACCGGGCCGACAAACCCTGGAACAGCATGGCGACGATGTTGGCCAGCAGCACGACCCAGAGCAGGCTGTAGTTGTACTTGGCGCCGGCCTGGATGTTGGTCGCGAAATTGCCGGGGTCGATGTAGGCGACCGAGCAGATGAACGCCGGCCCGGCGAAGGGCAGCACCGCGCGCAGCCCGCGGCGCCGGCCGGCCAGGGTGTCCCGGATCGCAGCCGTGGTCTGGTCGGTGAGGCTGGCATGGCCCTGCAACTTGCTCATCACGCCCCGCTGAATGGTCAATTCCGGCTAATACAGCCTATGCTATACGTTCTGTAACATGGTTCGTTCTCGCGGTTTGACTAGACCTCCACGCCGGGGCATCAAGGCCGCATGGCTGACGCGCGTCCTGCCCCGGAAAGCGCTCGCGCCCCTGCCCAAACACCGCGTTGCGTCGTTGGCCCGGCCGGCCGGCGGCCTGAACAGGAAATGCCTCGATGCCCGAGAAACACATACCAGGATTGCCGGGTCCTCCGGCCTGCATGCCGCAGGAGCCAGCGCAGGCGGACCGGTTCGGCCGGGCACGGCAGGCCCGCTCGGCGACCTTGCTGGAGGACTACGCCGAGCTGATCGCCGACTTGCTGGCGACGGGCGGCGAGGCGCGCACCGTCGATGTCGCGCGCCGCATGGGGGTCGCGCACGCGACGGCGGTCAAGACCATCAGCCGGCTCAAGCGCGAAGGGCTGGTCACCGCCCTGCCCTACCGCGGCGTGTTCCTGACCGAGGCGGGCCATGCCCTCGCCGACCGGGTACGTACGCGCCATCGGCTGGTTGTAGAGTTGCTCGTGGCCGTCGGCGTGCCGGTCGAGGACGCAGAGGCCGACGCGGAGGGCATCGAGCACCACGTTTCGGATAGCACACTGGCCGCTTTTGCAGGTTTCTTGGAAGCCCGCCGGTAAATCTGCTTTCTACAGCCTGACCTGACGGCCAATCTCCAAAAATTTGTCGGCCGGCAGGTCAAAGCGATCCGGGGCGCGAATGGCGTTGCGGTACATGAAGCCGAACAGCGACCGCCGCCAGGCCGGAAGCCGCGGATGCGTCTCGCTGCGCACTACCTCGTCGCGCGCTGCAAAATAGACGGCGTCCTCCAGGTTGAGCGGACAGCCCTGGTCCTTGGCGCAGGCCAGCGCCTCGGCCAGGTTGGGGATCTCGACGAAGCCGAACCGCACGATGACGTGCCAGAGGCCGCCGGCCACGTGGTGCGACGTGGCCCGCTCCGCCGTCGGCACCCGCGGGATCTCCTCGAAGCGCACGCTCAGGCTGACGACCGTCTCCTGCAGCGCCTTGATCTGGGCGACGTGCCGGACCATCACCGGCGGGATCGCCGTGTTGCTGCGGCTGAGGAACACCGCCGTCCCAGGCACGCGTGGGATGCGCCCGGTTTCGAGGTCGGCGAGGAACGCGTCCGTGCTCTCCTCGCCCTCAGCGAGCCGCCGGCGCACTGCCTCCACTCCGCGGTGCCAGGTCGTCATGACGGTGAAGATCAGGCCGCCGAACAGCAGCGGGATCCAGCCACCCTCCGCGAGCTTGAGCAGGTTAGCCGAGAAGAACGCGAGGTCGATCAGCAGGAACGTGACGCTGACAATCAGCGCGACCGCGACCGGCCAGCGCCATACGTCGCGCATGGCCCGGAACAGCAGCGCCGTGGTCAGCAGCATGGTGGTCGAGACCGCGGTGCCGTAGGCGCCGGCGAGCCGGTCCGAGCTGCCGAACCCGTAGGCCAGCGCAAGGGTGCCGAGCATCATCGTCCAGTTGACGAACGGCACGTAGATCTGGCCGTACTCCTCGGCCGAGGTCTGCCGGATGCGCATGCCGGGGAACCAGCCGAGCTGCATGGCCTGTCGGGTCAGCGAGAAGGCGCCGGTAATGATGGCCTGGCTGGCGATGATCGTGGCGAGTGTCGCCAGCAGCACGAGCGGGATAACGGCCCAGGCCGGCGCCAGCTTGAAGAACGGGTTGCCGTCCAGATCAGGATTCTCGATAGGCAGCGCGGTCTGCCCGCCGTAGCTCAGCAACAGGGCCGGCAGCACGACGCAGTACCAGGAGGAGCGGATCGGGTTGCGCCCGAGGTGCCCCATGTCGGCATACAGCGCCTCGCCGCCGGTGATGGCGAGGAACACGCCGCCGAGCACGACGAAGCTGTGCCAGCCGTGGCCCGCCAGGAAACCGATCGCGTGCCGCGGGTCGATGGCGGCGGCGACCTCGGGGTGCCGGAGCACGCCGAACAGCCCGAGCGTCGCGATGGTAGCGAACCAGACCGCCATGACCGGCCCAAACACCCGGCCGATGCTGGCCGTCCCGCGGGTTTGCAGTGCGAACAGGCCAATCAGGATTACGATGGCGGCCGGCAGCACGTAGGGCTTGAAGACCTCAGTCACGACGTTCACGCCTTCTAGGGCGCTGAGCACCGAGATGGCCGGCGTGATGATGCCGTCGCCGTAGATGAGTGCGGCGCCGAACAGGCCCATGGCGATCAGCACGCCGGAGCCGCGGCCCGCGCGGCCCGTCACGAGGGACATCAGCGCCAGGATGCCGCCCTCGCCATGGTTGTCGGCGCGCATGACGAAGAAGCAGTATTTGACCGACACCGTGACGATCAGTGCCCAGACGACGAGGGAGAGCAGGCCGATGGCGTCGCTGGCCGAGGGATGGCCGCCGACCGCGCCGACGATGGTTTGATAGGTGTAAAGCGGGCTGGTTCCGAGGTCGCCATAGACGATGCCGAGCGCCGCGAGTGCGGTCGCGGCGGTCGTGCGCCGTTCCGCAGGCGAGGTGGTGCCGGCTCCGGTTGAGATGACGCCACTGTCCATCGTTGATCCCCGGGTGCGAAGGCACGGCTGAATGTGAAGCAGCGCCGCGCCGCGTGGGCAAGGGGCACGCCGGCGGTTGACCTCCGCGACGGCATCCCGCACCACGGCGCGATGGCGCATGGTCGTATCCTAGTGATCAAACACGGCGCGCTGGGCGACCTGATCCAGGGCCTGGACGCCTTTCAGGCGCTGCGCCGCCATCACGCGGCGGCCGAGCTCGTGCTGATGACCGCGCTGCCCTACGCGGCGCTGGCGCAGGCGATCCCGTGGTTCGACCGGGTCTGGCTCGACCGGCGGCTGCGGGCGCATGAACTTGCGGCCTGGTGGGCGATCCGCCGCCGTTTCCTGGATGAGGGCTTCGACCGGGTCTATGACCTGCAGTGCTCCTCGCGCACGGCGCGCTATTTCCAGATGATCCCGCGGCGGTTGCGGCCAGAGTGGGTCGGCGCGGCGTCGGGCTGCTCGCATCCGAATCCGGATTTTATCGACAGCCCGTCCAACCGGCAGAAGATGGCGGCGCAGCTCCGCACGACCGGTATCCCGGCGCCCGGCCCGGCTGACCTATCATGGCTCACCGCGCCGGTCGGCCACCTGCGGCTGCCCGAGCGTTTCGCCTTGCTGATCCCCGGCTGCTCGCCGCACCTGCCGCATAAGCGCTGGCCGGCCCGAAGCTATGGCGCGCTGGCGGAGCACCTGGCCGGGCATGGTCTCGCCACCGTCGCGGTCGGCACCGGCGTTGACCGCGACGCCATCGACGGGGTGCGCGGCGTGGCGCCTGGGGTTGTGGACCTCAGCGGCCGGACGACGCTGTTTGAGCTCGCGGCGGTCGCCCGGCGAGCCTCGGTGGCGGTCGGCAACGATACTGGCGCCACGTTCCTGGCATCGGCCGTCGGGACGCCGACGCTGATGCTCATGTCGTCCCACACCGACCCGCTCGTCTCCGCGCCCTGGGGCGCCAATTCGGCCTGGCTGAAGCGCGACGATATCGCCAGCATCTCGGTCGAGGAGGTGCTGCACGCCCTGCCCGGCGCCGTCCTGCCGGTGACCTGACGCCGTTTCACACGCCAAGGATCTCGCGGCGGAGTCGGTCGAGCGCCGCGGCGCCAACCTTGATGTCAAACGCCTGCGCCCGCCTGCGGCCCACAACTCCGAGCGCCGTCCGCCGCGGCACGTCCCGCGCCAGCGCCAAAATCACGTCGGCGAGCGCGCCAATATCGTCGGGGTCAACAAGCACCGCAGCGTTACGGACCAGTTCGGGGAGGTTGCCGCGCGGCGAGCAGATCAGCGCCGCGCCACTGGCCAGAGCCTCCAGCGCCGTCAGGCCAAACGGCTCGGGCCAGCGGCTGGGCACCACCACAAGGGCGGCCCGCGACATGGCGGTCAGGACCTCGTCATGCGGCCGATGCCCGGTCATCCGCACTCCGGCCGTCGCTGCTGCGCGCTGGACGGCGTTGGAGTAGGCGCCGCTGGCGTCGTCCGGCCGCAGACGGCGCGCGCCGATGATCTCCGCACGCCAACCCGGCAGGCTCGGCAACGCGCGGGCGCAGGCGGCGATAAAGCTGTCCGCACCCTTCTCCGGCACCAAGCGGCCGGCGAACAGGATCATTGGGTCGCGGTGGCCCGGCGGCAATGGCGGAGGCAGCGCCGCGAGGTCGATGCAGTTCGCCTGCACGAATGGCGGTGGGCTCCAATCCGTCACCCCGTCGGTCAGGCGTTCGCTGACATACGAAGATACCGTCACGACCCGGGTAAGGCGGCGAAGCCTGGCGCGCCCGGCGGCGCTGGCCGTGCCACGCATGGCCTGCGGGTCGTTGTGCAGGACCAGCACGGTCGCTGCCTCGGGGAAGCTCCGCGCGAGGGCGAGCGCGATCAATGGCCGGTTGTGCACCTCGATCAGCCTCGGCCGCAGTTGCCGCAGCCGGTTCTCGACACCCCAGACATATCGCGTGGTGCGGCTGGCGAGCGGCCACGGTGAGGGTTGGGCCTCCTGGAAACACGGAGCGGCGAAGGGCGGATGCTTGAGCGCCGGGCCGATGACCACGGTGCGGAAGGTCGCCCGGGGATCAGCGCCGAGCCTTTGCACCATGAGGCCGATGGCGCCGACCGCCTCGGGGCTAAAGCCCTCGTTCGGCGGCAGCACCACGGCGATGAGCCGTGCGTGATCGGTCAGGCGCGCGGCGCCTGTTTGGGCCGTGGCAGCGGTCCCTCGTCGCGCACGCCATGCCACGACAGCACGGTCTCGGCCAGGAAAGCCGTCAGCGCGCCGATGGTGCAGGCCACCGCCACGCCGAACATCAGGAACAACGCCCATGCCACCGCCGATTCGCGCAGCGCGCCTACAAACAGCGTGAGGGTCGCCACCGCGGTCGAACCTCCGCCGAGCGCGCCCAGCGCCACCGCGACGTCCAGCGCGAAGGTCCGCCGCCGCAGCCGGTGCAGGTGGCTGCGCAGCTTCGCCACGTCCGGGCCGTTCGGCTGGGCCAGCAGCAGCTCCTCTGCATGCTCCATATGGTCGGTGACGCGGGCGAGGCGGGCGGAGAACACGTTGAGCAGGGTGCCGACCCCTGAAAGCAGGAACACCGGCGTCAGCGCGACCTGGATGACGTGGGCAACACCCTCAAGCGGCACGCCCATGGCGGTATCGGGCATCAACGCGCGACCGGGCCGCACCATCCCGGCAGGTAGTCCGCATCGGCGCCCTTTGCGAGCTGCAGCGCCTGTTCGAGCGCGCGGTCGAACTCGGTCTCGACCTGCTTGCGCTTGATGCGCCGGCGCAGGAAGTCCGCCCATAGAAACTCGCTGAACGGCGTCGTGTCTTTTGCGTAGCCGCCGGCAAAGCGCAGCTCGCCGGCCAGCGAGCGGAACGGGTCGTCGATGAGGTCGCCGACCGATTTCGGGATCTCGTCGTAGCCGCGCCGGCGCCCCTGATCGTCGAACGGATGCATCCAGGAGCGGTTGTCGAGCACGAACCAGAACGCGTCGGGATCGAGCCGCGTGAGATCGGCGATCACCGTCACCAGCACGCTCGCGACGCCCTCCTCGTGCAGGGCGCGGGCAAGATGATGGTGGTCAACGACATAGTAGCGGTCCTTCGGTCCCAATATGACCGGCACCATATGGTTGCCCAGGAACTCGGCGCCTTTGTCGTCGGACTTACCACGCCACGCCTGGCGCTTTGCCGCGACCTCGCGCATTCCGACGGTGATCTGCGTCGGGCGCAGATCCTCGATGGCGACCGGATGCAGCACGGGTTCACGGACAGACGCCATCGGGCTCTCCTACAATGCTCGCTGCCGAACGAGCGACACCGCGCGACAGTAGAATTGTGCGGCTTGATAACCAAGGCCGGGCAACAATCCTTTACCCGCCTGGCGAACCCGGCCGCACTTCCCTTATCTGTGGCCCGTAGGAGAACCCATTCATGCAGCCTGTCACCCCCACCGCCACGCGCTACGACACCGGCACCATGTTCTTCCACTGGGCAACGGCTCTGCTGGTCGTATCCCAGTGGCTCGGCGCGCAGGCCATCGACCTGTTCCCGCGTGGCCCGCTGCGGGTGGATGCGCGTTCGGTGCACATCACCTTTGGCGTATTGCTGGCGGCGCTGCTGCTCGCGCGGGTGCTGTGGCGCGCGACACGAGGACGCCGGCTGCCGCTCGCCGACAAGGGCGCGCTCAACGTGGTCGCCAAGGGGACGCATTGGGGCCTGTATGCGCTGCTGGCGGCGATGGTGCTGGCGGGCATGTTCCTCACCTGGACGCGCGGCGACAGCATATTCAACCTGTTCAGCATCCCGGCCTATGACCCCGGCAACCATGACCTCGCCGACCAGGTTCAGGAGGTGCACGGCACCATCGGCTGGATCATCCTGGCACTGGCCGGGGTGCACGCCTCGGCGGCCCTGGTCCACCGCTATCTGTGGCATGACGGTGTGCTCGGTCGCATGCTGCCACGCGGTTAGAGCAACATCTAACCAATCTGCTCTTTTGGTTGGATGTTGCTCGATAAAACCTCTAGCAGGACCCGACGGAGGCGCGGCAGCATGACGGTGGCGCTCCGCACGCGGATCATCGATGGTGAGAGCTCGGCTCTGCTGGTCGTGGATTTCCAGTCGCGGCTCATGCCGGC
>JANXVC010000524.1 GCA_025351925.1 Rhodospirillales bacterium | reverse complement strand
CCGCGGCGTGCAAGCCAGTTCCGACGCTTATCACACTTCAATCGTCAGACGCGCCGGTTTGAGTCTTTTCGTAAACTTCGGACCGCTCGCACAAACCTCTTTCTCTCTACGTCATCAAAGCGGAATGAGGGGAGGCATGAGATCATTGGGACATGTGACCGCATTCTTGGAATCGACGAAACTGTGCTGCTGGCTTGGCGCCGCTTGGTCGTCGAAGGGCAAAAAATGCATGATACCTACTCGCGGGCAGACGCCCTAATCGTGGCCACGGGCCTTGTGCAGGGATTTGGCGTCGTCACCCGCAATGTCGCTGATTTCGAGCGGGCGGGCATCACGCTTCTTTAATCCTTGGGTCGAGGCAAAGGGCTAAACCTATCGATTATGTGAGATCGATCGAGACCTCGACCACGTCGGGCTCGTCGGGCAGCCGCCGGATGGCGAAGTTCATCCGCCGCATGAAGGCGAGCATCGGCGCGTTCTCGGACAGTACCTGGCCGGTGATGCGGGTCATGCCCTGGCTGCGGCCCCAGTCGATCACCCGCTGCATCAGGCGCCGGCCGAGCCCACGGCCCTTCATGCTGGCCTCGACCACCACGGCGAACTCACCCGACTCCGTGTAGGGCTCTCGCACTAGACGGCAGACGCCAACCGTCTCGTTGGTAGTCTCGCGGACCGCGATGAAGGCCATCTCGCGGTCGTAATCGACCTGGGTCATGCGGGCGATCTGCTCCGGCGACAAGGCGCGGAGCATGCTGAAAAAGCGGTAGCGAATGTCCTCGGGCGACAGGCGGGCAAACAGGGCGGCGTGGGCCTCCGCGTCCTCTGGGCGGATTGCGCGGATCAGCACGGCCTCACCGCCGCCAGTCCAGTGCTCGGTGAGTTCTGCTGGGTAGGGCGCGATGGCGAGCAGGGCGTGGTCGCCGAGGGGGCGCAGCGCAATCCAGGCATCGGCGACCGAGGCGCCGGACGCGTCGGCGAAGATTGGGTTCAGTTCGATCTCGGCGATCTCCGAGAAGTCGAGGACAAGCTGGCTGATGCGGACCAGGGCGTCGGCTAGGGCATCCCGGTCGGCGGCCGGTTGGTCATGCGATTCGTCGAGCGCGCGGGCGGCACGAGTGCGGGCAATCAGACTTTGGGCGAGGGTGAGATTGAGCGGCGGCAGGTCGAAGGTCATGCCGCCGACTGGCTCGGCAGCGCTGCCGCCCTGGCCAAAGCCGATGGCCGGGCCAAAAGTCGGATCGTCCGCCACGCTGACCCGCAGCTCACGGGCGCGGCTGACCTGGCGCTGCACCAGGAATCCTTCATCGAGCCCCGCGCTGCCGATGCGCGCGCGGCGGCGGTCAAGCCGGATTGCGGCCGCACGCACGGCCGCGGTGTTATGGAGGTCGAGCGTCACGCCGCCGGGCCCGCCGATCCGCGGCTGGGCGCTCCGGCGCAGCTTGAGCACGGCAGGAAAGCCGAGCAGGTCGGCGGCATCGCCAGCGTCATTCGCCGACAGCGCGGCGCGGCTGGGCACCACGGGGATGCCGTAGGCGGAAAGCACCGCGAGCGCCTCGTCCTGCAGCAGGCCCGTGCGGCCATCCCGGCGTACGGCCTGGAACAGCGTGCGCACTGCGGCGCAGTCTGGGGCGAGGCTGAGCACCGCGCTGGGCGGCAGCTCGCGGGCGCTGGCGCGGGCCCGGCGCTGTTCCACAAGCTGCCCAAAGCCGCGCATGGCCTGTTCCGGCGAGTCGAATGCCGGCACCCCGGCGGCGGCCAGGCTGCGGCGGTGCGCGGCGCCGGTCGTCTCACCGAGGACGCAGGCGAGCAGCGGCACCTTCATGCCCGGCGCGCAGGCGGCGAGGGCGGCGATCCCCGCGGCATCCGCTATGCCGGACGGCGCCATTACGACCACGACGCCGCCGACCTCGGGCACCGCCGATAGCATGGCGGCGGCCTCGGCAAGGCGGATCGGCTGGGCCGGACCGGTCCAGACCAGCGACGCTCCGGCTGGAATGAGCGGCAGCGTCAGGCCGAGGACCTCGCGTGTCGGCGTGGTGAGGGTAGCGAGCGGGATGCCGAACGTGAGCGCGGCGTCAGCCGCCATCTGGCCGGGGCCGATGGCGTTGGTGACGACCGCGACGGCCTCGTTGCGGGGCGGGCGGGCGCGGGTCAGGGTCTCCGCTGCGGTCAGCAAGTCCGCCAGCCGCTGCACCCGGATGACGCCGGCGCGGCGGAGGGCAGCGTCGAACACCGCGTCCTCGCGGCCGGTCGGGTCCTGCAGGCGGCCTCCGGCGTGAATCGCGACGACGGGGCGCAGACGGGCGGCGGCACGGGCGGCCGACATGAACGCCCGGCGGTTCTTAATACCGCGGATGTCGAGCAGGATGGCGCCGGTGCCAGGGTCGCGCGACAGCCAGTCGAGCGCCAGGCCGAAGCCGATGTCGGCGCTGCCGCCGATGCCGATCACATGGCTGAAACCGACGCCGTTCGGCTCGGCCCAGTCCAGCACCGCCCGGCACAGCGCGGCGGACTGCGAGATGAGCGACATCTTGCCGGGCTGCGGCTGCAGGTGCGCGGTGGAAGCATTGAGGCCGAGCGCCGGGACGATGATGCCAAATGAGGACGGCCCGAGCACCCGCACCCCAGCCGCGCGCCCGGCCGCGAGCAGGCCAGGAGTCGGGCTCAGGCAGACAGCGGCAAAGGTGCCCCGCGCGGCGAGCGCCAGCAGCGCTGGGGCGACACCTTCGGGGGCCGTGGCGATTACGCCGAGGCTAGGCGCGACGGGCAATGCTGCAATTTCGGGATAGGCCAGCACGCCGCCCACCGCGCCCAGCCCCTCGTCCACCGGCAGCACGGCGCCACGGAACCCGGCGCCGAGCATGTTCTGCATCACGGTCCCGCCCAGCTCGGTCCCGGCGCCAATGATGGCAACGGATTCAGGGCGGAACAGGTTCTCTGGGTGAAAGCGGCCGGACTGCACAGGCCGGATTAGGGGCATGAGACCTCCATGGTGCAGTGCAACATAGTGGCGATCCCACGGTTTACCTAATCATGCCCGCTACGCGGTAATCATTGCGTTATCGAGTAATTTAGTTGCGGCGGCGGTTCGCGC
>JANXVC010000518.1 GCA_025351925.1 Rhodospirillales bacterium | reverse complement strand
GTGCGGAAATTTGGAATGGCACAAGGCTTGTGGGGCTGGTGTTCTCCGCCCACAATTTCGAGCTTTGAGGCCCGTGCAACGAACCCTGTCGATCTCCAGGTTCCTGGGTCGTAGCTGGTGATGAGTTGAGTAAATCCTTGTGGACGACGAGGTGTGACACCCGGCAACCGACCAGATCTGCGCCACATTCCAGGGCGCGTCGTATTTGAAGCTGGCACCCCGGCAAGCGTGGTGCAGGGATCAGGGGTGTGGGCGCACTGACCCGAGCCCCGTTCGGGGTCAGGCGACGCGGACGTAGCTTGGGCGTCCCAACTCCAGCATGCGGTTGAACGCGTGGACGGCGACCGCCACCTCGGTTGCCCGACGCTCGTCCGTGTGCGCGCGCAACTCGTCGCCGATCACCCAGGTGCGGGTTTGGACGTATTCGGTCGGCGGTATAGCGCCCCGATGCCCATCCGCCGCATCATCGTCACGGCCCGCTTCCGCCCAATCGCGATGCCCTCGCCGCGCAGCAAGTCACGCATCATCCGGCGGCTGCCCGCGAACGGGTAATCGAGGTGCAACTCGTCGATCCGCTGCATGGTCGCTAGGTCAGCCACCGGCGCTGGACGTGGCTCGTAGTAAAGGGTTCTGCGGCTGAGCTGCAGCACCGCCGCCTGCCGCCTCAGCGGCAAGCCGTGCTCGCGATTTTGAATGCTCTCGTTTTACAACGGTGTGATGCAGGTCGCATCGAACGTGGTGGATACAGGCCATGATTGGTCGTTGGTGTTTTGAGTCTGGAAGGAGAGTCGGACCATCGACACATCATTTCAAAACCGATAACGGCATACCACGCATAGATCGGGACCACCAAAATCCTGCCCAGGAGCACAATTGCTCTTATCGGAAATTTCTGGAAACCCCATCGCGATGCGGCCATGCTGGCAAGCCGAGTAGCCAACGTGCTTTGACGGTGACTAGGGCAGATTTCCGTTTGTACTAATATGGCAGAAAAGAAGCGCTGCGCCTCAATAGGAGATGACGATGGCAACCATCAACCCGCATCAGTCGGATCCGGCCACGGGAGAAGTTTGGGAACTCGGCTACCTGGCCGGCTGGCAGGACCCCGAGCAGGACCATATGCTGCCGCTTGCGCTGGAGTTTCTGGAAATTTATCAGGCTGGCGACTTGGCTGGCCGCAACGACCGACGGGCACTGCCTCCAGTTGCAAGTCCGCCCTCGGTCCAGCCGCCCGCCGATTCCGGACCGGCGGACGACGGATCGGTAGCCGAACTGGCAGGAGAAGCGGTCGAGCATCTGATCGTGCACGCCATTGGCGAGGCGGCGCACTTTCTATTCGGCGTTGCAGGCGGTTTGGTTTCCCTGGTGCTGACCGTGGTGACTATCCCAGGGGACGTGAAGCTCAAGCCGATTGAGCCGGATTTCCAGGGACTAGCCGATCAGCCGGGAGACACCTACCTCGCCGCATGCCCGCGCAGCGATCATCCCATGGTGATCGACGGCGCAACGAACGGCAGCTATTGGGTCGGCCACGGCCATACGACCCTTGCCGAGGCCGATGTCGAACGGAAGTCGCACGGCCATGCCGAGTGCTTTGTGGCCCGCTGCTCGACCGCTGACCAGACCTGCGGTCCAGTCACGGCGATGCAGTAATGAGACTTATGCACGGATGCGGGTGGTGATCAGGGCTGTTCAACGCTGCTGGGCGTTGGACTTCCTACCCGCTGTCAAGTCCTTGGCGGGGTGGCTGACGAGGTTTTCGAAGGCTGAGGGTGCGGCCACCAACTTACCGCGGAAAGGACAATGACGCGGCGGCAGGCCCGACCTGATCAAGCGTCGCGCCGTGCTCGCAGCCGTCCAGACCGCTTCGCGCCGCCTCCGGCGGTGGCCTTTGGCCAGTCTGGACCGCTGCTCCGCGCGACGCGGCGAGATCATGCAGGCCGGGGCGGAGAAACGGCATTCCAACCGAACAGAGAAACTTCCAATCTCATGGGCATCAATAAGCGCGAGCGGCAAGAGCGTGCAGGTCGGCACGATCAAGAAGCGAACAGATCAGCCCAGTCGAACCAAGGCGTGGATGTATCTATGCGGTGGCGATC
>JANXVC010000317.1 GCA_025351925.1 Rhodospirillales bacterium | reverse complement strand
AAAGACGCTTGCCACGATCCTCGACTCCACGGCCAAGGGTTTGGGGGTTAGCGATCCGATCGAGGCCGAATTCTACAAAATGCTGATTTACGAAACGGGCAGTTTCTTCGTAGGCCATCGTGATACCGAAAAGGCTCCAGGGATGTTCGCCACCCTGGTGATCGCACTGCCGTCGGCCTGCTCTGGTGGCGAATTGGTAGTGCGGCACAGAGATCGTTCCGTATCCCTTGATCTTCGCATCGACGACCCGGCCGAAACCGCCTTTGCCGCCTTCTACGCCGACTGTGTGCACGAGGTGTTGCCGGTCACCGCGGGACACCGCGTGACCTTGGTCTACAACTTGCTGCGCCGCGGCAAGGGCAAAGCGCCGCAGGCCCCCGATTACACGAAGGAGCAAGATCAGCTCGCCGTCTTGCTGCGTGATTGGCACAACAATGATGGCGAAGATGCGCCGGAGAAACTGGTCTATCCGCTGGAGCACGCCTACACAGCTCCTGAATTCGGCTTTTCCTCCCTGAAGGGCGCTGATGCCGCTGCCGCGGGCGTGCTAGCCGCGGCAGCCGGACAAGCTGATTGTGCGCTGCATCTAGCCCTGGTGACGCTAGAGGAATTTGGCACTGCAGAATACAGCGATAACTACGGGCGTCGCCGCCGTTGGTCGCGAGACGACGACAGTGAAGACGAATTTACGGTCGGTGAAATCGCCGACTGGACCATTGTCCTGTCCAGCTGGTGTGCACTCGATGGCAATCCTGTTTCCTGGGGCGAAATCCCGGTCAGCGACGACGAACTATCGCCACCCAATCCGTTCCATGAGCTAAAACCAGACGAGCTGCATTTCCAGGAAGCAAGCGGCAACGCCGGGGTTTCGTTTGAGCGGCGATACCAGCGTGCCGCTCTGGTCGTATGGCCGATTGACCGCGGCCTTGACGTACTGACCCAGGCTGGTCTCGGTGTGACCGTGCCGCACATGCTTGACCTGGCGCGACGCTGGGAGGCCAGTAGGACCGATCAAGGGTCTCAGCTTTGGCAGCAGGCGCATGACCTTGCCGGCCATATGATGGACGACTGGCCCACACCGGGCGGACGCGCCGCCTCAAACAGTGTGGACAGCGCAATCAGCGGGCTGCTCATCGCGCTGACCCGGCTGAACGACACAAGGCGAATCGCCCAGCTTCTGACACGGGTTGTCGGAACCGGCATCGAATACGCCAAGCGTGACAACCCGGCGATCATCGCCGCATTGGCGCTGCTTCCAGCAGAAGAAGCGGCGACCATCATAGGAACGATCACGACCGGCAATGCAGCCAAACGGTTCGGTGCCTGCGCCGATCTGCTGGTACGTTGCGCGGCCGAGCCGACCTGGCCACGGGCAGCGGATCTGCGGGATGCGGCATTGACGCTTGTCGCGCTGATGCCAGCCAATGCGACGATGGCTGCAACGCACGCCTGGTCGCCTGATCGCGATACAATCGACGCCGACTTCGTCGCCGATCTGCTCGTCGGTCTGGGCCAGATCGACCCCCAGCTCGCCGACCAGGCGCTGACGCAGATCCTTGGGCATCACCGGGCTTACGATCTTGATGCGGTCTTGGTGCCGGCCGCGCGTAACAAGTTGCGTGCCTCAAAGACGGCGGAGCAGCCAGCGGTTGTGCGTCTGCGGGCCGCCTGCCTGGCCCATCTGCGCGCCCGCGTCGCCTTGCCGCTGGCGCCGCCACCAGATTGGCAGAGGTGCAGCAGCGTTGGCTGTCGATGCGGGCATTGTAGCGAGCTGAGCCGTTTTCTCGCAGATCCCACACAGCAAACCTGGACGTTGCGGTCGGCAGCTGCCGACCGCAGCCACGTCGAGAACACGATCCTGAACGCCAAATGCGACCTTGATACGAAAACTGAACAGCGCGGGCGGCCATACAGCCTGATCTGCACAAAGAACGAGGCGAGCTACAAACTGAAGGTCAAGCAGCGCAAACAGGATCTCACGGACGAAGCCAGCTTGTCCATGTGACGTCGTCCCAGCGATCCCGGCCAACTCGCGACGTTCGATGGGTCGGCCGTGGCGAGAGCGGCGTTGGGCCTATCGCCTGCATCCTCCGCTCCATCTGCGCCGTTCCGACGGTCGATAATGCGTGGACCTTGACGACGCTGGTTCGACGGCCGCGCCGGTCCATGGATGCCGCGATCACGGCTGGCCCGGAAAATTGAAGCCCCCCCTGCCCTACTCTGGTTCGCCGGTGCCGAGGCTGTCGTTTTTCGCCCAGTGCCGACACGACCGATGGCCCAGAGTCTCGGTGCAACGCCACAGCGCCGAGCGCTGGCTTTACGGGCAGCCGACACTGGGCTCCCGCAGCCGACGGGACACACCCTCAAATAAATCTACCACGCGCGATAACCCATCCTATCGCGCATGGATGGGGCGATCTGGGCCTGAAACTCGACCCAACCCATGCCTCTGTCCGATGCTCCCGCGCTCGTGCTAGCTTATGAGAATGAACGTTGCACTCCGCCGGCCAATGTCGCTCGACGAGTTCTTGGTCTGGGAACGCGACCAGGAACTGCGCTACGAATTTGATGGCCTGCAACCGATCGCGATGAACGGCGGGACAATCGAGCACTCCGTCATCGCGTCCAATGTTTTCGTCGCGCTGGACGCCCGCCTGGGCGAGCCCTGCAGAGCGTTCCGGAGCGATCTGAAGATCATCGTGCAGGATCGCGTGCGATACCCGGACGTCGTCGTCACGTGCTCACCTCTCGTGATCGGCTCCGACACCATTCCGGAACCTACCGTGGTGGTCGAAGTCCTGTCGGCAAGCACGGCTCCCATCGATCGTGGATTGAAGGTCGCGGAGTATCAGGCAACGGCTTCCGTTCAGCACTACATCATGCTGGAGCAGACCCGGGCCGAAGCCGTGGTGCTGTCACGTGAGGGCGACGGCTGGACCGAGGCACGCGTTGCGGGTCTGGACGGCGTCATACGCCTGGCCGCCGTCGGCGTGGAGCTTCCCATGGCGGAGGTCTACCGACGCATTCGCCTTGCCGCCTGACGGCGATCCGGCGCAAGGTCGCCGCGCGCGTTCCACCACCAGCCGGCAGCGATGACCGCGGCGTCGTGCGCCACCTCGTCCGCGGACGCGCCGGCTTCGGCCAGGCTCTCCAATCGGCACAGCGCGTCGAGGACATGACCCATCGTCGCGCCTATGCCTTCGCAACGGGTGGGCGGACATCAAGATGCGCGAAATCGCCCGAAGGCGGACCCTTGCTCACGACGAACCCGCTCCGGCCTTGTCGTAACCTTCGTGCCAAAAGTGCCGATCTGGAAAGTGTTTCTTTTCAGTATTTTGCAGTAGGCGTGGCGGGACTGCCGCAAGATTGGGGGTGCGACGGCCGGTGGGGTATTTTCGCGTTCGTTCTCTGACCAAGGGTGGATGCGTGGCTTGGATGTTGAGGTTGGTGAAGATCGGGGTTGAGGGCGAGGGGCCGTGCACGGACATCATG
>JANXVC010000462.1 GCA_025351925.1 Rhodospirillales bacterium | reverse complement strand
CAGGCTTATACTCCAAGCCCTGCCGCTGCTAAGGCTCTGGGAGTGCCTGCTAGACTGATGGATGGTGAGAGGTTAGACTTAATGTAATCTTAAGGACCGCGCAGGATGCCGAGTGCCTCACTTCGCGCAACTATGAAATGCCTCGCGCCGCGGCTGCAGCGGATGGGCATGCTCACTGCGCTTGCGGTTCTACCAATTCATGCGCCGCACGCGCAAACGACAATACAGCCCACCCCGCAGGCGCCGGACAGCATGGAGGCGCGGCTGCTGGCATGTGCTGCGTGCCACGGGCCGCAGGGGCGCGGCACCAGCAACGACTATTTTCCCCGCCTCGCGGGCAAGCCGGCGGGCTATTTGATGAACCAGCTCGTCGCCTTCCGCGACGGCCGGCGCCGCTACACGCCGATGAACTACCTGCTGGAGTTCCAGCCGGACGCCTATCTGCAGAAGATGGCGGACTACTTCGCCATGCAGCGTCCGCCGCTGCTGCCGCAGGCCGATTCGGTCGCCAGCCAAGCGGTGCTGGCACGGGGCAAATCGTTGGTGACGCAGGGCGATCCGGCGCGCGGCGTCCCAGCCTGCGCCGGCTGCCATGGACCGTCCTTTACCGGCATGGAGCCAGCTATACCGGGCCTAGTGGGACTGCGGGCGAACTACATCGGCGCGCAGCTTGGCGCATGGCGTTATGGCACGCGCACCGCGGCGGCGCCGGACTGCATGCAGGTCGTGGCCGGGCACCTGACCGAGAGCGACGTCACGGCGGTCGCCGCCTGGCTCACCGCATTGCCCATCCCGGCCGATCCGTCACCGGCGCCGCGGGGCACGCTGCCGATGCCGATGGCCTGCGGCAGCGAACCGAATTGAGGAACCCGGCCATGTGGAACCGCCGACCGCCGCTGCGCCGCCTGCTGCTCGCTGGCGCATGCCTCATCGGGCTGACGGCAATGGGAGCGGCGGCGGCGCGGGCCGAGGATGCGCTCGTCAAGCAGGGCGAGTACCTGGCCCGTGCCGGGGACTGCATCGCGTGCCATACCGTGCCGGGCGGCGCGCTGTTCGGCGGCGGCCGGCCGATGCCGACGCCGTTCGGCACGCTGTACTCGTCGAACATCACGCCCGACGCCGCGAACGGGATCGGCAAGTGGACCGCCGAGCAGTTCTACGCATCGATGCACACCGGCCGATCCGAAGATGGCGGGTTGATCTACCCCGCCATGCCGTTCCCGGCCTACACCAAGGTCACCCGAGCCGATTCGGACGCGATGTATGCCTACCTCCGGTCGGTGCCGGCGGTCGGGGCGGCGGTCCGGCCGCACGACCTGCGGTTCCCCTACAATAACCGTTCGCTGATCCTCGGCTGGCGCACGCTGTTCTTCAGCGAGGGCGAGTACAAGCCGGACGCCAGCAAATCCGAGGCTTGGAATCGCGGCGCCTACCTCGTCCAGGGCCTCGGCCACTGCTCGATGTGCCACTCGCCGATCAACGCACTGGGCGGCAGCTCGGAATCGCGGGCGTTCGAGGGTGGGCTTATCCCAATGCAGAACTGGTACGCGCCGTCGCTCAACTCCGACAAGGAGGCCGGGCTCGGCGATTGGAGCATCGCGGACATCTCCGACCTGCTGCGCACGGGAGTTTCCAAGCGCGGCGCGGTCTATGGCCCGATGGCGGAGGTCGTCTATGACAGCCTGCAGTACCTCACCGACCCCGACATCAACGGCATGGCCGTCTATCTCAAGAGCCTCGGGCAGCACAGCGGACCCGACGCCTCGGTGCCTACGATCTCGTCTTCCGAAAGCAGCCTGCTGCTGCGGCTCGGGCGGGACGTTTACGGGTCGCAATGCGCGAGCTGCCATGGCGAAGGCGGGCTCGGCATGCCGCCGCACTTCCCGCCGCTCGCGGACAATCAGTCGATCCAGATGTCGTCGGCGGTGAACCCGATCCGCATGGTGCTGAATGGCGGCTACCCGCCCGGCACCGCGGGCAATCCGATGCCGTACGGCATGCCGCCATTCGCGCAGTCGCTGTCCGACAACGAGGTCGCCGCCGTCGTGACCTACATCCGCTCCTCTTGGGGCAACCGGGGCGAGGCCGTCTCGGCGCGCCAGGCCAACGAGCTGCGCACGGCGCCGCTGGATTGAGGGCAGCATGATGAACTCAGGACCCGACCCGGCGCCGGACATGGCGTCACAGGACGCGGCGGTTGATGGCGTTGTCCGCGCCGGAGCACGCGGTGCGATCGTGCTCGCCGGCACCGCCACGGCGGTTGTCGTAGCGCTCTGGTTCGCCTTCTATCTTCTCGTCTTCATACCGCGCGCGACCGTGCTGTGATGGACTCCGCCCCGTCACAGGGTCTCCCCGACCCCGGCGCCGAACACGCTGCGCGCCTCGAACGCCGCTGGGCCGCGACCTCCATCGGCATCCTCGCGCTGCTGGTAGTGATGGCCGCCTACGCCGGCGTGCACCAGGCCGTGATGCCGCAAAGCCGCATCGAGACGGCGGACCCGCGCACGCTCCACCTCGCGGGCGAGTTCATCGAGAGCAACCTCGGCAGCGCCGTGCAGCCGGACGGCTCGGTC
>JANXVC010000315.1 GCA_025351925.1 Rhodospirillales bacterium | reverse complement strand
TGCGTGGCTGGGCCGAAACCGTCGCCTCGCCCGCGACTTCGAAGCCACCATCGCGTCCGCAACAGCCTTCCTCTACGCCGCATCCGTCATGTTGCTCACCCGAAGGCTAGGCCGTTGCATATGAGTTCCGAGACGGACACTAAGGCTTTTCAGCCGGCGCAAGGCGTCGAGGATATGGCCCATGATGGGGCTAATTCTTTTGGCCGGCCCGGCGCGGCGGTGGCTCGCCGAAGCGGCGACGGTAGGCGGCGCCAAAGCGGGCGGGGTTGGTGAAACCGTAGCGGCGTGCGACTTCGGCAGTCGAGGCGTCGGCCGCGTTGGCGTGCAACTCGGCGCGGACCTGTTCGAGGCGGATCGCGTGCAGGGCGCCGAGCGGCGTGATGTCGCGGAAATTCCTGTACATCACCTCCAACGTCCGCATGCTGCAGCCGGAAGCGGCTGCGACATCCTCCATGTGGATCGGCGTCGCAGCATGCGCACGCATGAATTCATCGGCGCGGCGCATATAGGCAGGCACCGCGCCATGACCGCCGTTGACCAGACGCTCCGTATAGTTGTGCGGAATAGCCTGCAGAGCGGTTTGCACCACCAGATCGGAGAAGGACGCCAACGCGACCATGTTGTCGGCCAGCCCGTCCGACCGGCCCAGTTCACCAACAAGGTAGCGGAACTGGGCGTGCAGGCTGGCGGCAAGTTCCTGGTCCCAAGCGACACCGAGCTTGAAGACGATCGGACGGCGCAATCTCTCGCCAAGGATCCGCTCCAGCGTGCGGTCGAGAAGAGCGGCGTCGATCCAGACATTGGTCCGGCCACTGCCGTCGCTCGCCAGGGTCCGAGTGCCGGGTAGGGCGCGAAAGACCAATCCGTCGTTTCCTTCGCTGGTGGCTTCGCGGCCGTCCTGGAATATTGTTAGCTTGCCGGCAAGCATTGCGTTGAAGCAATACCATTCGATGCCGCCACCCCTGGTATCGAGCTGGGTCGCAAAGCGATCGCCGACATTGCATACCAGAATACTGCCGAGGCGCCGGGTATAGTGCGAGGTGATCGGCAATTCGAAATGTTTGCGCAGCAGGGCGCGATCCTGCAGCTTGTAGCTGTACATGTACATTGTACTCGCCAGGCGCCGGGTGATGCGCGACGTGGTGTCCATCTCCTGCGGATCGTAGACATGCACGACCTCGGCGTCACCCGGCATTACTTGGACATGAAGCTGAACACCTGGCCCTCGAATGGCATAAGATTTCGTACCAGCGTCGGCGTTCCGGATTCCACGGTCAGCGGCAGACCGCTGTCATACGTCTCATTCGTTTCTCGATCCGTGCCAATGACCCGTCCCTGCAGCACCTGTCGATCGAACACGAACGGCAGGCCAACCGCATTGAGCGCCGACGGATTGTCCATGACTTGGAAATGCAGATGCGGCCCCGTCGAGTTTCCGGTGTTGCCCACCTGGCCGATCTGCTGTCCTCGGCGCAGCCTGACGCCGGGGACAAGGTTTGTCGGCACCGTGAGCCTCTTTAAGTGCGCATACAGAACGTAGTGGCCGCGACCGATGTTTTCGATGACGTAGTTGCCGCTTGCGTCTTTTGGATCGATGTCCTTTGGTGGTTCGCCCGGCACCTGCTCCGCCATGCCATCCACCGCCTCGACGACGACACCATCAGCTGCCGCCAGCACCGGGGCGCCGAAGAAAGGGTAGGAGTTGAGGTCCTTGACGGATCCAGTGCAGCAGCCCCAGGCAGGAGTGAGTTGCTCGAAATCGATCGCAAACTGCTCCGGCGCCTGAAGGGCGCCGTTGACCGGCAGGACCGCGCCGCGATGCGGGGCATAGGTCCCACAACATCCGTTGCTGTTCCACCAGCGAGGGCCGGTGAGCGGCGGCGAGAGAACGACGGCCTGCATGCAGCCAACCGGAATGGCGTCGGTCTTTTCATCGAACTCCGGCGCCTGAGGGTCCTCAAGCTTGACCGATATGCGGTGGGAGAGGGATCGCGGAACGTCTTGCGGCCGGCTGTAGCGCACGTCGAAGAACGTAGTCCCGGCGCCACCGCCTTCCAGCACTGTGCCAGCGATGAGCCGCTTGAAGGGAAATACTTTTCCGGTGACGTCATTGCCGTCTCTGTCCACCACCCGGTTCATGCCGCTGGGGTCGAAGCCGGTCGTCGGGTCCACGGGTACGATCGAGGTGATCAGAGCCGCGTGGGGACTGATATTCGTCATCTGCGCCGCATAGGACAGATGGATGAAGCCATCGGTCGCCGGGACGGGGATCAAGCTTGCTTGCAGGATGCGGAGCGTAACCGGCGT
>JANXVC010000426.1 GCA_025351925.1 Rhodospirillales bacterium | reverse complement strand
TAGGCCAAGCGCGTCCGTGATGACGTCGAGCTTTTCATTCGGATGATTGATCATCAGGGTCACGTCGTATGTTTCCCGGCCGGACCCGCTCGGTTTTTTGCTCATCCTCGACCGGCACCGGCGACACTGCTCCAAATCACTCAACCAACGATGAGGCCATCTTGCTTCTCGGCCGTGATGGAGGAGGTGACGTAATCAATCTCGTATCGAGCGTAGACAGTGGTGTTCGGCTGATAGGCGTGCCATTCGACCAAGAGCAACGCCTTGCCCTCGCCTCTATGGAACTGCAATACCTCGCAGTCGCCCTCCACCGTCAGTTGCGGAATTGGCTCGTCAAAGCGTCTGATTTCTCGAACGCCGCTAAGGATGACAGTAGAGCGAAAGTACACCTCATTCTCGAAATCTACGAGAATATCGTAAAATCCAAGCCGCAACGATTCTCCCTTCGATAGGCATCTTCCAAGAGTGGAGTCGTGGAACTCGGTGCACTCAACCTGCTCTGTCAAGCTCATCATGGTTTTTTCCTCCTGATAGAATGTGTGCGGCACTGGTCGGGCAGACTGGTGTTCCGCTTTCAATCAGGTCATTTCAGGAATAATGATTTCGATGCTCTCATTTGGATGATTAAGCATCAGAACGACGTTGTGCACCTCTCCGTGGAACCCGCCGGCCGTCTTGCTCATCCTCTATAAACCGCGGACGATCATGCCTCCCGACAATTCAGTCGATGAGACTACTCTGTTTCTCGACAGTGATGGAAAAGGTTTCATATTCAATTTCGTATTTGGCGAAAACGTGGGTTTTTTGCTGATAGTAGTGCCATTCAATCAGCAGCAACGCTTTGCCCTCGCCCCGCCGGAACTGAAGCACGTCGGAGCCGTCTCCTTCCAACGTCAGTTGCGCAACAGGCTGGTCAAAGCGCCTAATTTCCCGAACGCCGCTGAGCGTGACCAAAGCTCGGTAGTACTCCTCCTTGCCCCACTCCAAGACAATATCTCTAAACTGGAGGTGCAACAGATCTTCTTTGGTCCAGCAACATTCGAGTTCGGCATCGTGAAACACGGTGCGCTCAATCTGCTCGGGTAAGCTTATCACGGCTTTTCTCCTGGTATAATGTGCGAGAGATTACTCCCTCTTGATACTGGCCGGCCATTCTTGTCGAGATAGACATCGTGCTTGCCCTGCGTCGATTTTGGATTGTATACATGGTAATGGTCGCGTTCTCGATTTCCTGGCCTACCAGCTTCGCCTTTATCGGCACGGACCACCATCCCAGTCTCCTTGTTCCGGAACGATCGGTGTCCTGCGGCAGCCTCGCTTGGATGGGTGATTTCCTCCCATCCTTGCTGCAACAGGTCGTCCGGGTTTGCGGGCAAATCGGGGGTCGCCGCACCCTCGCCTCCGTCCTCACTGTCTGAATCCTGCCGCTCCGAGCGTAACACGCGGCCGAGTTCCTGGAGGCGCTGGATTGTGCCGTGCACCCAGTCCTCATTCTCCGGCGAGCCACGCTGAAAGAGACCGAGTGCGTTATACGGGA
Organism: Rhodospirillales bacterium; assembly: GCA_025351925.1. Lineage (GTDB taxonomy): Bacteria > Pseudomonadota > Alphaproteobacteria > Acetobacterales > Acetobacteraceae > CAHJXG01. The sequence continues at coordinate 6,856 of JANXVC010000426.1, read as the reverse complement.
CGTCATGAGTTCGACCGCCTCCCGACGCACCCGCAAGGGTGATCGCACCTTCTGGCGGCTCACCCTTTAAAGCCGCGACGACAGCATTGGCGATGGCCCGGGAGACCTCCTCGCCCATTCCGGCCGCCACTGGCGTCAGAAAGGGCCGTGCCGGCACGTGGGAGGTGCCCATCTCTTGCGGCACGGCGGCCGGGTCATTGCTGCCCACGGCCGCCTGCAGCCCGTCCGCCTGCACGCCCACGCTGTCACGCAACGCCCCGCTCTGCAGCCAAGGCTGGTCGTGGCCGCCGGCGCCGGACGGCTCCGATAACTCCTCCCGTATTGCTGCTGCCAGCCGTTCAGCCTGCTCGGCCAAGGCTCGCGCCATGACGTCTTCGACCCGCAGCCGTTCAAGGCGTTCGCGTAATTCTGAAAATCCCCGGATCTCTAGACGCATGCCCGCGCACCCCACCGTCGAAACGATGTTCTGGATTTGTTCCACAACGGACGCAAGCATTTATATTACGCGATAAGAAGCGCTATGCAGTGCACGGTAGCCCGGCCGTGCCAGCTTCGGATTTTGAAACGAACCTAAAGCTCGATCCCACCCGGCATTGCCTTTGACAACCGCCCGCCCTGGCGCAGCGGCTCGACGCTGACCGCCAGGCCCGTGCGGTCGTCCGTCACCACGAACAACCCGCAGACCGTCGCGGCGCCGCTTGCGGGCTGCAGGCGTTCGCCGGGCATCTTCTGCCAGAAGCGGGCGGCGGCGCCCTCCTTCGACATGCCGATCACGCTGTCATAGTCGCCGCACATGCCGGCATCGGACTGGAAGGCCGTGCCGCCCGGCAGGATGTGGTGGTCGGCCGACGGGCAATGCGTGTGGGTGCCGACCACGAGCGAGACCGAGCCATCGAAGGAGTGCGCATAGGCCATCTTCTCGCTCGTGGCCTCAGCATGGAAATCCGCCACGATCGCCGACACGCTGGCGCCCAGCTTGTAGCGGGCCAACAACTCCGCCGTGCCGCGGAACGGGCAGTCCAGCGCGTCCATGAACAGCCGGCCCATGGCGTTCAGCACCAGCGCGCGCCGCCCGTCCGACAGCGCCACCACGAACGACCCGGCGCCCGGCGTGCCCGGCGGGAAGTTCAGCGGCCGGATCACCCGCGGTTCCTGCGCGATGTAGGGGATCAGCTCGCGCCGGTCCCAGGAGTGATTGCCCAGCGTAATCACGTCGGCCCCGGCGGCAAAAATCGCCTGCGCCATGTCAGGTGCCAGGCCGAAGCCATGGCTGGCGTTCTCGCCGTTCACGATGACGAGGTCCGCAAGCAGCGCGGCGCGCAACGGCGGCAAGGTGGCAGCCACCGCATCCCGGCCGGACCGTCCGACCACGTCGCCCAGGAACAGGATGCGCATATTCAGTCCTTTGGAAGCATGAGGCCGCGCTCGGTCGCGACGGCGTGCAGCCGGATGTCATACGCATCGGCGATCACGCAATCCACGCGTTGTGCGGCAAAGGCGCAGCCGATGGCGATGCGGCCGGGCAGGCCCGCGAGCGTGCGGTCGTAGAAGCCGCCGCCATAGCCCAGGCGCCAGCATCCACCGTCGAAGGCCAGCAGCGGCACGAACAGCAGGTCCGGGATCATGGGGGCGCCGGTCGGCCGCACGGTGCCGAACCGTTCGGCAATCAGCGTGTCGCCGGGTTGCCAACGCTGAAAAGTGAGCGGGTTGCCGCGTGAAGGTGTGACGGGAAGCACGATGGGATGCCCCCGGGCGGCCAATGCCAGCAGCAGGGGCCGGATATCGATCTCGCCAGCCAAGGGCCAGAAGCCTGCGACCACCAGTCCGGGCTGAAAGCGCCAGGAATTCAAAACATGCCCAGCAAGGTGCAGGCCCAGCGCTGGGTCCTGCCCGGTTCGGGCGGCCATCGCGGCGCCGCGCTGCTGTCGCTTGCTATCTACCAAAATAAAGTACGGAGCCGCCCTAGCCGTTGGCGTCTCACCCTCCCGAAGCCTGCTTGCGCAGGTGGGCACCGGTTACCATGACCACGGTCATGACAGAGCCAGCTCCCAAGGGAGTGCTTATTGGCCCCGGGGGTGAAGTACCTGACGCACCGGGCAGCCCCGCCCCACCTACTTAGTGCCGCTCCAGCGTCGCTGCAATCTCCTCGGCGCGATCCGCCAGCAGCGACAGGCGCTGATCCAGCGCGATGTCGTCCGTACTGACCGGCTTTGCCCGCCGCAGCGCCGCCATCTCCAGCGTCATGTCGTGCAGCTCGTCGGCCATCAGCAGTGCCGCCTGCACCAGCAGGCGCGATTCGCCGCTCTGGCTGCCGAGCGCGCGGATGCGGTCCACCCGGGACTCGACCTGCTCGGCCATGGCCTGCAGATGCGACTCCTGGCCGTCCGCGCAGCCGACGGTGTAGGCGTAGCCGTTGATCTTCACGGTGAGCTGGGCCATGGCGGCGGTCCCCCTATTTGTCGAGCGCGCTGCGCAGTTGAGCGATCAGGCTGTCGAGCCGTGCGGTGACCTCCACAGCGACCGGATCGGGCGCGCTGGCCTGGCGGGCGATGCGTTCCAGCGCGGCCTGCAGCCGGTCGGCAGGGTGGGCGGGTTGCGTGTCGTCGTCCATGGCTCTGTCCCGAGGCTTCGTTCCGACTTGAACTGAAAGCCTGTAACCGCTTGGACGTCAAGCATGGTGCTTCCACCGGCCGTTGTCATCCATGGCTTGCCGCACGCCCGGCTGGCGCTGCGTCCGGGGCGGCCGGTCACCTTGTTGTCGGCGCCGGGTGCTGCGTCCTATGCCGGCGTCGGGTGGTGGCGCGCCGTGATCGCCGCAGCGCAAGCCGAATTCCCGGAGTCGAACCCACCCGACGTGCTGGACTGCGCCGACGCGCCGGGCCGCGCGCTGGAGGCCTTGAGCCTCGGCTGCCGCATCATCGTGCTGCGGCTCGGTCCGGCCTCCGCCGACATCGCCGGGCGGGCCGCGGCCCAGAGCGCCGTGCTGCTGAACGAGCCGCCGACAGCGCTGGACCTCGGTGGTCGCGGAGCGCTGCGGCGCTTGGACGCCTGGCTTGGCGTGCCAGAGCTTTAGGGTGACCGGGCTTTAGGGTGACAGGCGCGCCCCCATCGGCTAAGCCGCGAGCCAGCGTGCAGCGGCAGATGGGGACCAACATGCAAGTCACACCAACCGTTAAGGCGATCCTCGACAACTACGAGAGCGACAATCCCGGCAGCAAGGGTAACTTGGCCCGCATCATGATGCAGGGCCGGCTCGGCGGCACCGGCAAGATGGTCATTTTGCCGGTGGACCAGGGCTTCGAGCACGGCCCGGCCCGCAGCTTTGCGCCGAACCCGGCCGCCTATGACCCGCAATACCATTTCCGCCTGGCGCTGGCCGCGGGGCTGAACGCCTATGCGGCACCGCTCGGCATGATCGAGGCAGGTGCTGGCACCTTCGCCGGCGCGCTGCCGACCATCCTGAAGCTGAACAGCAGCAACAGCCTGGCGACCGAAAAGGATCAGGCGGTCACGGGATCGGTTGCGGACGCGCTGCGGCTCGGCTGCTCGGCGATCGGCTTCACGATCTACCCCGGCAGCGAGTACGCCTTCGACCAGATGGAGGAGCTGCGCGAGCTGGCCGAAGAGGCCAAGTCCGTCGGCCTCGCCGTCGTGGTGTGGAGTTACCCGCGCGGCCCGGAGCTCGACAAGGCGGCCGAGACCGCGGTCGATATCTGCGCCTATGCCGCGCATATGGCGGCGCTGCTGGGCGCGCACATCATCAAGGTGAAGCCGCCGACCGCGGTGGTGAGCCTGGAGGCGGCGAAGAAGACCTACTCGACGCAAGATATCGACATCTCGACGATGGCGAAGCGGGTCGCGCACGTGGTGCAGTGCTGCTTTAATGGGAGGCGCATCGTGGTGTTCTCCGGCGGCGAGACCCGGGGCGACGTGGACAGCATCCTCGAAGACATCCGCGGCATCCGGGACGGCGGCGCCAATGGCAGCATCATCGGCCGCAACACATTCCAGCGGCCCGAGGCGGAGGCGATGTCGATGCTGGGCAGGATCATCGACCTGTATCTCGAAAAGGCCTGATCTCTGATGCGTGAGGCGGAGCCAGACGCAGACGATCCATGCCGGCTCTATCTGGTGACGCCCACCACGGCGGACTCGACGTTTGCCGACACGCTCGCCCGGGCGCTCGACGCGGGCGACGTGGCGGCGGTGCAGCTTCGGCTGAAGCAGGCCGATGATGACGCATGGCGCCGGACGATCGACGCGCTGCGCCCGGTCGCGCAGTCTCGCGGGGTGGCGTTCCTGCTGAACGATCGTGCCGATTTGGTGCGAGCGACCGGCTGCGACGGTGCGCATGTCGGGCAGACCGACATGGCGGCGCCAGAGGCCCGGAAGCTCCTGGGTCGCGGCTTGACCCTGGGCGTCACGTGCCACGACAGCCGGGATTTGGCGATGGAGGCGGGTGAGGCTGGCGCTGACTACGTGGCGTTCGGCGCGTTCTTTCCGACAACGACAAAGGAAGCTCCAACGCGCGCCGAGCCCGAGTTGATCGCGTGGTGGGCCGAGCTGATGGAGCTGCCCTGCGTCGCGATTGGCGGCATCAACGCGGAAAACTGCGCTTCCCTCGTACAAGCCGGCGCCAGTTTCCTTGCAGTGGTGGGAGCGGTCTGGCAGCATCCGGATGGCCCGGCCATAGGCGTCCGCGTAATCAACGCTGCGATCGCAGCCGCGCGGTAGCGGAGCGGACCTACCGGCTGCTTGCGGAGCTGGTGCCGCCGCGCTGGCCAGTGATCGGGTTCACATTGGTGGAACTCAACTGACCGGCGGGGCCGGTCGGCCTTATACCACACGCAGCGATCGCCAAAATGGCAAGCAGCGCAGCGCATCGTAGCACTAGAAACCTGCTCATCTGGGCTACCTATCTCCGTTGGGAAAGCCGGGCTCACTGGGGTTAATTCGGCCGGCTGGGCTCGGCTGGATGCCGCCGGTGTAGAGGCCATCGCTCGGCTGCCCGCAGCTGATCGGCAATGCGAAAACCATCCCAGCTAGTAACACCACATTGCGGGCGGCGCGCTTGATTCGACTATGCATTCAGCAGCAACGCGGCCTTCGTCATGTCGTTCCAGTCAGCAAGCGTTGCCGCGCAGCGACCAGGTCAGCACCCGGCCGTCGCCGATCTCGAAGGTGGTCTCGCAGCCGCGCTCGATGACTTGGGACGGGTAGTAGCCGAAACTCGGCCCAAAGTAGCCGTAGCCGCCAAAGCCAACGCCCAGTGACAGCACCTCGGACCGCCGCTCGGAGTACGCCAGGAACTTGCGGCCGTTGGTCTCATAGGTTCGGGACGGGACGCCGAGGCGGCGCACCACCTCGGCTTCCGGCTGGCCCACCAGGGTTGCGAGGAATGCCGGGCGGTTGAACGCCGGAGCACAGCCGGCGAGGAGGGCTGCGAATATTACGGGGATCATCACGCGTTTCATCCGCCAGAACTTGGCGCACGCGATGCCTGTTTCAATCAGGCAGCCAGAGTACCTGGCCGATGCGGTCGGCGCCGGAGGCCAGCATCGCCAGGCGGTCGAAGCCGAGCGCGATTCCGGAAGTTGGCGGCATGCCGTGACGGAGCGCTGCCAGGAAGTCCTCGTCCAGCGGCCAGTCCGGGCCGTACAACGCATGGCGCTGGGTGCGGTCCTTGTCGAACCGGGCCTGCTGCTCGGCGGCGTCGGTCAGCTCCTCGAACGCGTTGGCGAGTTCCATGCCGCAGACAAACAGCTCGAACCGCAGGGCCACGCGCGGGTCCGCTGGGTCGCGCCGGGCGAGTGCTGACTGGGCAGCGGGCCAGTGGGTGAGGAACGTCGGATGCGCCTGGCCCAAATGCGGCTCAACGCGTTCCAGCAGCAGGCGGAAAAACAGGTCTTCCCAGCTCTCATCGGTGCGCAGCGTTGCCCCGGCGCTTTGTGCGAGGCCGTTTGCGTCGCCGGCCGTGCCGAGTACATCGGCGCCGGCATGGCGGAAAAACGCGTCGGCGACCGTCAGGCGTTCGAACGCGGCCAGGCTGGTCTGCACCCCGCCGCTGGTCACCACCGGCGGCAGCACGGCGCGGAGCAGCACGGCCGTCTCGTCGATCAGGCCGTCGAAATCCAGGCCGGGCCGATACCATTCCAGCATGGTGAACTCCGCGGCGTGGCGGGCGCTGCCCTCGCCGTCGCGCCAGACCCGTGCCAGTTGGAACACCGGGCCGGCGCCGGCGACCAACAGGCGCTTCATGGCGAACTCCGGGCTGGTGTGCAGCCACAGCGCACGGCTCGTGCCATCCGGATGAGTGATTCTTGTGCTTAGTGCCCGGAGATGCACCTCTTCGCCCGGCGCTGCGACCGCGTAGGGCGTCTCAACCTCGGTGTAGCCGCGGGCGTCGAAAAAGGCGCGGGTGGCCTGGGTCAGCAGCGCGCGGCGGCGCAGGAACGGCAGCCGGTCGGCAAGGCTGTCTGGGTGCCAGGGGGGCAGCGGCATCGCATGATGTTAAGGCCACTTTCGCACGTGGGCCAGTCGGACTATTTCTGCTTGATGGGAACATTGCCGGAACCATTGCCCGAGCCGTTCGCCGCCTGGTTCGCCCGGCGCGGCTGGACGCCTCGTCCGCATCAGCTCGCGATGATTGCGGCTGCGCGAGCCGGGCGCAGCGCGCTGCTGATTGCGCCGACCGGCGGCGGCAAGACGCTGGCCGGGTTCCTGGCGAGCCTGATCGACCTCGCCGCAGCACCGCGCGCCGGGCTGCACACGCTGTATGTCAGTCCGCTGAAGGCGCTGGCCACCGACATCGCCCGCAACCTGACGGCGCCCGTGGAGGAGATGGGCCTGGTGATCG
>JANXVC010000374.1 GCA_025351925.1 Rhodospirillales bacterium | reverse complement strand
CAGGGGCGGGCCTGGATCACGCCTGGCACGCTGCTGGCGCGCGGCAATTTTGCGCGCGAGGTCATGTTCCCGGACATGATCGAGTTCACCGATCCCAGCCTCGATCCCGGCGCCGTGGTGCGCAGCGTGAATGCGCGGATGTCGCCGAAGACATCGCGACGGATCACCGAACCCTGGCGGATCGCCATGAAGGCCAAACTGGAAACCGAGGATGCCAAAGCTCTTTACAAGAAGTGCAAACAGACCGTCGAACCGGTGTTCGGCATCATCAAGAGCGTCATCGGGTTCCGCCGTTTCTCCCTGCGTGGCATCGGCAAGGCAGCAACCGAGTGGACCCTCGTCACCCTGGCCTACAACTGCAAGCGCATGGTCACGCTGGAAACCGCGTGACCAACACCAACCAACCCAGTCATGGCCCCAAAGGATTGCCACCGTCACCATCCAACCCGCCAATCCGACAGGCTGGTAGGCCGGCACGTGCGCCGCGCCCAGGCAAGTCCAGGCATCGTCCCACTCTAGAAGCTTACAGCTATTTTTGTCGCAGATCCCACCCTCGCAACTCTGGAGCGCGCGCCAGCTTGAGGCCAGGTGGGACGGGAATAAGGATGTGGACGTCGAGCGCGATTTCCTTTTGGATGCCATCGCCGCCTATACGGGCGATGGGACCGTCATGCCAAACCTTGATGGGGCCATCCTGGCCGCGGATGGGCTGCGGGAGCGTGCCAAGGCCGAGGACGCGCCGTGGTGGGACGCAGTCCATGACGGCATCAAGCTCGCAGGGCTTAATCTGCACGGGGTCAGCCTAAGCGGGGCCGATCTTACCGGCGCGAGCCTGGGCCGCAGCGACCTGTCAGGCGCCAGGGCTCACGCCGTGAAACTGCAGGGTGCCCACCTCGACCAGACCCGTTTCGACGGCGCTGACCTCGCCGGTGCCTGGCTCGACAACGCGAAAGCCGGCGAGGCCAGTTTCGACGGTGCCATGCTGGAAGACGCTTCCCTGGTTGGCGCGGGGCTGCGCTTCGCGAGCCTGCGCAACGCAATCCTGGACGGTGCGACGCTGGACGGGGCGGACCTTTGGGGCGCTCGGCTGGACGGGGCGGAAGCGCATCGCGCCAGCCTGCGCGGCGCACGGCTGGATGAGGCGTGCCTTGCCGGCGCCGACCTGATGGGTGCCGACCTGACCGACGCGACGCTGAAGCGGGCAGACCTGCGCGGGGCAAAGCTAAAAGGCGCAAACCTGCGCGGCACCCAGGTCGATGGAGCGTATTTCGATGGGGCCGACCTGTCCGACGCACGCTTGCCGCTCGTCTCGCTCCGCGGCTGCGGCCTGCGCCATGTCCGGCTCGCCGGCGCCTGGCTGGAACGCACGCAGATGCAGGTGGGCCAACTCGGCGACGCCATTGGCGAGGAGGTGGCCGGCGAGTTCGGCGCAGCGCGGGAAGGCTACATTGTGCTGGAGCAGAACTTCCGTTCGCTCGGCGACATCGAGGCGGAGAGCTGGGCCTTCCGCAAGCGGCGCCGGATGGGCAAGCAGGATGCGCTGCATCGGGCACGGAAAGCATGGCGGGAGCAGCGGTGGCAACTCGCAATCAGCTGCGTGGCGTCGTGGGCCAGCGACGTCTTCGTGGAGTGGCTGTGCGACTACGGCGAGAGCCTGCCGCGCGTCGCACGGGCATTCCTCGCCGTGCTGGTTTTCTACGCGCTGTTCTATGGCGTGACAGGCGGCCTGGTTTCCAAAGGTGAAGCCGCACCCGGGCTGCTTCGCCGCGCGGCCGAGCTGCTGCACTACAGCCTCGGCAACATGACGACGGTTGGCACGGGCGACCTTGAACTGCATCCCACAAGCGAACTGATCGCCCTCGTCGCCGCCACACAGAGCATCGTGGGCCCCATCCTGCTTGGCCTGTTCGGCTTCGTACTGGGAAACAGGCTGCGCCGGTGAAGGGGCGACACTCCTGTCAGGCAGCACTGTCATTCGGTGGACTGTCCGGCACGGGCGCGAGCGCGCGCAACTGCCCGGCCAGGTCGCGCAGGTTGGTGTCGCCCTTGTTCAGCACTTGGCTGGCTTCGCGCAGCCGATGCCGGTCCTCTTTGGTCAGATCGCGCGCGGTGAGCACCACGACAGGCACGTCGGCGCAGCCCGGCCGCTCGCGCAGCGCGCCCAGGAACGAGAACCCGTCCATGACCGGCATCGTCAGGTCGAGCAGGACCAGGCGCGGCACGGCATGCGCGACCTGGTCGAGTGCCTCCAGCCCATTGCTGGCCTCGGCGACCGTCCAGCCGTTTTTCTCCAGCATCGTGCGCATCCGCTGACGGGCATCGGCATCGTCGTCCACCACCAGCACGTCGCCATCCGCGTCGCGGAAGCGGTCCATCACATGCTTGAACCGCTCCCACTCCACCGGTTTCGGAACGTAGTCCGTAGCACCCAGCGCGGTCGCGAGCCCGCGCTCGCCGACGAAGGTGACCATCACGACCGGGATCTTCGCCAGCTCCGGGTCGGCCTTGAGCGTGCTCAGCACCGACCAGCCGTCCATGCCCGGCATCATCACATCCAGCAGGATGGCCCTGGGCCGCAGGACTCGGGCCAACTCGAGGCCGGTACGGCCGTCGGGCGCTGTGCGGGCGCTGAAGCCCTCGCGCTCCAGGAAACGGCTCATCAGGTCGCGCTGCGCCGGGTCGTCGTCGATCACCAGCACCACCTGCTCCGCGCCGCTGCCGCGCACCAGTTCCGTTTCCGCCTCGTCTTGCTCTACGTCTTGCTGCACCGAGACGTTGGCCGGCAGCCGGACCGTGAAGGTGCTGCCCTGGCCGGGAACGCTTTCGACCTCGACGTCGCCGCCGAGCATGGTGCTGAACGCCTTGGTGATGGACAAGCCCAGTCCGGTGCCGCCGAACTTGCGGGTGGTCGAGGCGTCGGCCTGCTGGAAGCGCTGGAACAGCTTGGCCAACTGCTCCTCGGTCATGCCGATGCCGGCGTCGCTGATGCGAAAAGCCAACCAATCCCGTTCGCCCGAACCCGGGCCGCGTTCGACGGACAAGGTGATCGTGCCTGCTTGGGTGAACTTCGCCGCGTTGCTGAGCAGGTTCAACAGCATCTGCCGGATCTTGGTCACGTCCGAATGCATCGCTCCCAGGTCACCTTCCAGCCGCAGGGCCAAGGTGTTGCCCTTCTTCTCGACCAGCCCCTGCACCGTCGCCGTGACGTCACGAACCATATCGGCCACGTCGAACGTCTCGGCGTAGACCTCCATCTTGCCGCTCTCGACCTTGGACAGGTCGAGCACGTCGTTGATCAGGCTGAGCAGGTGGCGCGCGTTGCCCTCGATCTTGCGCATGTCGTCTGCGATGCTGCCGGGGTCGCCGGCATCCTCGATCTCCTCCTGCAGCATCTCGCTGTAGCCGATGATGGCCGACAGCGGCGTGCGCAGCTCGTGGCTCATGTTGGCGATGAAGGTGCTCTTGGCCCGGTTCGCCTCCTCCGCCTCGTCGCGGGCGGCCTGCATCGCCGTCTCGGCATCCTTGCGCGCGGTCACGTCGGTATGCGTGCCGATCCACTCATAGACCCTGCCGTCATCGGCCAGGATAGGCACGGCGTGCGCCTCCATATGCCGCCATGCCCCGTCCGCACGGCGCACCCGATGCTCAATCTCGTAGCGGGAGCGGGCCGCCACGGCGCCGCGCCAGGCTTCAGCCGTCTGGTCCCGGTCGTCGGGATGGATTGCCTCGATCCAGCCTGAGCCGCGGGCGTCCTCGAAGGCTTGCCCGGTGAAGGCGGTCCAACGCGGCTGCGGCCATTCGAACCGGCCGTCGGCGGCCATGTTCCAGATGATCGCGGTCGAAGAGTCCAGCACGGTGCGGAACCGCTCCTCGCTGCGGCGCACCCGCTCCTCCCAGGCGCGCTGCTCGGTCACGTCCGTGTTGGTGCCGAACCAGCGCACCACCTGGCCGGCGCCGTCGCGGATCGGTAGCGCGCGCGAGAGGAACCAGCGGTATTGCCCGTCGTGGCCCCGAAGCGGGAATGTGTCGTCCCAAAGCTCGCCGGTCGCGAAAGCCTTCTGAATGCTGCTCACCACGCGTTCGACGTGGTCGGGATGGTGAACCTCCCGCCAACCCCAGCCTTGCATCTGCTCGAAGCTCGTACCGGTGTAGTCGTACCAGCGCTGGTTATACCAGAAAATCGAGCCGTCCCGACCCGCCATCCAGGCAAGCTGCGGAATGGAGTCCGCGAGCAAACGCAGGTCCGCCTCACTCGCTTTCGACGTGGCAGCGCCGTCAGGCGGCGCAATGTCCTGCGGGTCCCGTGCAGCCGAAACCGTCGTTCCGGCCATGGCCGACAGTGCCGCACCGCTTCCATGCGGGTCCTGATCGTCGTCCATGGTATGCTCTCGCTCTCCTTGAGCTCTGTCGTGCAGTGCTCCATACGGATCAGTACCCGGAATTGCCATCCCTGGGTTGCATTCGCTCGACTATGGCCATTTTCGCCGACAGCCGATGTTGATTTCAATGTGATTGGCTCGAGAATCAGCATTTGGTGGAAGGCCGATACTCGGCGAGTGTTCGCTGGTCACAACGGTCTCAAAGTTGAAGATTACGAGGAGGCGTGCGAAAGCGGGCTGATTGCGACAAGCTTGAAATCAAGGAAGGTGGGGTTCAGCGTGCAATCTGGCGCCAAGCAGCCTGCGCCCCCGGCGTCGAACCGCGAACGCTTTCTCGAGGCGGTGCTGGCGAGTGCAACCGACTACGCCATCATTGCCATGGATGTTCATGGCCTTGTGACGAGCTGGAACGAAGGCGCGCACCGGATCCTTGGCTGGACCGAGGCGGAGGTGATCGGCCGTCCGGCCAGCGTGTTCTTTACCGAGTTGGACTGCCAGGACGGCGTCCTGCAACGGGAGATGCGGGCTGCCTTGGACCAGGGCCGTGGCACTGACGAGCGTTGGCACCTGCAGAAGGGCGGATCGGCTTTCTGGGCCAATGGCGAAATGATGCCGCTGCTGGACGCGGATGGCGCACATTTTGGCTTCCTCAAAATTCTACGAGACCACACCGAGCAGAAACTTGCCGCTGAGAAAAGCCGGGCAGATGCCGAGTTCCTGCGCGGCGTGCTCGCCTCGTCGGCTGATTGCATCAAGATCCTCGACCTCGACGCCAGGCTGGTCTTCATGAGCGAAGGCGGCCAGCAGGTGATGGAGGTCAGCGACTTCAACGCCGTCGCGGGCTGTCCCTGGCCGGACTTCTGGCGGCAGGCTGGCAATGCGGCAGCCAAGAAGGCTGTTGAAACGGCAAAGGCCGGCGGCGTCGGCCAGTTCCAGGGAATGGCGGACACCTTCGCCGGCACACCCAAATGGTGGGATGTGCAGGTGACGCCCATCCTCGGCGCCGACGGACAGCCGGAAAGGCTGCTTGCAGTGTCGCGCGACATCACTGAGGCCAAGCGCGCCGAGGAGCAGGCCCGGCTGCTCAGTGACGAGCTGCAGCACCGGGTGAAGAACACCATGGCCATGGTGCAGGCCATCGTGCGCCAGAGCCTTCGCACGGCTACGACGCCCCAGGCGGCCCAGAAAGCCATCGATCAGCGCCTCGCGGCGATGGGCCGCGCTCACGCGCTGCTCATGCGCGATCGCTGGACGACCTCGACCCTGCGCAGCGTCGTCGATTGCGCGCTCGATCTGCACGACGACGGGGCCGGACGCTTCAGGATTGATGGCCCCGACGTGCGCCTGAATGCTCAGGCCGCCATGTCCCTGGCGCTCTTGCTGCACGAACTGGCGACGAACGCCACCAAATATGGGGCACTCTCGACACAGGAGGGATGGGTCGAAATCGACTGGGCAGCCGAGTGCGAGGCGAGCCAGGACGCCAAGGCTTTACGCCTGGACCTGACCTGGCGTGAGTTGGGAGGGCCGCCCGTCATACCTCCGGCACAGCGGGGTTTCGGCTCCCGCCTGATCGAACGCGGCCTCGCGAGCGCCCTTGAGGGAAATGCCGTGATCAGGTTTTTGAACGAAGGGGTCAGCTGTCACGTTACGGCGTTGATCAAGGGTTCGCCGGATTAGGCCATGTTTGCCTGCTGGCTACTTCAGCAAGCAGAAAAGGTAAGCACGCATGGTCAATTCAGAGACGAAGGTGCTGGTGGTCGAGGACGAGCCGCTGCTTCGCATGGCGGCTGTCGATATCCTGGAAGACGCTGGGTTCCTGGTTGAAGAGGCGGGCAGCGGTCGAGAAGCCCTTCGAGTTTTGCAGGCGGTTCCTGGCTTGCATGTGCTGTTCACAGACATCCATATGCCCGGCGAGCCCGACGGCCTGGCACTTGCGCACCAGACCACCAAAAATTTTCCGGCAACTGGCATCGTCATTGTGTCGGGACATAAAGTGCTACTGGCGCATGAGATGCCGCTTGGCGCGCTTTTCCTGGCCAAGCCCTATGAAGCGCACCATGTGGTCTCCTACGTTCGCAAGGTCGTGCGCTTCGTCTAAATGGTAACTGCCCAGGTAGGAGGGCTTAGATAATTGTTGACCGGTCACGGGCGACCATGAGTCAAGGTGTCGGTGACACCATCCGTGGACATTCAGATAGCGGACGACGACGCGGCCGGGCTTAAAGCGCTGGTAGCCGAGCT
>JANXVC010000332.1 GCA_025351925.1 Rhodospirillales bacterium | reverse complement strand
TCGCGGTGTTCCCCGGCTTCGCCATCGTGCTGTCCGGCATCGGCTTCAGCCTAGTGGGCGACGGCGTCGCCGACCTGATGGACGTGAAACGGTGACCGGCACATCCCTGCTGAGCGTAGAGGACCTGCGCGTCAGTTTCGCCACGCCACGCGGCACGGTGCGCGCCGTCGATGGCGTCGGGCTCGCCATCGATGCCGGGGAGATTGTTGGAATTGTCGGGGAAAGCGGCTCCGGCAAGAGCGTCACCCTGCGGGCGATCACCCGGCTGCTGCGCCGCAACGCCACCGTCGCCGGGCGGGCGGCATGGCGGGGGCGGGATCTGCTGACCCTGCCTGAGCGGGCGCTGCGAGAAATCCGCGGGCGCGAGGTCGCGATGATCTTCCAGGAGCCGATGGCCGCGCTGAATCCGGTGCTGACCATCGGCCAGCAGATTGACGAGAACCTGGTGGCGCATGGCGGGCTGGACGGCCGAGCACGACGGGCGCGAGCGCTGGAACTATTTGACCTCGTCGGCATCGCGTCCGGGGTGCAGCGCCTGGGCAGCTACCCGCACGAGTTCTCCGGCGGCATGCGGCAGCGCGCCATGATCGCCATCGCGCTGGCAGCGCAGCCGATGCTGCTGCTGGCCGACGAGCCGACGACGGCGCTGGACGTGACGATCCAGGATCAAATCCTCAAGCTGCTGATGCGGCTAGCAGGCGAGCTGGGGATGGCGATGATCCTGGTCACGCACGACTTGGGCGTCGTGGCGGAGACGTGCGGCCGGGTGTGCGTGATGTATGCCGGACGCGTCGTCGAGGCCGGGCCGGTGGCGGCGGTGTTCGCACGACCACGTCACGCCTACACTGCAGCCCTGCTGCGCTCCATGCCGCAGGCCGGCCCGGTGCGGCAAAAATTGGTGCCGATCCCCGGGCAGCCGCCCCGGCTCGACCAGACGCTCCAGGGCTGCCCGTTCGAGCCGCGCTGCGGCTTCGTCGAGGCGCAATGCCGGACGGCCGCGCCGGCGTTCTTGGAAACTTCGCCGGGGCACTGGGCGGCGTGTTGGGCATCGAACCGGGTGACAGCGTCCTGAGCGCGCCGCTGCTGGAGGCCGTCGGCCTGTGCAAGCGTTTCCCATTGCGGCGTTCGGCGCTCGACTGGGCGCGCGGCAGGACAGCGCCGCTGTTGCGGGCGGTGGACGGGGTCAGCCTCACGGTGCATCGGGGCGAGACGTTGGGGATCGTCGGCGAGTCCGGCTGCGGCAAGTCCACCCTGGCGCGCTGCCTGGTGCGGTTGCACGAGCCGGATGCGGGCGCGATCCGGCTGGACGGTCAGGATGTCCTGACGCTGACCGGTCCAGCAATGCGCGCCTATAACCGCCGGGTGCAGATGGTGTTTCAGGACCCGTACGGGTCGCTCAACCCACGCCTGCGGATCGGCGATGCGCTGGCGGAGGCATTAATAGTGCACCGGGTGGTCGAGCGGTCCGCAGTGCCCGGCCGGGTACAAGCCTTGCTCGACCTCGTGCACCTGCCGCAGGACGCCGGCGGGCGCTATCCGCACGAGTTCTCCGGCGGGCAGCGGCAGCGGGTCGGCATCGCCCGGGCGCTCGCGGTGGAGCCCGCGGTCATCATCGCCGACGAGCCGGTTTCGGCGCTGGATGTCTCGGTGCAGGCGCAGATCGTGAACCTACTGCTGGAGTTGCAGGACCGGCTCGGGCTGGCGCTGCTGTTCATCACGCACGACCTGCGCCTGGTGCGGCACATCGCCCACCGGACGGCCGTAATGTATCTCGGCAAGATTGTGGAGATCGGCCCGACCGAGGCGCTGTTCGCGACACCGCGGCACCCCTACACCCGCGCGCTGATCGAGGCCGTGCCGCAGATCGCGCCGGGCGCCCGTCATCGGGAGGCGGCGGTACGGGGCGAGCTGCCGAGCGCCACCGCACCACCGCCGGGCTGTCCGTTCCACCCGCGCTGCCCCATCGCCGAGCCCCTGTGCGGCGTCGTCTCGCCGGCTCTGGTGCCGCGAGACATCGGGGAAGCCCGTATTTGGCCCACGGCGTGCCATCTGGCTGGGATGCCGGCCGGTTAGCGAAGCGTGCGCGCCGTCCGGCTCATGCGTAGCTCCGTTGTGTAATAGGCCAACGCTGCGACCGGGAGGGCAAAGCCGATCCAGGACGCGAGCGACCAGCCGCCGCTTGCATAGGCCCAGCCGCCCACGGCCGAGCCCACGGCGCCGCCCATGAAGAACGTCGCCATATAGAGGCCGTTGAGCCGGCTGCGATACTCGGCGCCGAGCAGGAAGATGGCGCGCTGGCCCAGCACGAGGTTGGTCGTCACGCCGAAATCCAGCAGTATCGCGGCGGCGACCAGGAAGCCCAGGGCCAGGGTTGATCCCGGCCGGCCGACATGGCTCATCAGGAACGCAACCGCCGCCGTCAGCATCGCGAGTCCAGTCGCGACCCGGCTCCATCCCCGGTCCGCCACCCTGCCGGCAATGGGGGCTGCGACGGCGCCTGCGACGCCGGCGAAGGCGAACCACGCGATGCCAGCCTGTGACAATCGGTAATCCGGCCCGGCGAGCAGCAGCGGGACCGTGGTCCAGAACAGGCTGAAGGCGGCGAACAGCGCGGCATGGTATAGCGCGCGCCGCTGCAGTACGCGGGTGGTCCGGACGAGGCGGACCATTGAGAACAGCAGCGATCCGTATCCGGCATGCGATGCCGGCTCGCGCTTCGGCAGCGCGCGGCTGAGCACCAGGCTCAGCACCAGCAGGATCGATGCCGACAGGACAAAGATCGCGCGCCACGAGGCCTGATAGGCGATGAGGCTGGCGACGGGGCGCGCCAGCATGATGCCGAGCATCAGCCCGCTCATGATGTTGCCCACCACCCGCCCGCGCATGGCCTCGGGCGCCAGATGCGACGCGTAGGGTACCAGAATCTGCACCGAGACGGAGCTGAGGCCCATGCATAGCGATGCCGTCAGGAACAGCGCCGGCGATGCGGCCAGTGCTGCGCCAAGCAGGGCGAGGATGCCGCATCCGGTGAGCAGCAGCACGAGGCGCCGGTTCTCATAGAGGTCTCCGAGCGGCACGATCAGCAGCAGCCCGGCGCCATAGCCGAGCTGGGTCAGGGTGACGATGAGGCCGGCGGCGGAGGGTGACAGGCCTAAGGCCGGGCCAATCAGGCCGGCGAGCGGCTGCGCATAGTATAGGTTGGCGACAATTAGCCCACAGGCTACTGCGAGGAGGACGGCGAGCCGCGCTGTCATCACGGGAGGCGACTGCGCCGCATCAGACACGTCCGGCAAGGCATTCATTTTGGGTCCTTGTGGTAGGCTTCGAAGGCCGCAGGACGGCCAGAGCCGTCCATGGATGAACGCGTCGGCAGAGGTGCCGATGCGCAGGCGCTGCACGGGCTGAGTCTGCTGCATCACGGCCTGTTGCGCGTGAAGGCTGAGCCCACCGACCTGGACGCCCGCCTCGATTGCCAGATGGGCGCGTGGCTCTCTATGGGCCCGCTTGCCAGCGGCGTCCCGATGGGTGCGAGCCACGGCATCGGCTATGTGCTGGGAGCGATGTTCGACGTCCCGCACGGCCATACGTCATGCATCATGCTTCCGGCAGTGCTGCGCTGGAACGCCCTGGTGAACATGGACCGCCAAAAGCTGGTTGCCGCCGCGTTGGGCCTCCCCGGACAGGCGGCCGGGGACGTGCTTGACGGCTTTATCGCCAAACTCGAAATGCCGCGTCGCCTGCGCGACGTCGAGATCGGCCCGGAAAGCTTCGACCGAATCGCCGCGCAGGCGATGGGCACGCCCTGGGTGCCGCGCAACCCGCGACGCATCGACGGGCCGGCGCAAGTCCGGGAGATCCTTGAACTCGCGGCCTGATCCGGGCGGCTCCGGTGTTTCTGCCAGATACTGACCGCTAAGCCTGCGTCGAATTGACCAACCCTCGTAAAAACAGGGCGACGCTGTCTTGGCTCCAGGCTTCAAGCGCCCCGGCGTTCAGGGACACGCCCAGGCCGATCGCCCTGGACTGCGGGCCCGCCAGGACCAAGTGCTGGAACTGCTCGGCCAGGAACGCCAGCCGGGCCGGATCGGTATCCGGCCGGTGCAGATGCAGCACCCGGCAGAGACGCTCGATCCCCGCACGGGCACCAGCGTCCCGCAGGGCCGCGGCGAGCTCTGGAAACCGTCCAGCCTCCGCCACCATCAGGCGATGCAGCGCCAGCGCCGACGGCGTCAAGGCTACAGCCAGCATGCGCTGACCGACCGCCAGCAATGCGGCTTCCAGCGAAGGTGCGCTTTCCACCACGGCGTCGAACCCGGTCAGCCACGTGCCGATCAGGCGCTGCACCACCGCGAGGAACACTGCCTCCTTGCCGGTAAAACGCGCATAGAGCGTGCGCTTGGACACGCCCGCCGCGGTTGCAATGGCTTCGATGCTGGTCGCGGCAAAGCCGGCTTGCAGGAACAGCACGGCGGCTGCATCCAGCACGCGCACCGCGAGCTCGGCCGATTCGGCAGTCGTTGGCCGGCCGCCGGTGCGGGACCGCTCAGTAGTAGCGATAGTAGTGCGGCCGACGATAATAGCCGCCCTCGCCAACCGGGACCACGATGCAGCCGCCAAGCGTTGCTGCGATGCCGAGCGCAGCCAGCACCCGGATCAGGCGGCGACGAAGTTTAGGATGGATGTTCACGGAAAATCTCCTGATAGCACGATGACAGCAATGACAAAACGCAACTGGTGCGTTGCATTAAGCCTTGCAAGAGGTGCTAACCGCGTGGTCCGATTGCAACACGCCGTCAAGGCCGTGTGCCGTGCCATGTCGTCCCCGCAGCTTGACCCATGGTTTCCCGCGCCCTATCCCCGCCGCGACCGGAGACACCCATGAACACCATGCACGCCATACTCATCGCCATCCTCCAGGGCGCGACGGAGCTGTTCCCTGTCAGCAGCCTGGGGCATGCAGTCGTCCTGCCGGCGCTGGTCAACTGGGCGATCGATCAGCGGTCGCCAGAGTTCCTGCCGTTCCTTGTCCTGCTGCATCTGGGGACAGCCGTGGCCTTGCTGGCATACTTCTGGCGGGACTGGTTGGCGCTGGTCTTAGGCGTGCTCGGTATCTCGGACGCGCAGCGCACGCGCGAGAGCCGGCGCGTCCTTATGCTCATCATCATCGCGACCATCCCGGCCGTCATCATCGGCTTCGTGCTGGAAAAGTTCGTGCGCAGCCTGTTCGGCTCGCCCGTCGTGGCAGCGAGTTTCCTGATCGTGAACGGCGTCATGCTCCTGGCCACCGAGCGGCTGCGCACCCGTGCGGTCGATGCCCGGCCTATGGCGACGCTGGGCGTCGTTGACGCCGTGGTGATCGGCTTTTGGCAGTGCCTCGCGCTGATCCCGGGCATCTCGCGCTCGGGTGCGACGATCGTCGGCGGGCTGCTGCGTGGCGTGGACCACGCCGGGTCGGCGCACTTCTCGTTCCTGATCGCCACGCCGATCATCCTGGGCGCCACCGTGCTTGAGGTACCCAAGCTGCTGCACGAGAGCGTACCGCCCGGCGTGTTCGAGACCGCGGCGGTCGCCGCCGTGGTCGCGGGGATCGTCGCCTGGCTCAGCACGGCGTTCCTGATGCGCTATTTCCGGACCCACGAGCAGGCGGGCCTCAATCCGTTCGGCATCTACTGCATCGCGTTCGGCGCCGTGGCGCTCGCCGTCATCCTGATCTAATCGGCCGTGGCGCCTTCGCCTGGATGCCGGCCGGCCCGTTGCGGGAGGAACACGACGCAGGCCACGATGAACGCCGCGAGGAGCGCCGAGGCGTAGAAGCGGCTCAGGGCGAACCCGCCATTGGCCACCGGCTTGTCGAGCAGGTCGCCCACCGTTGCGCCGAGCGGCCGGGTAAGGATGAACGCGCTCCAGAACAGCAGGGTGCGCGAAACTGCGGTGTAGAAATATGCCGCCGCGACCACCGCGAGCCCGGCGGCGACCACGAGTGCGCCGCCCTCGTAGCCGAGCCCCGTCGTGTCGGCCATCCAGTCACCAAGCGCGGTCCCCAAGGTTTGGGAACACAGGATCGTCGCCCAGTAGAACGTCTCTATCCCCGGTGATGTGACGGTATTAACAGAGACGGAGCCGGCCGACCAGTACCACACGCCAAGCGACGCCATGAGCAGCACGGACAGGATCGATGATCCGCCCGCATAGCCGATGCCCAGCGAGCGGTCGGCAAAGTCGGCCATCGTCGTGCCCGCCGTCGTCGTGGCGATGATCACGACCCAATACAGGAACGGATGGAACGACTTCGCGGCGATCTGGGCGCCAACGGCCACGACGAAAATGCCGATGAAAATTGCCGTGCTGACCGCATAGCCCAGGTGCATCGACATCGACACTGCGTCCCCGCCGGTCTCGCCCAGCGTCGTCGCGGCGATCTTGATGATCCAGAAGGTCAGGGTAACCTCGGGCACTTTGCTCAGCTTGGCACGCGCGACGCTGTTCATTCTCGGCTGTCCTTCCGCGGTATTGCTGCAAACGGCTTGATGCTCAGCACGCCGGAGCGCATTGGGTTCCCCTGCGTCGTTTTTGGGAGGCTGCAGAATGGGTCCGCAGATCGGTCACTACCTTGATGTCCCGGCGTTCATCTACGGCATCACCCGCGAGATCTGGGAGGACCGCGGTATCGGCGGCAAACTCGAAAAATACTACGCCGCCGACTGCCTGGTGCGTGCTGCCACCGGGCTCACCTCGGACAATAGCGGGGTCACCGCGCAGACCCTGCAGACGCTGCATCAGTTCCCCGACCGGCAATTGGTGGGCGAGGAGGTGATCTGGACCGAGTACGGCGACGGCTCCTTCCTATCGTCGCACCGCCTGGTCTCGGTCATGCGGCATCAGGGCGACGGCAGCTATGGCCGGGCGACCGGGCGGCTGGTGAAGTCCCGCATCATCGCCGATTGCTGGGTCACGGGCGAGCAGGTGACCGAGGAGTGGCTGGTCCGCGACCAGGCGAGCTTCGCACGCTGCCTCGGCCTCGAACCGCGGGACCTCGCGCGGCAGATGGTGGCGCATGACCTGCGCACCACCGGCAAAGTCGGGTTTTTCCTGCCCGAACACGACCTGCCGGGCCGCTACCGTCCGGTGGTGCAGCAGGGGGCGGAGATCGACCTGTATTGCAGCGGCTACCGACGCATCTGGGGTCAGAAGGACACCTTGGCGATTCGCGACTTATACTTCCACGGCGCCAGCCTCGACGCACCCGGCGGCGAGACCTTCCACGGCCACGGCGACATCGACCGCTTCTACCTCGGCTACCTCGCCGCATTCCCGGACGCCGTGCTGACCATCGAGAGCGCCACGGCCAATCACGGCGGCGGCCAGGCGTCCCGCGTCGCCCTCCGCTGGTCGCTGCGCGGCACCCATTCGGGATTCGGCCATTTCGGCGAGCCCACCGGCGCCCCGGTCTATATCATGGGCCTCAGCCACGCGGAGATCGTGCAGGGCCGCATCCAGCGTGAGTGGATGGTGACCGACGAGGTGGTGATCTGGAAGCAGATCGAGGCGCACCGCGAAAGCCGCGCCGGGGCGGGGTAGCGGCTCCCGTATTTAGCCTGGCGCCTCCGTAAGGTTAAACTCCGTCAGCACGGTGTCGGCGGTGAACTCGGCGCTGTGCCAGGCGCCCGGCGCGAAGCGGATGGCGGTGCCGGGATGCAGAGGCACGCTGCCGGCCTCGCATCGCAGCCGGCCGGCGCCGCTCATCACCAGCAGGAACTGCTCGTGCGCGTGGCTGTGCCGGGCGGCGACGTGCCCGGCCTTGACTTGGACCTGCCGCATGGTGCCGCCAGCGCCGGGCATGGCGTCCGGTGGCGGGCCGGACAGGTCCCACTGGGCGAAGGTGACAGGGCTCATAAGTGTCTCCAGGGATGATGGGCGGAGCAATAACGCCATACCAATCCCGGCATGTCGATAAGCGCCGTGGCACTCGGGAAAAATCCTTGGCGCAAGATTTAATCGCACGTAGGCTAATTGTGCGACACAGCAGAAAAGGAACGAAATATTGGCTGAACCTGCAACCGGGGGAGCTTCGGGCGGCGTGCCGTCCTGGGGACCCCACAACACCGTGCGGGTGGTCGATCCATCGCCGGTGAACTGGCTTTCGATCACCTGGAACACCATGGAAGAGGCTAATCGGGTCGATCACGAGGGCATGGGCCAGCCCAGCCTCGCAGCCGGTTGGCGCTGGGTCGATGACGAGACGCTGGAATTGGACGTGCGGCGCGAAACCGTCTTCCAGGACGGCGAGAAGTACGACGCGCAGATCTTCAAGCTGGCGTTCGACAAGGTGCAGGAGTGGACCAACCCGCATCCGCCAGGCGCCTTCCTGAACTTTGCCCAGGACACCGCGCTGACGGTCGTGGACGACCACACCGTCCGCATGCGTTTTCCCGGCGGCAATTCGGCCGCGCTGATGAAACTGCGCGGCATGCACATCCCCTCGACCCGCTTTTGGAACGAGTGGGGTTTCATCGACCCGAAGACCGGAACGGCCGAAGGCCACTGGTGAGTCATCGATGCGCCCGGTCCGTGGGGGACTGGCCCATTCTTGCTTGCTGATGGCATTTCGACGCTCGATACGCGCTCGCCGCAGGTCGTGCTGGAGCCGAACCTAACGCATTGGAATCCCGGCCGCATCCCGAAGGTCCGGATCATCTACGAGAACGCCATTCCGAAAGAGGATGCGATCAAGTCTGTCGCTGCCGGGGACGGCAAGGTGGACGTGGTCACCGACCTGACGCCGGCAGAGGCGCACGCCTTCCAGGGCGGCAGCGTCGCCGCGATCCACTCGCAGCCGGCGAAAACCGTGCTGGCCGGAGTGTTCAACGAGAACAAGCTGGACTCGCCCTGGACCAGCATCGAGGTGCGCCGGGCGATGAACATGGCGATCGACCGCGACGCCGTGCTGCAGCAGGGCGCGCACGGCTATGGCTCGGTGATGCCGGCGTTCATCCAGACCGGCCGCTATGGTGCCGACCCGAAACTCGAACCCTACAAGCTCGACGAGGCGGCCGCGGCTGCGGCGATTGAGAAGGCAGGGCTGAAGGGCCGGGAGATCCTGGTCTTGGCGTCGCCCGACTGGGAGGGCGTGGTCGAGGTGATGACTGCGAACCTGGCGAAGGTTGGGCTGAAGGTGCGCGCCGACTTCAGCAAGACCGAGCCGGAGGGCTGGGACATCAAGCTTGTCTGGCACTTCGACTGGTCGCCGCAGTACCCGGTCGGCGTCGTGCACCGCGAGTTCTTCGGCAATAATGGCGCCCATCGCGCCATGCCCGAGGACCCGCAGTTCGACGCGCTGTATGCCAAGCTGCTGCGCACCCCGCATCAGCCGGCACAGGAGGAAGTGGTGCGGGAGGTCGAGCGCTACGTGCACGACCAGGCCCGCGCGCTGTTCCTGATCTCGCCCAGCACGCTGTTCGCCGTCAGCAACCGCGTGTCCTTCGTGGCCTACGACACCTGCATGTCGGAGCTGGCCGAGACCACCGTTCGTTAGTCCGGGCCGTTAGCCCGGGCCGCTAACTCGGACGTCGCGTGCCTGAACGGGAGTCCCGCTGGCCGGGGCTCCCGTTTCCTTTTATGGATGCCGCATGATCGTCGCGACCGCCGGCCATATCGATCACGGCAAGACCGCGCTGGTCCGCGCGCTCACCGGCGTGGACACCGACCGCCTGCCGGAGGAGAAGGCGCGCGGCATCACGATCGACCTCGGCTATGCCTACACCCAGGCGTCCGGCGGCGCTTCGATCGGCTTCATCGACGTGCCGGGCCATGAGCGCCTGGTGCGCACCATGCTGGCGGGCGCCATCGGCGTGGACTTCGCGTTGCTGGTGGTGGCCGCCGATGACGGGCCGATGCCGCAGACGCTCGAGCACCTCGCCATCCTTGACCTGCTGGCGGTGCCGGGCGGCGTTGTCGTGCTGACCAAGGCCGACCGCGCGGAGCCTGGCCGCCTCGCCGCGCTGACGGCGCAGATGCATGAGCTGCTGCGCGGCACCGTGCTTGACCAAGCGCCGATCATGTCCTGCTCGGCGCTCAGCGGCGACGGCATTCCGGCGCTGCGCCAGCACTTGGAGGACGCCGCCGCCGCCATGCAGGCGCGCGTCTCCGGCGGCGGCTTCCGCCTGGCGCTGGACCGAGCGTTCAGCCTGCCGGGCGTGGGCCTGGTCGCCACCGGGACCGCGCATAGCGGCGCCGTGCAGGCTGGGCAGCGCCTCATGCTATCGCCGGCCGGCCTGGAGGTGCGAATACGCGGGCTGCACAGCCAGAACCAGGCGGCGGAGCACGGCCAAGCTGGCCAGCGCTGCGCCTTGAATATCACCGCCCCCCGGCTGGAGCGTGACGACGCCACCCGCGGCAACTGGCTCGTTGACCTTGCGCTGCACGCCCCGACCTCGCGACTCGACGCCCGGCTGCGCCTGCTGCCGCACGAGACCCGAGCGCTAAGGCATTGGACCCCGGTGCACGTGCATCTCGGTGCCGCCGACATCCCCGGGCGCATCGGCCTGCTGGACGACCGCGCCCTGGAACCCGGCGGCAGCGCCTGGGTGCAGCTCGCGCTGGATACCCCCACCGTGGCGGCGTATGGCGACCGCTTTATCATTCGCAACCAGTCGGCGCAGCGCTCGCTGGGCGGCGGCCACATCGTGGACCCGCACCCGCCCCGGCGCGGCGCCCGCAGTCCGGAGCGCCGCCGCGTGCTGCAGGCGCTGGACCAGCCGGATACCGCCGCCGCGCTGCAGGCGCTGCTGGACCAGTCCGCGGCCGGGCTCGACCTCGACTGGTTCCGCCTGACCCGCAACGTGACGGTGGAGGAGCTGCGGAGCCTAGACACGGACATTGTGACCGTAGGCTCGCTCGGCTTCTCGCCCGTCCATCATGCAGCGCTGCGCACGCGCTTGTTGGACGCGGCAGCGGATTATGCGGCCAAGTATGCCGACAGTGCCGGCTGCACGGGAGACGAGCTGCTCCGCCAACTGCCGCCCGCCATGCGCCCGCCGGGCTGGGCGGTGCTGCGCGACCTGGTGGCGGACGGCGCGCTGCATCGATTCGGTCCGCTGCTGCATTTACCGGGCCACGCCATACGCCTGTCCATTGAGGAGGAGAGCCTGTGGGAGGAGATCCGCGACGCGCTGCAGGGCGCCGGCATGGACCAGCCGCGCGTCGCTCTGCTGGCGGCGGGCCTGCAGATGCCGGAGGCCGAGCTGCTGCCCTTGCTGCGCAAGCTGGGCCGGATCGGCTGGCTCTGCCGAGTCTCGCCGAGTTATTTCGTGCTGCCCGACGCATTGGCACGCCTGGCGCAGGCGGCGCAGATGGTGGCGCAGGACGGCGCCGGCGGCATCCTGACGGTCGGGCGGTTCCGCGAGGCGACCGGGATCGGGCGCAACGTGACGATGCCGGTGCTGGAGTTTTTCGACAAGGTAGGCTTCACCGTACGCCGGGCAAACGGCCGCGTGGTGCGCCCGGACCGTGCTGGATTGTTCGACCAGGCGGGGCCATTTTGACAACAGCCATGGACTTGCTAGCTTTGTACATGGAGGGGAATCGTTCCCTGGTGGGGCGTCCGGACTTCAAATCCGGGTGGGGTTGCAAGGCGATCCTCGGTGGGTTCGACTCCCACTCCCTTCCGCCAGTTTCCTCCATATCTTCCATATAATGAGTGCCATGCCCGAGGTTCGCGCCCGCCCCCCTTCCGTGGACAGCCTGCTGGGCCAGCCGCGCTTCGCAGCGCTACAGGATGAGTTCGGCCGCATCGCGACGCGCGACGACCTGCGCGCCGTGCTGTCCGGGCTGCGCGCGGGCAATGCGCCGGCGCCGGGTGCAGACGGCCTAGCCGAGCTGTGCCGGACACGGCTGCGGGCATTGACGCAGCCATCGATGCGCCCCGTGTTCAACCTGACGGGCACGGTCCTGCACACCAACCTTGGCCGCGCGCCGCTGCCTCCCGAGGCGATCCGGCACATCGCCGCCACCGCCGGCGCCTGCACGCTGGAATACGACCTGGACACCGCCGGGCGCGGCCATCGCGACACCCACATCGAGGCGCTGCTGTGCCGCCTGACCGGCGCCGAGGCCGCGACGGTCGTCAACAACAACGCCGCCGCCGTATTGCTGGTGCTCAACACCCTGGCACGCGACCGCGAGGCCATCGTGTCGCGCGGCGAGCTGGTGGAGATCGGCGGGTCGTTCCGCATCCCCGACATCATGGCCCGCGCCGGCGCCCGGCTGCGCGAGGTCGGCACCACCAACCGCACCCACCCCGCCGACTTTGCCGAGGCGATCGGGCCGCAGACGGCGCTGGCGATGAAGGTCCATACCAGCAACTACGAAATCCAGGGCTTCACCGCTGCTGTGCCGGAGCCCGAGCTGGCGGCGATCTGCCGGGCGGCCAACATCCCGTTCGTGAACGACCTGGGCAGCGGCACGCTGGTTGACTTGTCACAATGGGGCCTGCCGCCGGAGCCGACGGTGCGCGAGGCGGTGGCGCATGCGGACGTCGTCACCTTCAGCGGCGACAAGCTGCTGGGCGGCGCGCAGTGCGGCTGCATCGTCGGCCGGGCGGACTTGATTAAGCAGATCCGGCGCAACCAACTGACCCGGGCGCTGCGGCTGGGCAAGCTGACGATCGCCGCGATGGAGGCGGTGCTGCGGCTATATCTGCATCCCGAGCGCCTGGCCGAGCGGCTGCCGACGCTGCGCCTGCTGGCCCGCAAGCCGGCCGACATCACCGCCGTCGCGCATCGCCTGCAGCCCGAGCTGGCCCGCGCGCTGGGCGTGTTGGCGCAGGTGCGCGTAGAGCCGTGCGCCAGCCAGATTGGCAGTGGGGCACTGCCGCTGCGCACCCTGCCCAGCGCCTGCCTGGCGATCACGCCGGCGACGGCGGGGCGCGGCGCGGGACGTTGGCTGGAGCGCACTGCCGCCGCTTTCCGCCGTCTGCCGGCTCCGGTTGTCGGCCACATCGCGGAGGGAGCGCTGCGCTTCGACCTGCGTACGCTGGAGGACGAGGCCGGGTTCCTGGCGCAATGCGCGGCGATTGCGCCCGCGACGGCCGAGGGCGGCTGGTAAGCGCTTTTTAGGGGCCACGGAGCCAGACCTCGAAGGAACCGCTTGGCCACGCCTTTTGGGTGCGAACTGGTCCCTGGATCTTGACGCGGGCGCCCGGTGTGCGGACCATATCGGCCAGTGTCTGCGCTGCTGCGGCGTCCTCGGCATGGAAGTAGTGCACCGTCAGCCGGCCTTGGGTGTCCGCCTTCTTCTGCACCTCCAGCCGTGCCGTGAGCGGCTGCAGCAGCGCGGTGATCCGCGCATTCGCCGCGTCGCCTTTGGCCGACGGCGGCCGGGGATGCAGCACGATCATGTTGTAGGCCATCGAAGTCGAACCGGCGTCTGGCACCGCTGCGGTCCCAGACGGTGCCGCCGCGGGTGTTCGAGGGTCCTGGCTGCCGGCGTCGCGTTCCGGCTCAGGCCGCGCGCCGCTAGTTGGCATGGCTTCGACCGGCGCGCTGGCTATCGGTGCGGAGGGCTCGGGCGTTGCTGCCTGCTCCGCGGCCGACGGCGCGGCGAGACCCGGCTTGCGGCGACCATACCACGCGGCAAATAGCCCAGCCGCAGCGACCGGCGCAAGTGCAAATACCCAGGCCCGGCGGCCAAAGGGCGACACCGGCTTCGTGATGGGCGTCGTCAGCGTGCCGAAAGTTACCGGATCGAGACCATGCGGCAACATGGCGGCAGGAACGCCCAGCTCCGCCGCGTCAATGTCCGGCGTCGGCGGAGCGGCCGGATTGATCCCGGGAAACGGCACCAAGGACGGCAGCAGCGCAGCGGCGTCGGCAAACGATCGTAGCTTCGGCGCGTCGTCGCCGCTGGAATCAGTGCTCAAACCGTCGGCCTCCTGCGCGTCACAGTATTGTCGCGCCCGGACGGCAGGCAAACAGCCGCCGGCGAGCGTTGGCCTTGTGCAACATGCCTGTCCTCGATTCAAGGCGGAATACATGGACCTGTGCGCGTAGGCTGGTTAACCTGAATTGACCTGGCACCGCAATCAAGACGGGGCAGGGGGGAGAAAAACGTTATGCAGAGACGACATTTCTTGGCCGTCGCGACGGCGACCGCAGCGATCACCGCCACCCGGACGGCACACGCCGACCGCTTGCCGCTCGGCGACCTGCCGGGCACGCGATACCCCGATCCGCGCGTCGAGGTGCTCGATAAACGCTTCCACGGCAAGGTCGGCAACGCTGCGATCGAGCGGATCGCCACCGGGTTCCGCTGGGCAGAGGGACCGGCGTATTTCCGCGCGAGCGGTACGCTGGTCTGGAGCGACATCCCGAACAACCGCATGATGCAGTGGTCGGAGGTGGACGGACATGTCAGCGTGTTCCGCCAGCCGTCGAACTACTCCAACGGCAACACGATCGACCGCGAGGGCCGGCTGGTGACCTGTGAGCACGACGCGCGCCGGGTCACCCGGACCGAGCATGACGGCACGATCACCGTGCTGATGGACAGTTACCAGGGCAAGCCGCTCAATGCGCCCAACGACGTCGTGGTGGCGGCGGACGGAGCCGTCTGGTTCACCGACCCGGGCTATGGCATCGATGGCCCCTACGAAGGCCATAAGGCCGCTATGGAATTGCCGAAGAACGTGTATCGCCTCGACCCGCAATCCGGCACGGCCACGGTCGTCGTGGACGACTTCACCCGCCCGAACGGCATCTGTTTTTCGCCGGACGAGAAGACGCTGTATGTCATCGACAGCGGCATCACGCACGGCGGCCCGGCGAACATCCGCTCGTTCACCGTGGACGGCGACAAGCTGTCCGGCGGCAAGGTTTTTGCCGAGAACTTCGCGCCCGGCTTTACCGACGGCGTGCGCACGGACACCGAGGGCAACGTCTGGTGCAGCATGGGTTGGGCCGATCCGAAGGAGGACGGGGTGCGCTGCTACGCGCCGACGGGTGAGTTGATCGGCAAGATTCACCTGCCGGAGACCTGCGCCAACCTGTGCTTTGGCGGCCGCAAGAAAAACCGGCTGTTCATGGCCGCCAGCACGTCCGTCTATGCCGTTTACGTCGATGCCACGGGCGCGTTGAAGCCCTAAACTGATCTAATCGCGCATAAACCCACCGCGGAGGCCGCACCCAGTTGCGGCCGCCCACCGTGCCAGGCCGCTCACATCAGCTCGGCGGCTGATCAGGAGATAATAGCCATAGCGGACCACGTCGGCCGCCAGCCAGCCCCACATTTTATACTGGCGAAAGATGTAGCCGCGATTGCGGAATTGATAGAATTGCTTTGCAGCGTCTTGCGGCATCACGGCGTAAAATCGGCCGAGCAGAATGGGATGGATGTCCGCCTGCGACCCCGGGTGAAGGAAATGGGCGGCCGTGTCGAGGATGATGCGGGCGCCCGCCCGTCGGGCGCGGAACAGGAACTCCACCTCGTCGCCGCGGATGAAAAAGCGCGGGTCCGGCAAACCGATGCGATGAAACAGCCCAGCGTCGATCAGCGCGCCATTAAACAGGTGGGCAAAGCCGGGCACTGGGCCATGCCGCACCAGGGCATCGACCTCAAACATCGTGCGTCCGGCGATGCGCACCGGAAATGCCAGGCGGCACGGCTCGTCGACGTCCACGACCAGCGGACCGACGAGTTCGGCACCATGCGCCGTTGCGGTCGCGAGCAGCGCCTCGAGGCAATGCGGTCCGCTCGGCTGGCCGTCATCGTCCATCAGCCAGAGCCAATCGGCGCCATCGTCCAATGCATGCTGGATTCCCGCCCGGAAGCCTCCAGCGCCGCCGATATTTTGCTCCAGTCGAACATGCCGGACATCAACGTAGTTCTCCAGCAGTTCGCAAGTCGCGTCCTGACTGGCATTGTCGATGACGATCACCGCGTCCGGCCGGTAGGCCTGATCCAATACGGCATCAAGGCATTGCTGAAGCAGCGCAGGCCGGTCTCGGGTAACGATAACGGCGACCACACGGGGCCGGCGTTGGTCTGCCGCGTGTACCGGGAACGCAGGATTGGAGTGGCTAAGCTGCAGCAAATTCAAGTACTCGCGTTCCCCGGCTCTCACGCCGCCGAACCATGGCGTGCAATCTACGTTGCGCTGCTATTATTGGACCACGGTCAAACGTAAGGCGATATGGTAGTTGCCAAACCCACCCGCTAGGGGTAGGATAGCTTCATAGACGGAGCATGGCGATGGCAAGCGTTCTCAACCAGCCTTACTTTCAGGATGAAGACGCTGCCTACGTGAAGCTGGAAAGCGTCGTCTGGCCAAACGGCGCCACCTGCCCGCATTGCGGCGGCGCGGATCGCATGAAGAAGATGGGCGGCACCGCAACCCGCCCTGGCCTTTACAAGTGCTATGCCTGCCGCAAGCAGAGCCGTGTGACCGTTGGCACCGTGTTTGAGTCCAGCCATGTGAAGCTGCACGTCTGGTTGCAGGCGATGTACCTGATGTGCAGCAGTAAGAAGGGCATCAGCAGCAACCAGCTTGCTGGCACGCTTGGCGTGACGGTGAAGACTGGGTGGTTCATGTCTCATCGGCTGCGTGAGGCGATGACTTCTGGTGTCGGCCTGCCGCCGATGGGTGGCGAGGGTGCGGTCGTCGAGATCGACGAGACCTTCATTGGTCAGAAAAAAGACATGCCCAAGCAGCGCGGATACGCGCACAAGCACGCCGTCCTGACGCTCGTGGAACGTGGCAAGGGCAGCCGTTCCTTCCATGTGGACGGCACGGCTGCGGCGGACCTACTGCCGATCATCAAGGCAAATGTCGATCCCAAGACGCAGATCATGACGGACGAAGCTGGGCAGTATGCCAGCTTGAAAAAGAGCTTTGCGGCGCATGACTTCGTGCGTCATGGCGTGGGCGAGTATGGGCGCGGCGCGGTCCACACAAACACCGTTGAGGGCTTCTACAGCGTATTCAAGCGCGGCATGAAGGGCGTCTATCAGCACTGCTCGGAGAAGCATCTGTACCGCTACGTAACCGAGTTCGATTTCCGGTACAACAACCGGGTCAAGGTGGGCGTGGATGACGCGCAGCGAACGGTCAATGCGCTCCGGGGTATCGTAGGCAAGCGTTTGACGTATCGCTCGCCAATTTCCGCTCAGTAGCCGCTCAAGCCTCTGGACTCAGGCTTTGTCGCTGCGCTAAGCCCGTCTCAGCAATTGGAGACGGGCATGGCGTCGCGAACGATTCGTCCCGAACACCTTGTTCGCTTGCGCGAACTGTTGGACGAGGTGTTTAGCTCCGGCTACGAAGTTGGGAGCGAAGATATGCGCATTGCAATCCTCGCGGCTGCACAGGCTCCAACGGTGAAGACGGCTCCGTCTACGGAGGGCGGTGCCCAGCTAAACGCTTATTCAGCGATAACCGCGCGTGCATCGTCCAGTAGAGCACCACACGGCTCCGTACGCAGAGCGATCATGCGTGTTCTAACTGCTCATCCTAAGCTGAGCGAAGCCGACCTTGGAATGAAGGTTGCAGAACTCGACCCGAACGTCTCTCCCCGATCCATGGGAGGTGAACTGCGCCGTATGCGCAATCGGCTATACAGGTTTGAGGGCGGGCAATGGTTCCTGATTGCCCAAAAGGGCGAGAAGGAGGCGGCAGGACCGAAAGACGGTCCTGCCGATTCGCTTAACCAGACAACCGAAGGAGTTCCGAATGCGGAAGCCCCCATAGCTGCCTAACCAACTTCCCGATTACGCAGGTCTGGAACACCGGCGTAGTTGGCAGTTGGCGAGAGGCCAGCACCCGGGGCGGATTGAAAGGTCCGCCCCACCTAGTCTGTGACCCTGTGGCGAAACTGGTAAACGCACCGGCTTTGGAAGCCGGCTCCGGGCAGGATTGCGGGTTCAAGTCCCGCCAGGGTCGCGAACTATTCGTACGCCTACCAATTCATGAGTGTCAATTGCGTTTATGACCGCGTGAGATACATACCTCTCTGACCGCTTCATCGAAGCCGCCCGCGCTCTTGACTGCTAAGAGCATGAAATAGCGTTTGATGACGAACTGAAAGGTGTCGTCCGGCAGAGGCCGAAGGGTGAACCCAAACCTACTTTCAAATGAAGGATCACTGATGGTTAATTACTGGGTTGTAGGTGCCACTGTGTCGGATCAAGACATGTCCGACGACTTCATCGCCAAGGGGTTCTAGTTTGGTGATCGAGATGACCTGCAAGCCACTATCAATCAGATCGGGCCGGGCGACCGTTTAGCGATAAAGTCCATGCTTGGGTATGGCGCTACTCAGGTTGCTATAAAGGCAATTGGGCTGGTTACGCATGCCCGCGATTTCAATGCGACTCCGTTCAAGTTCTTCTACGTGGATTGACTAGATTTGCGTAAAGAAGAGCGCAAGGTGCCATTCCACAATTTCAGCAACACGATTCGCCAGATTGAAGGCGAGCACGAAATTGCTCGTATGATCTTTCGAGTTTAGAGCTGAGGCTATCCGGATAGAGCGCAAGGAGAGGTTTGATGGACACTGATGAGAACGGCAACAAACAGTCTCAGCACGCCCGCTTCGTCGAGACCGCCCGCGCCCTCGGCTGCGACGAAGACGAGGCGGCATTCGACGAGAAGCTAAAGGTGATTGCGCGGCGCAAGCCGAAGCACACGTCCACCGCTGAACCTAAGCCAGCCAAGGTACGACGCACCTCCTGAATTGGCTTGTGGCCTTAGCAGGCGAGTGGGCGTGTTCTCGACGATGCTCCGGTCTAGGCTACCGCACGTAAGCTTGGCAAATGCCAGGATGCCGCCTTGCTACATCTAGTCTGTAGATGTTTGGTCTTCATGACGCGACTTTGTTCCCATGACTCGGGAGGCCGATGCAGTTAGCATTGTCGCAGAAAACGTCAGGCGTTTGCGTTCAGAGCACTCATGGTCGCAAGAAGAATTGGCGGACAGATGCAGTTTGCATCGCACTTACATTGGGGCAATTGAGCGTGGTGAGCGTAACCTCACCGTCAGAACACTTTTCAAGATTGCCGACGCCCTCGGGTGCGAGCCACAACACCTTTTGAGGGCGCAGCGTAGTGACTGAGTATTTCCGAAGACTTACAGCCGCCAAAGATCAAGTCCTAGCGGAGTTGCAGCGGCGTGGTGCGGATGCGCGTTATCTTCATTTCGGAGGCTCCGGCGCTCCACTTGCGCGCGTCTTCGTGCCCACGGACGCCCGATCGGAGTTTCTCGCAAACAGGGCCATGGGTGACTGGGCTGAGCACCTCGTTGCCGCCGCTGTCAACGACACTATTCCGGGCTACCGAGTAGTGCATTACGGGAACAGCGACCGGATTGCTGCCGGCAAAGAGGGCTTCCGGAAGTTCTACACAGACATGCTTGATGACGTTCGTGTCCACGGCAAGCGACCAGACCTTCTAATAGTGCCCGATAGTTACGAAGGACCCTCCGACGTTTCTGCGGTGCCTACGGAAGCGCTGCGTTCGCTCGTTGCCTCCTCGCTCGTCGCAGTTGAGGTGCGGTCAAGCAAGTTCGAGGCGCTCCACTACGCACGGGTCCGCGCCCAGGAACGTCAAGCTGGCAAGCTAGGTGGTCGAGAGAGCCAGAGTTTCACGGTGAAGATCGAGGACTTGAAGATCGTCTATCGCTGGAAAGAAAATTTCAAGAAGCCACAAGCCTATTGTCAGGTCTTTTTCGACTCCATGTTCGCAATCAACGTCTTGCGCATATTTGAGATTATCGGAAGCGGAACCGGTTTTCAGATCGAAAATCCAGCCAAGAGCCAAGAGAAGACGACAATCATGATTCCCATAACGTCGGGCTTGCAGGTAGCGAGCTTCGACGAGACCCCGACTTTCGAAGTCGAGCGCCAAAAGAGTCGCCTGGGACGCCATGATGCGTTTGTGCGTCCAGTTGGTGGCGGTGTGAGGCTTGATGCGGATGCGTTTCTAAAAGCTCTGCTGGAGATTGAGCCTGCGCCGCCTCGTGGGCGGCTGCTTTGACGAGCTGCTCGGCGCGCGTCCATTCAATGCTCTCGTAATCAGAGCCAACTCGGAGCACACCCGCAATGCGCTCCTGCTCTGCGGCAAGCGCCGCAAGAGTGGCGGCGCTGACCATTCTCAAGTCAGGGACTTGGATTTCGAGCAAGTCCTTCGGCTCGAATTTGAGCAGTCCTCCTCCATACACGCGCGTGTGGGCGCGCGCCGCCGCTTGGACGCTTGGCGCATTCAGACATAGTGTCAGGGCCGAAACCGACGTATCTGATTGGTCGCTTGGGTAGACGCAGTGGAACGTGGTTAGCGTCAGGGCGCGCGTTCGATTGCGAATGAACCTCAAGCTTCGCCGTCCGAATACAGCGGCCCAGATCGGGGCTGGCCGCTGCGTTTCCATCGAGTACCAGGGCTTCCGCACGGCTAAAAGGTATCGTTCGTGGAGCTTGCCTGCCTCGCCTTCCGAAATGTAGCTCCGTTCGGCAGGTGTAAGTTGCGGGCCGAACGTGACCAAAAAAGTCCGGCGACCGTCGGTAACCAACGAATCGAAGTTCCCGTCATTGAAATCAAGACCGGGAACGTCGGCCGCGCGTCCTACGCAGGGGATGAGCGTATGCGTCGGGAGCTTCTTCTCAGCGGCGAGCGCAGCCGAAAGATGGAAGAACTCGTTGGCCCCTGTGGCAATGCCCCTTTTCGTGCTTGCAAGTCGGCTGAGCGGCACGAAGCCGCGAGTGGCCTCTGTCACGCCCTCCCGGATCAGGAAATCCCATTTTGCAGTCTGGATGAGCCTTTCAGGGTCAAGTTCGCTCTTCGCAGCGATCTCTTGCAAGGCGTCGAGAGAGTCGGGGATTTCATCGCTTTTGATCCCGTGAAGATACCACGCGATGACATCTTTCATGGGGCCGAGTTTTCCAAAAGCAAAACGCAAGCAGTTGTCAGGGCATCGTCGAAGATTTCCGAGCAGTTGGAGAAATAGATCATCTCCTTCAGAAGACCGCGTTCGATCAGGAAAAGCTTCATCGCGGAGCCAAAGTTTGCATTCATCCACTCTGTCGGAATTATGATAGCCGCGCGGCCACCAAGGTTGAGCATCGCGGCGGCCTTCAAGGTGAACAGCAGGTAGGAGTTGGACAGCTTCGACAACTGTACGCCGTACTTGCGGGAGAACTCCGCGAATATGTCAAAGTCGTAGGACAAATCGTGGTGGCGCAGATAAGGAGGATTCATCAGCACGGCGTCGAACGTCGAGCAGAATTCCATGGTGAGAAAGTCGCCCAGGATCACCTCGACCCTACTGAAGTCCGGCTTTGTGCCGAGGAACGCACGGAGAATCACCGAGTCCTTCTCAATCGCCGTGACCTGAAGATTGGACGCGCGCGCGAGTGCGGCGCGCGCGAGCACGCCCATGCCCACTGCGGGATCAAGAAGGGTCCGGGCACCCCCTGCAAGTGCCCACTCCGCCATAAGGCGAGCGATCTTGGGTGGCGTGAAGAACTGAGCGTAGCGCTGGCGGTGCCAAGAAGGGACCGCGCCTGCATAAGATACCTCCGGCGCCATGCCGCGGCCTACGTCGGCGAGAATGGCAGCGAAATCGAACGATGCGGCATCGCCGATGACGCCGGTTCCATCCTCTAATCGGTCTTGCTTCCTGCCAGGTCGGCCCACTTCACGCGTCCGCTATATTTAGTCATCGAAGGTATGGAACATTGCGTAGCCTGGCGCAACCGCCAAGGCAGCAAGGGAGAGCATCGCCGCCTCAGATTGGCGAAACCACCCCTAGCGGGTGGGTTTGGCAACTACCATATCGCCCAAACGTAAAGGTGATGTTATAGTACGATCCGATACAATCAATGCGGCATATTCGGATGATATAATTCAACCAGATATGACTGAAGCAATTGTAGTGCTGCATAGAATTTTACTGGATCGTCCGGCCGGTCTGCAGCCGCTTTACTGGCGGGATCTTGCCGAAGATAACGCAGTGATTGGAGCAATTCAGGTTACTGGGCAGGGCGCATTGCAAGTCGCACAAGGTGCGACCGCGTCGTTCGACACCTACTTCAATGGTCTATTCGAGCAGCATTGGCGTCTCTACACCCGGACCGGCGCCCTCACGCTGGCACTGCACGTTGTGGGCCGGGCCGTCGTCAGGGTTTGGCGCCGCACCCCGGATGCCGGCCAGATGCTCGTGCACGAACAGGAGATCGATGGACCTACCCACATTCTCCTGCCGACCGATGCCCCGCATTTCCGGCAGGCCGGGCTGCTGTGGTTCGACCTGACCGCGCTTGGCGGCGCGGCGGTCCTGCGGAGCGCCGACTGGTCCACGCCGAACCCCGGCCAGCAACCGGCCCAGCTCGGCGTGGTAATCTGCACATTCAACCGGGAGCCCGAGCTGGGCGCGGTGCTGGCCGCCATCGCCAGCGATGAGGAGCTTGGGACCGCGGTCGCCCGGATCATCGTCGTGAACCAGGGGCGTCCGGGACTGATCGCGCAGCCTGGCATCCGTGACGCCGCCATTCGGCTTGGACCACGGCTGCGGATGGTGGAGCAGGCCAACCTCGGCGGCGCCGGCGGGTTCGGCCGCGGCCTGCTCGAGGCGCTCGACGACCCGGCCGTGAGCCATGTCTGCTTTCTCGACGACGACGTGCGGGTCGAGCCGGAAAGCCTGCGCCGCATGACCGCGTTTTTCACCTTGGCGCAGCACGACGTCGCGCTGGGCGGCCACATGCTGGACAGCATGCGCCCGACCACGCTGTATGAGGCCGGCGCCGTCGTGCTGCCGAACTGGGCGCCGACGCCGCTGCACCATGGCCTCGACCTGTGCGATCCGGATGCTCTGGACACGCTGCTGAACCCGGGCGCCATGCACTTCAATGGCTGGTGGATGTTCGGCTTTCCGAAGCGGTGGATCGAACGGGTCGGCATGCCGCTGCCCTGCTTCATCCGCGGCGACGACATCGAGTTTGGCATGCGCCTGCACGAGGCCGGCCTGCCGACCGTACCGCTGCCGGGCGTCGCGATCTGGCACGAGCCGTTCTACCTGAAGGTCGGCGGCTGGCAGCTGTACTATGAAACGCGCAACGCCCTGAGCTGCGCCGCCCTGCATCAAGACTTCACGCCCAACCGGGTGGCGGTGCTGCTGCTGAAGCGCCTGCTGATCCAACTGCTGACCTATCGCTATTACAGCGCGGCACTGATCGTGCGCGGGATCGAGGACGGCCTGCGTGGTCCCGCCATCCTGGATCAGGACCCCAGGCCGCTGCACGCCAGCCTCGCCCCGCTGCGTCAGCGTTATCCCGATGCATGGACCCGGCGCGAGCGCGTGCTGGCCGCGGCGCCGGTTGGCCGATCCCCGCGGGCCTGGCCCGGCTTCGGCATAGCGATGGCGTGTGCACTGCTGGTGAACTGGTATCGGCAAACCCGCGCCGACGCGCCGCCGCGAGCGCTGCAGGTGCAAAACCTCGTTTGGTTTCGGGTGATGCGGTCGGACTGCCTGGCCGTGGACACGCATTGGGACCGCGACCTGCCGACGTTCCGTGGAGACCGAAGCAGTTTCCGCCATCTGCTTATCGCCGGACTTCGCGCGATCTGGCTGCTGCGTCGCGCTACACCCGATCTGCGAAGCGCCTGGCGTGCGGCCTCGCCGCGGCTCACGGCCCCATCGTTCTGGCGCGCCTACGTCCAGCAGGGACCGTCGGACGCCTGATCGCGTCGTGCCGCGGTGACACACATCAGGCCGGCTCAGCTGGCGCTGCCAATCTAACGTCAAAGAAATATTGGTCGGTATGTGGCCTATTAGGGACGAGTTGGGCGCGGTCCTATCTACATAGGACTGTACTGTTCGAAATGGATATGCTGCCTACATTTGATATCAGAGAGATTACTGGACTTTTGACCGTAAAGCGTTATCTAAACGATCAGAACGGCCCAGTGCCATCCGGGCTCCTGTTCCTAAAGGCGCGCTTGCGCTTCCAAGTCGGAGAGCGCCATGGATACGTTTCTCTCATCGACCCGGCCAATGTTTCGCAACCGGCTCCTGCAGGCATTGCCCGCTGAGGAGCTTCGGCGGCTCAGGCCCGCCTTGACGCGGGTACGTCTGATCAACGGCGATGTGCTGCATCGGGCCGGCGACCAGATCGAACAGGTATTCTTTGTCGAGCAGGGCTTCGTCTCTTTGGTGGCGGAGGCCGATGGCGTCGAAAGCCGGGTCGAGGTGGGTCTGGTTGGGCGGGAAAGCGTCGTTGGGTCGTCGGTGCTGCTCGCAGCCGATGCGACCTCATACGTCCAGGCAATGGTGCAGATGCCCGGGACCGCCTACTGCATCTCCGCCGCCACGCTGCATGCCAGCCTAGAGCAGGTGCCGACGCTCCGTCGCCTCGTGCGGCAAGCCCTAGAGGCGTCGATCGTGCAGCTCGCGCAGATTGCCGCCTGCAACAGCCGCCACACCCTGCCGGAGCGCCTCGCGCGATGGCTGCTGATGGCGCATGACCGCATGGACGGCAATGAGCTGCCAATCACGCAGGAGATCCTGGCCATCATGCTGGCGGTGCGCCGGCCCGGCATCACGATCGGGATCGGCGCGCTGCAGGCAGTTGGACTGCTTCAGCACAGCCGTGGGCGGATTGCGATCTGTGACCGCCCTGGCCTTGAGGCTGCCGCATGCACCTGCTATGGGCGAATGCGTATTTTTATCGAAATGTTCGTAGATTCGAGACTATAATCTATATTTAGGTACTTTTTCGAACATAATAGAGCTGGGAATCGTTGCATAAGGTTGTCGAATCGAGCCAAGCACGGCGTCTGCCGCAACATTCCCCTTTTAATTGTCTGGAAACCAGCGATGTTCGTCGTGCCCGCCGCAGGAAGCGCCGGATTTCGCAACGAGCTGTTGCAGGCCCTACCACCAGACGAGCTGGCGCTTGTGCGTCCATGTCTGCTACCGGTCACCCTCGTCTTGTCGCAGATCCTGCACGAGGCGGAGGCGCCGATCGATGAGGTATATTTCCTAGAGGCCGGCCTGGTCTCGCTGACCGCCGACACCAGCGACAATGGCTTCGTCGAAGTCGGCATGACTGGCCGGGAGGGCTTCGTCGGCATCACAGTGCTGCTCAATCCTGAGCCACTCAGCGTGCATCGTGCCTTCGTCCAGATCCCAGGCCGCGCCTACCGCGTCCGGGCGAAGACCTTCCGCGAACTGACCGAGACGTTGCCGGTGCTGCGGGACCGCTGTCTGCGCACCATTCAGGTCATGTTGATGCAAAGCTCGCAGATCGCCGCATGCAACGCCCGGCACGACCTGCCAGGGCGCCTGGCGCGTTGGCTATTGATGAGCCGAGACCGCATCGATGGCAACGACCTGCCGGTCACGCAGGAGTTCCTGTCCTACATGCTCGGGGTCCGCCGGGCCGGCATCTCCGTCGTGGCAAATTCATTGCAGGCGCAGGGCCTGATCCGTCAGTCACGCGGCCGCATCACAATCCTGGACCACTCGGGCCTCGAAGGGAAGGCGTGCGCCTGCTACCGCGTGATCGAGCGCAACCGCGCTAGGATCATGGGTGGGACGGCCGATGCGCCGGGTCTGCCGCGGGAATAGACCGTGGGACCGGCTGTCCGTAGCTATCGGTCCGGTGCCGCCGGTGTCGAGATCGCCTCCAGCGTATCACCGGCCTCCG
The DNA here is from genome assembly GCA_025351925.1 of Rhodospirillales bacterium. Lineage (GTDB taxonomy): Bacteria > Pseudomonadota > Alphaproteobacteria > Acetobacterales > Acetobacteraceae > CAHJXG01. The sequence continues at coordinate 92 of JANXVC010000332.1, read as the reverse complement.
GCGTGCCAGCGTCGGCCAGGTCGCCCAACGACAGGATGCCAGCAAGCCGATCATCCGCATCCAGGACCGGCACCCGGCGAAGCTGAAACTCC
>JANXVC010000251.1 GCA_025351925.1 Rhodospirillales bacterium | reverse complement strand
ATCTAGCGGCCCGGCAGCAGCCTGCCTATGCCAGCGCCAAATCCAAATGGAACCGGTTGCCCGCCGTTGTCGCCTCAATGTGTCCGGCACGGATCACCCAGTCGCCGAACCGTTCACCCTCACGGCGTCCCGCCGCATACTCGTGCAGCAGCGGCGTGAGATCGGCCAGGATCGCCCCCTCGTCGATATCGCGGCGATATAGCTTATTCAGCCGTGTGCCGTCCGGCGCCGCGCCGAGATACAGGTTGTAGCGGCCGGGGCCCCGCCCAACCATGGCGATCTCCGCCAGGTATGGCCGGGCGCAGCCGTTTGGGCAGCCCGTCATGCGCAGCACGATCGGCTGGTCGCGCAGCCCGGCCTCGTCCATCACCGCGTCCAGCTTGGTAATCAGGCTGGGCAGATAGCGCTCGCTCTCGGCCAAAGCCAGGCCGCAGGTCGGCAGCGCCACGCACGCCATCGACGCCTGGCGCAATGCCGACGCGCCCTCCTCCAGCCCATACTGCAGCAGCAGGCTATGGATGTCCGCCTTGTCCTCCGGCGCCACGCCGGCGATGATCAGGTTCTGGTTCGCGGTCATCACGAACTCGCCCCGGTGCACGTTGGCGATCGCGCGCAGCCCGGACAGCAGGCGGCGGTCCGGCAGGTCGTGCACCCGGCCATTCTCGACGAACAGGCCATACTGCCACGTCTGGTCCGGCGACTGCGACCAGCCCGAGCGATCCCCGGTGCCGGTGAACGCAAAGCCATGCGCCGGCGCCAGCGCGTAGCCCAGATGCCGCTCGACCTCGGCCTGGAATGCGGCGACGCCCATCCGCTCAATGGTGTATTTCAGCCGCGCGTGCTTGCGGACGCTGCGGTCGCCGTTGTCCCTTTGCACCCGGATCACCGCGTCGGCCACCGCCACCGCCTGGTCCGGCGTGCAGAAGCCAATCACGTCGCCAGTGCGCGGGAAGGTATCGGTCTCGCCGTGCGTCATCCCCATGCCGCCGCCGACCGAGACGTCGTAGCCGATTACCGCGCCGTCGTGCTCGATGGCGACCAGGCCCAGGTCGTGCGCGAACACGTCCACGTCGTTCTGCGGCGGCACGGCGATGGCGATCTTGAACTTCCGCGGCAGGTAGGTCGGGCCATACATCGGCTCGTGCTCCGGCTCGCCGCCCGCAACGCGCTCCTCGCCGAGCCATAGCTCATGCCAGGCGCGAGTCTTCGGCAGCAGGTCGTCGCTGAGCCGCTTGGCGAGCGCCAGCGCTTCCGCGTGGGCCAAGCTAGCGTGCGGGTTCGAGGTGCAGATCACGTTGCGGTTCACGTCGCCGCAGGCCGCGATAGTGTCGAGCAGCGCGTCGTTCACTGCGGACAGCGCGGACCGCAGATTGCCCTTGATGATGCCGTGATACTGGATGGTCTGCCGGGTGGTGAGGCGGATGGTGCCATTGGCCCGCTCTCGCGCGATCTCATGCAGCTGCAGCCACTGGGTCGGGCTGACGCGCCCACCGGGGATGCGCAGGCGCGCCATGAAGCTGAGGGCCGGCTCCATGCGCTTGCGCCCGCGCTCCGCCCGCAGGTCGCGGTCGTCCTGCTGATAGAAGCCGTGGAACTTGGTGAGCTGGGTGTCGTCCTCGGCCAGCGCGCCGGTGACGACGTTGTCCATTCCCTCGGCGATGGTGCCGCGCAGAGCGCGGCTGCGGGCCTTGATGCCCTCGTTCTTCGAAGGCGGCGGCAATACAATGGTGTCGGGCATGAATGCCTCCGTTAGTACACGTCGAGCAGGTAGCGGCCTTGCTGCTTCAAGTCGGTCAGGCGCTCCTCGGCGGCCTCGGCCGGGATGCCGGCGCCGGCAGCGATAACGTCGCGCAGCGTCGTGTGGACATCGCGCGCCATGCGGACCTGGTCACCGCAGACATATAGGCTGGCGCCGTCCTCGATCCAGGCGTGCAGGTCGCGGCGCGCGTCCCACATGCGGTGCTGCACATAGCTCTTAGCGTCCTGGTCGCGGGAGAATGCAACGTCCAGCCGGCCCAGGACGCCGCGCTCCATCAGATCCTGCCATTCAAGCTGATACAGGAAGTCATGCGTGTAGTGCTGGTCGCCGAAGAACAGCCAGCTTTTGCCCATAATGCCGGCGGCATCACGCTCCTGCATGAAGGCGCGGAATGGCGCAATACCGGTGCCGGGTCCGATCATGATGACGGGCGTCGCCGGGTCGGCCGGCAGGCGAAAATGCGGGTTGGCCTTTACATGGATGCCGAGCGTGTCGCCAGCCCGGCGACGATCCGCAATATGGATCGACGCCACGCCGGAGCGGTCCCGGCCATGCGTCTGATAGCGCACGGCGCCGACCAGCAGGTGCGCCTCCTCGCCGACCATCGCCTGGCTGGAAGCGACGGAGTATAGCCGCGGCGGCAATGGACGCAGCAGCCCGGTGAGCTGCGCGGCCGTCAGCCGGTTCGGGAAGACGGTCAGCAGATCGACCACGTGACGGCCCGGCAGGAACTCGGCCAACCGCTCGGCGTCGCCGGCGAGTGCCGCGATGGCCGGGTCTTTGGCCAGCTCGGCAAGGCTGCGCACCAGGTAGCCCGACAGCGTCGATACGTCATGGCGCTTCACCAGCGCCGCGTGCAGCGCCGTATCGCCGGATAGCCCGGCAGCGTCCAGCACCGCCTCGACGACGGCCGGGTCGTTCTCGGGCGCGATGCCGATGGCGTCGCCGGGCAGATACGTTAGTCCGGACCCGGCCAACGACAGCTCGACATGGAAGGTCTGTTTGGCTGAGCGGCTGGAGTTCAGGTTCACCAGATCGGTGATCTCGGCCTGGAACGGATTGGTCTTGCTGTACTCGCGGGCGTCCACCGCGCCGAAATCGACGTGGATCACGCTAGCGGCCGACTCGGCGTCGGCACCGCGCAATGCCGGCAGGGTAGCGGTAAGCCAGGCAGCAGCTGGTGCATCATAGTCGAGGTCGCACTCGAGCAGCGCCGCGGCGCGGTGCCCGCCCAGTGCTGCCAGACGCTCGTCGATCGCGAGGCCGGTTGCGCAGAACTGGGCATAGGCGCGGTCGCCTAGCGCCAGCACGGCGAAGTTGATTTTATCCATCCGCGGTGCGGCGTCGGACAGCAACGCTTCCATGAACCCGGTCGCGCGGGCCGGCGCCTCGCCCTCGCCCCAAGTGCTGGCGATGACCAGCAGACGCTCGGTTTTGGCAAGGTCGGCCGGGGTCGTGTCGGCTGCGTCCAGCACCCGGGGCGCAAAGCCGAGGCGCGCGGCGTCCTTGCCGGCCTTGCGGGCCAACGCCTCGGAGTTGCCGGATTCGGTCGCGAACAGGATGCTGAGCGCCGGGCGTGCCACGGCGGCCGGGGCCGCAACCGCGGGGACGCCCGCTGCCTCGTATCCTGCCAGGAACCCGGCGAGCCAGCTCCGCTGCGTCGGGCTGGTGTGCTCGATGACCCGGTTCAGCGCGGCGATGGCGTCGGGCGGGAAGGGGGCGTTGGTGGGCAGCCGGGCCGGGGCGCTCATGACAGGGCTACGCTAGAGACAGGCATGCTTCGATATTCTCCGGACGGACTCTCGAAGCTAAAAGAAGGATTTTCTACCGCCAACGCAATATGACGGCGGAAAAAGGAACTACATACTCTGGGACAACCCAGAACCAGCAGAGATATGCTCTGACTTCTGGCAATAGCAGGCCAGAAATCTCCGTTTCTGACCTGTCGTAGGCAGCCTAGACCGCGGGCTCGCCCGGCACCGGCGCCTTGCCCTGCGCCTCAATCAATGCAGTCACCTCAGCAATGCAAGCCTCCAGTGCCGTCGCATCGGTCCCCTTGGCGACCAGTGCGACGCCGTTGCTGGTCAGCCGGTAGTATGGATAGCTGCCCAAATCGAGCGCGGGATAGCGGTCCTGGATCGCGCCCAGCCCCTCGGCGATCGAACCCTCCAGCAGCCCGGCGGCGTGCACCGCGCGGGACTGCACCGGGGTGCCGCCCTGCAGCGTCGGCGCCAGCGCCGCAAACATCGACTGCATGATGCGCGGCACGCCCGCCATCACGTGCACGTTGCCGATGGTGAAGCCCGGCGCGATCGAGACCGCGTTGTCGATCAGCGTGGCGCCGCGCGGCATCGTTGCCATACGCTGCCGGGCCGCGTTGAACTGGCCGGGCTCGTAGTGCCGCTCCATGCGCGCCCGGGCCTCGGGATGCCGCTCCCACGGCACGCCGAACGCGGCGGCCACGCACTCGCTGGTGATGTCGTCATGGGTGGGGCCGATGCCGCCGGTGGTGAACACGTGGTCGAACCGGGCGCGGCACTCGTTCACAACGCCGATGATGGTGTCGCGCACGTCGGGGATGACGCGCACCTCACGCAGCGGGAGGCCGATCTCGCCAAGGCCGGTGGCGATGAACTTGATGTTCAGGTCTTGGGTGCGGCCCGACAGGACCTCGTTGCCGATGACCAGCAAACAGGCGGTGGGATTGGTCATGGGTTCCTACAGAAAATCGCGGAGCAAGGGAATCAGCGGCTTGTCGGCCGGTGGCATCGGATACTCCGCGAGCTTTGCCGGGCGCACCCAGGCGAGCACTTGGCCCTCGCGCGCCGTGGGCTGCCCGACCCAGCGGCGGCAGAGGAAAAGCGGCATCAGCAAATGGAAATCGTCATAGGCGTGGCTGGCGAAGGCGAACGGGGCGAGGCAGGCCTCCGTCACCTCGATGCCAAGCTCTTCGCGCAGCTCGCGGATCAACGCGGCCTCAGGTGTCTCGCCGGGATCGAGCTTGCCGCCGGGGAACTCCCACAGACCGGCCATCGCACGGCCTTCGGGGCGTCGCGCCAGCAAGATGCGGCCGTCGGTGTCGATCAGCGCGCAGGCGGCGACCAGCACGATCGGCTGACCCGCGGGTGCTAGCTGCTTCGGTGCCGGCTCAGGAACTGCCACCCGCTGCGGCGCCGTGGGCGACAGCTGGTCGCGCAACGGCGCCCGGGGGGAGAAATCATCGCGCGTCGCCTGGAACCGCAGCACCGGATGCTCGCCGCCGCGCGCCAGGAACCGCTCGCGCCCGGTGCCGGTCATACGGAAGCCGATGCGGCGCAGCACCGCGGAGGATGCAGCGTTGTCCTCGGCCACATGCGCCTCCAGCCGGTCGAGGTCTAGATTGGCGAGCGCCCAGCGCGACAGCCGGGCGGCGGCCTCGGTCGCGACGCCGTGGCCCCAGAAACGACGCCCCACCCAATAGCCCAGGTTTCCCGTCCGCGGTTTGACGTCGAGTCGGAGGCCAATGCAGCCCACGACCATCTCCTGCCCGGCCTCCTGCCCGGTAATCGCCAGATGGTATCCGGTGGCATCGGCAATCTGCCGGGCCGTCGAGGCGATCCACTCGTCGGTCAGTTGCCGCGGGTAGGGGAACGGCAGGCGGGACAGCATGCGAACGACGGCCCAGTCGTTCACCAGGCGGTGCAGCTCCTCGGCATCACCGGCGCGCAGCGGCCGCAGCGTCAGGCGCTCGGTGGCGAGCGGGACGAACGGCGGCTCGTTGGGCATCAGGGACAGGGCCATCAACCGTGTCCGATCAAGCGTCTAGCTCCGGTAGCTGCCATTGATGTCGATGTAGCCGTGCGTGAGATCGCATGTCCAGGCCGTGCCGGTGCCCTTGCCGAGGCCGAGGTCCACCGTGATGCCGATTTCGTGGCCCTTCATGTGCGCGACCACCGGCGCCTCATCATAGCCCGGGACCACGCCCCCGTCCCGAGCCATCCAGGTGCCGCCGACGCCGACCGACAGCTTGTCGCGATCGGCAGGCTCGCCAGACTTGCCCACCGCCATGACGATGCGGCCCCAGTTCGCGTCCTCCCCGGCGATCGCCGTCTTCACCAGCGGCGAGTTTGCGATGGCGAGCGCCACGCGCCGGGCGGACTTGCCGGTGACCGCGCCGGTCACGTCGATGCGCACCAGCTTCTGCGCGCCCTCGCCGTCGCGCACCACCTGCAGAGCCAAATCCAGCAGCACGGCGTCGAGCTGGTCGCGGAAGCCGCGGACCAGCTTCGTGTCGTGCTTGCCGACATGGGCGTGCGACGCCTGACCGGTGGCGAACAGCAGCACGGTGTCGCTGGTCGAGGTGTCGCTATCGACCGTCGTGCAGTTAAAACTGCGCTTCACGCCACGAGACAGCATGTCCTGCAGCAGCACCGCCGGGATTTTGGCGTCGGTGAAAACGAAGGCCAGCATTGTCGCCATGTCGGGCGCGACCATGCCGCTGCCCTTGGCAAAACCGGTGATGCGGACCGGGCTGCCGTCGATCAGCGCAGTGCGGGTGACGGCCTTGGGAAAGGTGTCGGTCGTCATGATGCCGCGAGCGGCGGCGTCCCAGCCATCCTCGGTCAGCGAGGCATGCAAAGCGGGGAGGGCGGCAATCAGCTTGGCGTGCGGCAGCACCTCGCCGATCACCCCGGTGCTGGCGACGAATACCTCATGCGCCCGGCAGCCGAGCAGGTCCGCTGCGGCCTCCGCGGTCGCGTCCACCGCCTCGATCCCGGCGCGCCCGGTGAAGACGTTGGCGTTGCCGGCGTTCACCACCAGTGCCCTAGCCCGGCCATGCGCCAGCGCCGCCCGGCACCAATCGACCGGGGCACCGGGGCAGCGGTTGCGGGTGAACACACCGGCGACGGTCGTGCCTTCCGGCAGCGCCGCCATCACCAGGTCGGTGCGGCCGGCGTAGCGGATGCCGGCCTCGGCCGAGCCGAGCCGCACGCCGGCGAGCGGCGGCAGCTCCGGCATCGGCACCGCGAGCGGGCTGGTGGGCAGCGCCATCTATTTCGCTGGTGCGGGCATCGGCATCGGAGTGGCGCTCGGCAGCGCCGGCGAGCCGTCCACGTTGAACTTCTCGATCGGCAGGCCGGTCTTGGCGGCGGTCAGCACGCGGGTCACGCCCTCCTGGATCAGCGACTGCCGCACCTCATCACGCACCTGGTCGAGGCTGGGCGGCGGCGCCGCACGGACCTCCTGCACCTGGATTACATGGTAGCCGAACCGGGTCTTCACCGGCGTCTGCGTCGTCTCTCCGGCCTTCAGTGCGAAAGCCACGTCGGAGAACTCGGGCAGCATGTCGCCCTTTTTAAAGAAGCCGAGATCGCCGCCGCTCTGCGCGCCGGGGTCGGTGCTGTACTTCTTCGCGAGCTCGGCGAAATCGGCGCCGCCGTTCAGCTCGGCGATGACCTTCTTCGCGGTTTCCTCGTCGGCGACCAGGATGTGGCGGGCGTGGATCTCGGGCTCGCCCGGCTTGCCGGCGATGTCGCGCTCATAGCGGGCCTTGATCGCCTCCTCCGTCAGCGTCGGCGCGATCTCCCGGGTCAGCAAGGCGTTCTGCAGCGCGCTGTCGGTGGCGCGGGCGACCATGCGCTGTACCGCGGGATCACGGTCCAGGCCCTCTTTCTTCGCGGCGATCACGACTACGTGGCGATCGACCAGCTGATCCAGCAGCATCGGATACAGCGCCGTCGGCGGCATGCTGCGCAGCTCCTCGGGCAGTGCCTTGGCAGCGTCGGACAGCTCGGAGGCGTGGATCTCGTCCGTGCCGACGCGGGCGACGACGGGGTCGGCTGCCGCGGCGGCTTGGGCCGGCGCTGGCGCTGTGCGGGCCGCGGCGGGCGGAGCGGGCGCTTTTGGCGGGGTTGGGAGCTGTGCGACGGCGAGGCCGGCAGTGCTCAACAACAGGGTGGCGGTGGTGGCAAACAAGCTCAGACGGCGCATGGGGAACCTCGGCAAGGGCATTCGGATGGGCGGACAATGCCCGAACCGCCGGAGTGCGACAAGGCACGGCCAGTGTGCCCACAGTGTGGCTATCGGGCAACGATCGTTGACCCTGACCCGTGCGGGTCCTATTTGAGCGAGGCCTGACAAGCAATCAACTGAGCCTTGCCTAATAATTAAACGTGCCCGGCCATCGATTCCGGCCGCGCCACCCGAGAGGCTACCATGTTCGCCAGCATTGCCCGGGCCGTCTTCGGTTCCGCCAACGACCGTTCGCTCAAGGCGTACCAGCGCCGGGTGCCGCAGATCAACGCGCATGAGCCGGCGATCGCCGCGCTGTCGGACGCTGCGCTGCAGGGCAAAACGGCGGAGTTCCGTGAGCGGCTCGCGGCGGGCGCCACGCTCGACGACCTGCTGGTCGAGGCCTTCGCTGTCGCCCGCGAGGGTGCCTGGCGGACCCTGGGCCAGCGGCACTTCGACGTCCAGGTCATGGGCGGCGCGGCCTTGCACCTTGGGAACATCGCCGAGATGAAGACCGGTGAGGGCAAGACCCTC
>JANXVC010000246.1 GCA_025351925.1 Rhodospirillales bacterium | reverse complement strand
CGCCAATGCCTATGTGCAGCCGCTGATCGCCGGCTATCTGGACCGGCTGCAGACCGGGCTGCGCGGCATGGGGCTGCAGGCGCCGGTGTTCCTGATGCTGTCGGGCGGCGGGCTCACGACGATCGACACCGCCTGCCGCTTCCCGATCCGCTTGGTCGAGAGCGGCCCGGCCGGCGGCGCCATCTTCGCCGCCGATATCGCGCGGCAATGCGGCCTGCCGCGGGTGCTCAGCTTCGACATGGGCGGCACGACGGCGAAGATCTGCCTGATCGACAACCACCAGCCGCAATCCTCGCGGACCTTCGAGGTGGCGCGGGTCGGACGGTTCAAGCGCGGCTCGGGCCTGCCGCTGCGCATCCCAGTGATCGAGATGGTCGAGATCGGCGCCGGCGGCGGCAGCATCGCCCAGGTGGACGCGCTGGGCCGCATCGGGGTGGGACCCGAGAGCGCCGGGGCGGAGCCGGGGCCGGCGTGCTACCGCCGCGGCGGTCAGCGTCCGGCGGTGACGGACGCGAACCTCATGCTGGGCCGCTACGACCCTGAGCGCTTCGCCGGCGGCACGATGCGCTTGGACACTGGCGCCGCACAGGCCGCGCTGCTGACGGCAGTGGGCGCACCGCTCGGCATCGAGGCCGGGATGGCGGCGCTGGGCGTGGTCGAGATGGTGGACGAGAACATGGCCAACGCCGCCCGCGTGCACGCGATTGAGAGCGGCAAGAGTTACGCCGGGCGCACCTTGATCGCCTTTGGTGGCGGCGGGCCCGTCCATGCGTGCCGGGTGGCGGAAAAAATCGGCATCGACCGCGTGCTGGTGCCCAGCGGCGCCGGCGTCGGCAGCGCCATAGGCTTCCTGCGCGCCCCGGTGGGCTATGAAGTCGTGCGCAGCCTGTATCAGCGCCTGGGCCGGTTCGACGCCGCCGCCGTCGATGCGCTGCTATCCGACATGGCGCAGGAGGCTGAAGCCGTGGTGGCGCTGGGCGGCTTCGGAGCGCCCACCCGGCAGACGCGCATCGCCTACATGCGCTACGTCGGCCAGGGGCACGAGATTCCCGTGACGCTGCCGCCCGGCCGGCTCGGCGGTGCTGAGGTGACCGGACTGCGCGCGGCGTTCGACGCCGAATATGCGCGGTTCTACGACCGGCCAGTGCCGGGATCGGACGTGGAGGTCATGAGCTATGCCGTGACCGTCGCGACCGTTCCGGACTCAGCGCCAGCCTCGACCGCCGCGGCGCCGGTGCCGAGCGCCGCGCGGACGCAGCAAATCCGGGATACGGCGACGGGAGAGGTCAGCGGTTGGACCGTGCATGACCGCACGTCGCTCGCGGCGGGCCAAAGCGTCGCGGGACCGGCCATCATCGCCGAGGACGAAACCAGCACCCTGGTCGGCCCGGGCTGGCGTGCAACTGTCGATCCCCGCGGCTACCTCGATCTCGCACGGGAGACGGCATGAGCGTTTTGGCAGAAATCCAGCGCCAGGTGATGTGGAACCGGCTGCTCGCCGTGGTGGAGGAGCAGGCGCAGACCATGATCCGCACCGCCTTCAGCACAACGGTGCGGGAAGCGGGCGACCTATCGGCCGGCATCTTCGACCTGCAGGGCCGCATGCTGGCGCAGGCGGTGACGGGCACGCCGGGTCACGTCAACAGCATGATGGAGAGCGTCGGCCACTTCCTGCGCAAGTTCCCGGCCGACACGCTGCAGCCCGGCGATCACCTGATCACCAATGACCCGTGGCTCGGCACCGGGCACCTGCACGATTTGACGGTGGTGACACCGGCATTCCGCGGCGGCATGCTGGTGGCGCTGTTCGCCAACACGGCGCACGTGATCGACGTGGGCGGGCTCGGCATGGGGCCGGAGGGGCGGTCGGTGTTCGAGGAGGGGCTGTATATCCCCATCGTTAAATGCTTCGAGGCGGGCCGGCCGAATGCGACGTTCTTCGACTTTCTTCGCGCGGGCACCCGGCTGCCTGTCGAATTAGAGGGCGACGTCTATTCGCTGTGCGCCTGCAACGACGCCGGCGCGCGGCGGCTGGTGCAGATGATGGACCAGTTCGCGCTGGACAGCATCGACCCGCTGGCAGCGTTCATCCTGGACAGCAGCCGTCGCGCAACCCTTGTCGAAATCGCCAAGCTGCCGCCGGGCACCTACCGGGCCGAGATCTGGTCGGATGGCTATGAACGGCCGGTGCGCCTCGCGGCCAGCATGATGGTGGGCGCCGACGGGATCGAGGTGGACTTTGACGGCACCAGCGGCCTGTCCGGCCGCGGCATCAACGTGCCGGCCGCCTACACCCGCGCCTATGCGAGCTTTGGCATCAAGTGCGTGGTCGCGCCCGACATCCCGAACAACAGCGCCAGCCTAGCGCCGTTCCGCATGCGCATTCCCGAGGGCTGCATCCTGAACGCGCCACGGCCCAGCGCCGTCGCGGTGCGGCACGTGGTCGGGCAGTTGCTGCCGGATTTGATGATGGGCTGTTTGCACCAGGCGGTGCCGGACCGGGTGACGGCGGAGGGTTCGTCATGCCTGTGGAACCCGCCCTTGCGCGGCGGGCCGATTGTCAGCGGGCAGAACTCGCCGCTGCTGGATTTCGAGGTCATCACCTTCAACTCCGGAGGCACCGGGGCGCGGCCTGGCCAGGATGGGCTGGACGGCACGGCGTTCCCATCCGGCGTGCGGACCATGCCGGTCGAGGCGACGGAGAACGTGGCGCCCGTGGTGTTCTGGCGGAAGGAGCTGCGGCCGGACAGCGGCGGCGCCGGACGCACGCGCGGCGGGTTCGGCCAGGTGATGGAGATCGGCGCCAAGGGCGATGCGGAGTTCGCCTGCAATGCAATCTTCGACCGGGTAGCGCATGCGCCGCGCGGTCGGGAGGGCGGTCGGGACGGAGCGCCGGGCGTCGTGCGGCTGAAGTCTGGCGCCATCCTGCGCACCAAGGGCTATCAGGTGATTCCTGCCGGGGATCGCTTGGTGCTGGAGCTGCCCGGTGGCGGCGGCATAGGCCCGCCTGAGCAGCGCGACCCGGCGCGGCACGCACGGGATATCCGTGATGGGCTGGTCACCAAGGGAAAATGACATGCATTGCGACCTGATTATCCGCGACGCCGCGATCCTGGACGGCACCGGCGCATCCCGCACCCGCGGCGATGTCGGTGTGACCGGGGACCGGATCACTGCGGTCGGTGAGTTGGGGGCTGCCACCGCGGACCGTGAGGTGCTGGCAGACGGCCGTGCAATCGCGCCGGGCTTCATCGACGCGCACACGCATGACGACCGTGCGGTGCTGTGCGGTCCCGCCTGCATGACCTGCAAGATGAGTCAGGGCGTCACCACGGTCGTCGTCGGCAATTGCGGCATCAGCCTGTCGCCGGTCCGCATGGCGAGCCGGCCCATCCCGCCGCTGGATCTCCTAGGCGACGCAAGCTGGTGGATTTTCGACAGTTTCGGCGCGTATGCCGAGCGGCTCCGCACCGACCCGGCACCGGTCAACACCGTGGCGCTGATCGGCCACATGTCGCTGCGGGTCGAGGCGATGCAGGGCGATGTGGGCCGCGCCGCCAACGACCGCGAATGCGAGCACATGAGCCGGCGCCTGGCCGAGAGCCTGGACGAGGGCGCGTCCGGCTTCTCGACTGGACTATACTACGGTCCCAGCGCCGCCGCCCCGACCCAGGAGGTGATCGCCGTCGCCGAGGCGCTGCGGGCTAATCGCGGCCTGTATGTGACGCATATGCGGGACGAGGGCGCCGACGTGCTGCAGTCGATCGAGGAGACGCTGCGGATCGGCCGCGACGCCGGCGCGCCGGTGGTGATCAGCCACCATAAATGCGCCATGCCGGAGAACTACGGCCGCTCGGTCGAGACCCTGCCGGCGATTGAGGCGGGCGCGCGCGGGCAATCGGTGGATTTCGACATGTATCCCTATGCCGCCGCCTCGACCGTGCTGATCCCGGCCCGGATCCGGGAGGACGTGGTGACCAAGGTGACCTGGTCAGTGCCGCATCCCGAGATGTCTGGGCGCATGCTGGCGGAGGTCGCCGCCGAGTGGGGCCTCACTTTGCACCAGGCCGCCGAGCGGCTGCAGCCGGCGGGTGCGATCTATTTCCAGATGGACGAGGCCGACGTGCAGCGCATACTGGCGCATCCGCGCAGCATGGTCGGCAGTGACGGCCTGCCGCATGACAAGTTTCCGCATCCGCGGCTATGGGGCACCTTCCCGCGCGTGCTGGGGCACTACGCCCGCGAACTAAACCTGTTCAGCCTTGAGACCGCCGTGCACAAGATGACGGGCCGGACCGCCGAGGTGTTCGGGCTGGTGGACCGCGGCGTGATCCGTGCCGGCGCCTACGCCGACCTGGTGCTGTTCGACCCGGCCACGGTGCGGGACGCGGCCGATTTTGACCATCCGACGCGACCGTCAGAGGGAATTTTGGAGACCTGGGTCAATGGGCAATCCGCCTATGTCGGCACCACTGGCGCCACGCCGTCGCGCGCTGGCAGGCTAGTCACGCGTGATCGGGTCTAGTCGGCACTCCAGACAATCGTGGCATATCCGCCACTTTCCAGACTGTACTGTGACATAGATACAGCAATCATTGCCGAAATCAGCCTTTGGCGCGATGATCGGCTATTCGGTGCCGTCGAGCCCCGCATGCCCTTTCAGGTGAGCAAATTATGATCCCTCGCAAGACACTCGCTATTTATCTCGCAGCCGCCGTCGTTTCCAGCTCGTTTGCAGTGGCCGCCAGCGCTGCGACCTCGCATCATCGTACGATGCACCATCCGCACGCAGCGATGCACCATTCGACACGCGGCCATATGGGCGCATCGCGTAATGCCGGAAGCGCCGCCACCGACCAGCTTAATGAGCAGAGCCTGAACAGCGCTCGCGGCGGAGCAGCGCCGATGTCAGGCCAGATGCCGATGTCAGGCCAAATGCCGACGCAGATGCCGATGCAGTCGCCCGCCCAGTAACGGCCCATCCCGGCGGTCCGTGCTATACGGGTCGCCGGAGAGGCTCCGGGGGGCTCGCCGCCGCGCCTGGGCGCCTACGGCTGCATGCCGACAGTTTGCTGCCGTTGTGTGCGCATGACCATCCAGGCGATAAACGGCGTGCCGATGAGCGTTGGCACGATGAACAGCAGCGGCTTGGGCACGAAGCCGATGTTGACCACGAGAAATGCGCTGAATGTCGCGATGTAGGCACCCAGCATCGCCGTGATGTGCATGACCAGCCACTGCGTATCCGCGTTGCGCAGCGCTCGGAGCTCACGGACAGCCAAGGTGATGCCGCCCAGCCCGAAGAACAGGCTTGTGACATCGGACAGCGCCGCCCCGCGCACGAGCAGTGCGATGCCAAATATTAGGGCGGCCCATGGGACAACGTAAGCAGGGATGCCCGAAGGCTGACCGCGACGGCGCGCCAATGCGCGGATTCCCGTGAACACCAGGAAGAAGCTGAATACGGCGATGACCAGCAGGAGGACATCGCTGACCATGATTGCGAGGCACAAGCCGGAAACGGCGGTGACGAGCATCGCCGCCGCATAGACCAAGCCAGCCCGCCGATGCAGAGGACCGCCCTTGGCGGCCATCATCGGGATCGGGCCGGCGAGCAACGCAATGCTTCCGCCAGCCGCATGCAATCCAACGATAACACCAAATAGACCCAACGCCGCCTCCATCTTTACAATGCAAAGATGCAGAGCGCCAGAAGGTGGGTCAAGCTATATCTTTGCATCGTCTAGATTATGAGGCGACCATGAAGCCACCCTACCATCACGGCGCGCTGGCCCCGGCACTGCTGGCGGCAGCGGAGGCGCTGCTGGAGCGCGACGGCATCACGGGCCTAACGCTGCGCGCCGCCGCACGCGTCGCCGGGGTGTCGCACGCGGCGCCGACCCATCACTTTGGCGACCTTACCGGTTTGCTCAGCGAGCTCGCCGCCGTGGGCTACCGGCGTTTTCGCGAACACCTGCTCACCGCCATGGCGCAATCGGGACCCGACGACCCGGCTCCGCTTGTCGCGATGGGGGCGGCCTATGTCGAATTCGCGCGTGCCCATCCGAACTTGTTCCTGCTGATGTTCCGCGGTGACCGCCTGGACCACGAACGACCGGCCTTGCGAGACGCTGCTCAGCAGGCGTTCGCGGCCCTGCGGGCAGCGGTGGCGGATGCGTCGGAGCAGCCCCGCCCGGACCTGGATGGGTTGGCAAACGCCATGGCCGCATGGTCGCTCGTACACGGTTTTGCGGTGCTGATGATCGACGGACGGCTGCCGCGAGAGGTGCCGATGGATGCGTTGCTGAGCGCCGTTCTGGCCCGTCTCGCGCTGCGCTGATAATTGGCGGCATTGCCAGTGCAGTCCGGCTTGCGGTTCCGTGCTAGAAATCCAGAGATCATACTCCGTCGGGACCACGAAGATGCCGCCGCATATCGCAGCGTTCGCCCTGTTTGCCTTCGCGACCTCGGTGACGCCCGGGCCGAACAACATCATGGTCGCGACCTCGGCGGCGAATAACGGCGTGCGCGCGACCGTTCCGCATATGCTGGGCATTGCCCTCGGCTTCGGCGTGATGGTGGTGATCGTGGGGCTGGGCCTGGCCGGCCCGCTCGCCGCACATCCCGGCCTGCACACCGCGCTGCGCTGGGTTGGCGGCGCCTGGATCCTCTGGATTGCCTGGAGCATCGCCCGTGCCGGTTCGGTTACGCTGCCGGATGGCCCGAGCCGCGCGGCACCCATGGGGTTTGCCGCCGCGGCGCTGTTTCAATGGGTGAACCCCAAGGCCTGGATTATGGCGGTCGCCACGACCACGACCTACACTGCGCCGGAAAACGGGCTGGTGGCGCAGATCCTGGTGCTCGGGACCATGTTCACCGTGCTCGCCATCCCCTGCACCCTGCTCTGGTCGCTGTTCGGCGCCGGCGCTGGCCGCGTCCTGCGTTCGCCGTTGCAGCTCCGGACGTTCAACGCCGTCATGGCTGCATTGCTGGTGCTATCGGTGCTCCCCTCGCTCGCTCGTTGAAGTCGTAAGCGAGACCCTTGTTCAGTGATCGCCTGCGCTGCCCCGCATTGCGGCACCGGAGCACGCCGCAATGATCAGGAGCAGCGCCGCCACGCCCAGGAAGGCCGCGGGCAGACCGGCCGCATGGGCGACAAAGCCGATCCCTGCCGGCCCGGTGAGGATGCCGGAGTAGCCAAGGGTGGTGACGGCCGACACCGCGAGGTTGGCGGGCATCGCGCTCTGGCGGCCAAGGGCGGAGTAGAGCACCGGCACGATGTTGGACGCGCCCAGGCCAACCAGGGCGAAACCGGCCAGGGTGGAAAGCTCGCCGGAGGCAAGCACGGCGAGCACTATGCCGGCGGCGGCACAGGTTCCGCCGCATAGCAGCACCAGGCGCCCGCCCAGGGAATGCACGATGCGGTCGCCCGATAGGCGCCCCGCCGTCATCGCGACGGAGAATACCGCATAGCCTAGCCCGGAGCGGACCGGGTTCACGCCGTGCAGGTCGGTCAGGATAAGGGCGCTCCAATCCAGCATGGCGCCCTCAGCCAAAAAGGAGATGAAGCAGAGGCCACCGATCAGCAGGACGGCGCCGCGCGGCAATGCGAAGACCGGTCCGTCCCTACTGCCGCCGTAGGGCAGCAGCGTGGGTCCGAAGATGAGCAGCACAACCACGATGAGACCGGCGACGCACAGGGTTGCGAACAGGGGCGATCCGACGCTCCAGAGCATGGCGCTCACGCCCGCGGCACCCGCGATGCCGCCGACGCTGAACAGGCCATGAAACCCGGACATCATCGCGCGGCCCGCGGCCCGCTCCACGATGACGGCCTGAATATTGATGACGACATCAACAGTGCCGACGCCGGCGCCGAACAGCATCAATGAGGCCGCGAGCAGCGGGACGGTGCCTGCGGTGGCGAGCAGCGGCAGGGCGATGCAGATGATCAGGCTTGCGGCCCAGATGGCGCGACGGCAGCCGAAGCGCGCCGCCAACGCCCCGGCGAGCGGCATGGTCGCGATGGAGCCGGCACCAAGGCAGAGCAGCAGCAGGCCGAGCGTGCCCTCATCGATGGCGAGGCGGTCTTTGGCATAGGGCACGAGCGGCGCCCAGGCCGCCATGCCGAACCCCGCGACGAAGAAGGCGGCGCGCGTGGATCGCTGCTCGGGCGGGCCGGGAGCGGGGCGCGCCCGACCCGGCGCAAGCAGGCCGCTCAAGACGCGCTGCCTACCAAGAGGTTGTGCCCAATCAGCTTAAAACTCCAACCGTTAAGAAGTTCTTCCAAGCGGCCAGAAATTAGCCAGTGGCACTATGGCCGCGTTTCCTGCCCAGCGTCGAGCCGGAAAAGCGCGCTATCGCACTGATCGACAGATCGGCCACGAAAGATCCAATCCGCCGGCTACGCCTGAACCGCGCCGGGCTCGATCAGCCGCATCAGCGTATCGAGCTGATCGGCCTCGATCGCCGGCTTGTCCATGCGGACTCGGGCCACGCGCGGGAAACGCAGCGCCACGCCGGACTTGTGCCGGTTGCTGCGCTGCGCCGCGTCGAATGCGATCTCCAGCACCAGGCCGTGCTCCACCTCGCGGACGGGTCCGAAGCGGTTGGTCGTGTGATTGCGTATCCAGCGGTCGAGCGTCACGAGTTCGGCGTCGGTAAAGCCGGAGTAGGCCTTACCGACCGGCACCAGCTCGCCGTCCTCCCGCCATAATCCGAAGGTGTAGTCGGAATAATAGCTGCTGCGCTTGCCATGGCCGCGCTGCGCGTACATCACCACGGCGTCAATGGTGAGCGGGTCGCGCTTCCATTTCCACCACTGGCCTTTTGGCCGGCCGGGCACATAGGCGCTGTCGCCGCGCTTCAGCATCAGCCCCTCGATGCTGGCGGCGCGCGTGCCGTCGCGAATCACCGAGAGTTCGTCCACCGTGGTGAACGGGATCAGCTCGGACAGGTCCATGCGGGGCGGGCTGTGCCGGGCATACCAGGCCTCAAGCCGCTCGCGGCGCGTGTCGAACGGCAGCGGGCGCAGGTCCTCGGCCTCGTCGAACAGCAGGTCATACAGGCGGACGGCCACGGGATAGTCGCGCTGCGCCTTCGCGCCCGGCGCCTTGCGGTTGAGCCGCTGCTGCAGGTCGGCAAACGGCGCCACCTGGCCGTCGCGCAGCACCAGCAGCTCGCCATCCAGTACGCCGTGAAACGCCATCGCCTCGACGATCTCGGGGAATGCGCCCGAGATGTCGTCGGCGCCGCGGGAGAAAATGCGCCGGCCCAGCGGCGTCGCCACGAGCTGGACGCGAATACCGTCCCACTTCCACTCGGCGCGAAATGCCGACGGGATGAGCGCCGCGATGTCGGGAGCCTCCAGCGGATGGGCCAGCATGGGGGAGCGAAACACCGGTGCGCCGGCGGGGTCGGGACGCGGGCCGCTACCCCCGATCCAGGCAAATAGCGGCGTGTAGGGCGGCGTCAGGCCGTGCCAGACCTCCTCGATCTCATCGGCAGCGATCCGTCCCTCGGCGACCTCGGCCAAGGCGACCTTCGCCAGCCGCGCCGACGCGCCGACGCGCAGCTCACCGGTGATCAGTTTTATCAGTGCATAGCGGACCGAGGCATCCGAAGCGTCGAGCCAACCGGTCAGCACGAAGGGCAGTTCGGATTTCGGCGTGCTGATCAGGGTCTGCACGACCTCGGTCATCCGCGGCGGCCCGGCGTTGCTGGGCGCCGCGGGCCAGATCAGCGCGACGGTCTCGGCGAGGTCGCCCACGTAGTCGCGCGACATGGCGAACAGCACGGGATCGGTGCGCTCCTCGACCAGGGCGCGGATCATGGCCGGCTTGGCGGCCTGAAACGCCAGCTCGCCGGTCAGCGCGGCGAGGCCAAAGCCGCGGTCAGGGTCCGGCTGCGTGGCGAAGTAGCGCCGCAACAGGGCGACCTTGGCCAGACGGCCCGGCGTGAACACCAACCGCTCCAACAGCTCGGCGAAGGCGATCATGCCACCGTGGGCTCCGTCTTCGCCGCCTCTGGCAGGTCTTCCTGCTCATCGCCGTAACCGACCAGGCGCAGCGCCCGGCCACGGATGCCGCGCTTGGCCGCCTCGTGGATCAGCGCCTCCTCCCGCCCGTGCGTCACCCAAACCTCCGGCGCCGCGACCTCGTCGAGCGTCTGGTTCAGCTCGTCCCAGTCACAGTGGTCCGAGATCACCAGCGGCAGCTCAACCCCTTTGCTGCGGGCGCGCTGCCGGACGCGCATCCAGCCGGAGGCGTTGCACACGACGGGTTCGGCCAAACGCCGCGCCCAGCGGTCGGCGATGGCGCTGGGGGGTGCGATGACGATAGCCCCCTTCAGCTTGTCCTTCTCGGCAACAGTGGCCGGCAGCAGCTCGCCCAGCGGGATACCGAGGCGGCCATAGGCGGTGCATAGCGGAATTTGCGCGCCGTGCAGGTAGATCGGCCGGTCCCAGCCGGCCTGGCGCAGCAATGCGATCAGCCGCTGCGCCTTGCCGAGCGCGTAGGCGCCAACAACGTGGGTGCGTTCAGGAAACAGCGACACACTGTCGAGCAATTTTGCAATCTCATGCTCGGCGGGCGGATGGCGGAACACCGGCAACGCAAAGGTCGCCTCGGTGACGAAGACGTCGCAGGGGATCGGGACGAACGGCAGGCAAGTGGGATCGGGCTGCCGCTTGTAGTCGCCACTCACCACCGCCCGGCTGCCACGCCACTCCATCGCGACCTGCGCGCTGCCCAGCACATGGCCAGCCGGCTGCATCCAGACGCGGACCTCGCCGATGGTGATTGCCTCGCCATAGCGCAGCGCCTGCTGGACGGCGCCGGCCCGACCCTCGCCCATACGCACATCCATGAGCGCCAGTGTCTCGGGGCTGGCCAGCACGGCATCATGGCCGGGACGGGCGTGGTCGGCGTGTGCGTGAGTAATGATGGCGCGGGCCACCGGGCGCAGCGGGTCCATATAGAAGCCGCCGGGTTCGCAAAACAACCCGTCCGGCATGACCTTCAGCCAGGTCTCGGGATGCGGCATGGCGGCGGGCCCGGATTTTGAACCGGGCCCGGTTGGCTCAGCCCGGCTTGTTGTTGCTGTCAGCCGCCAGTGGTACCGGCACCCAACGCAGGCCGTCGCCGCTCTGGATCAGCATCAGCACAGTCTTGCGGTTCTGCTTGCGATAGCGGTCCATACGCTCCTGGACCTCGGCTGGGCTGGACACCGCCTCCTGCTGCACCTCGACGATCACGTCACCGGGCTTCAGGCCGCGGCCGGCGGCATTGCCGTCCGGCATGACGTCGGTCACCACAACGCCCTTTTGGTCCTGAGACAGCTTGAACTTGTCGCGCAGGTCGTCGGTGATCGGCGACAGCCGCGCGCCGAGGCCCG
Source organism: Rhodospirillales bacterium (assembly GCA_025351925.1). Lineage (GTDB taxonomy): Bacteria > Pseudomonadota > Alphaproteobacteria > Acetobacterales > Acetobacteraceae > CAHJXG01. The sequence continues at coordinate 664 of JANXVC010000246.1, read as the reverse complement.
AGATCTCCGATGTGCGGTTTTCCGGCATGCGGCCCGGCAGCGGCGTCGCGGCGACCTGCTGGATCTCGTCCGGCAGCTCGCCCACCGACGCCTGCACCGTGACCTCCCTGCCGTCGCGCCACAGCAGAACCGGCACGTCCTTACCGATCACCGTCTCGGCCACGATGCGCGGCAGCGACTTCATTTCCTTCACGTCCTGGCCGTTGAATTTCAGGATAATGTCGCCGTTATGGATTTTTGCCGTGTCGGCCGGACCGCCCTCATTCACGCCGGCGACCATTGCGCCTGTGGTATCTTTCAGGCCGATGCTCTCGGCGATGTCCGGCGTCACCTGCTGGATGCGCACGCCCAGCCAGCCGCGACGGGCATGGCCGTACTCGCGCAACTGCGCCACGACGGACTTCGCGAGATTCGCCGGGACCGAGAATCCGATGCCGACCGAACCGCCGGATGGCGAGTAGATGGCCGTGTTGATGCCGATGACCTCGCCGGACATGTTGAATAGCGGCCCGCCGGAGTTGCCGCGGTTAATGGCCGCGTCAGTCTGGATGAAATCGTCATACGGCCCCTGCCGAATGTCACGTCCGCGAGCGCTGACGATACCAGCGGTGACGGAGCCGCCAAGCCCGAACGGGTTGCCGATCGCCAGCACCCAGTCACCGAC
>JANXVC010000234.1 GCA_025351925.1 Rhodospirillales bacterium | reverse complement strand
CGATCATATCCAGCCCGCCCAGCGCCGATGCCGCCGCCTGCACGAAGCCGTGCAGCGCTGTGCCGTCCGCAACGTCGAGCGCCTGCCCGAACGCCTGGACGCCCCGGCTGCGCAGCGCGACTGTCGCCTCCTCTACCTCGCCTGCGTTGCGGGCGCAGAGGGCGACATCCACGCCCTCCTGGGCAAAGCACTCCGCGATGGCGCGGCCAATCCCTTTCGTGCCGCCGGTGACGAGCGCGCGGCGCCCCTTAAGCCCGAGATCCATGACCTATGCCTCCAACTTGATATTTCTGCTGCTGAATAGTCTGCCCTTGCGACCGGTGATTGCCTATGGCTCCGGCGGCCGGCGGACATGCCAATCGGTGCGCTGCTGGAAGGCGTGACCAGCGCGGCACAGCAGCGCCTCCGACACGTGGGGTCCGACAAGCTGCAGGCTGAGCGGCAGACCCGCCGCGTCGATGCCGCTCGGCAGGGTGATCGTCGGGTTGCCGGCGAAGTTGAACGGCGCGGTGAAGCGCAGCATGCGTAGCAGCACGCCGTCGTCCTGGCCGTATTCCGCCATGCGGTCCAGGCTCGGCACCGGCACCGGCATCGTCGGCATGAGCAGCAGGTCCACGTCCTGGAACAGTGCTGCCAGCCGCCCGGAGAACTCCAGCCGTTCATGCATAATCGCGCCGAACTCGACCGCGGTCATCCGCCGTCCGTGCTCGATCAGGTTGGCGAGGTCCGGGCCGTACGCGCCAGCGTGCAACGGATAGGTCGCCTGATGCGCGATCGCCGTCTCGACCGCGCAGAACGGAATCCAGCCGCGCAGCAGCGCGTCGGTCGGCGGCAAGCTGACTTCTCGAAATCGCGCTCCGAGGGCCGTCAACATCTCTTCAGCCGCGTGCACCGCGTCGGTGACCTCGGCGTCGATGCCGTCGCCGTTATAGGCGCGGTCCACCCCGATGGTGACCCCGCGGATGCCCTGCCCCAACTCCGCCAAGTAGTCGGGCACCGGGTCCTGGATCGCTGTGGGGTCGCTCGGGTCCGCACCGGCGATCACCCCCAGGATCGCCGCCGCGTCGGCAGCACTGCGCGCCATGGGCCCGACATGGTCGAGCGACGCGGCCAGCGGCAGGATGCCATGCCGGCTGACCCGGCCCCAGGTCGGCTTGATCCCAGTGAGACTGCAGGTGGCGGAGGGAAACCGGATGGACCCCCCGGTATCCGAGCCGAGCGACCCGAAACACAGGCCCAGCGCCGTCGCCACGCCCGACCCCGTTGAAGACGAGCCGACCCAGTGCGCAGGGTTCCACGGGTTGCGCGGCGTGGGATCGTCGGGGTGGTGGCTGGTGTAGGCGCCCTCGGTCATCTTCAGCTTGCCGATGATCACCGCGCCCGCGTCCTCCAGCCGCTGCACGACCGTGGCGTCGTGGTCCGGGATCGAGTTCCGCAGCAACGGCATGCCGCCGCTGGTCGGCGCGAAGCTGGTCGCGCACAGGTCCTTGACCGCGAGCGGAACGCCGTGCAGCGGGCCGCGCCAGACGCCGGCGGCGATCTCCGTCGCGGCCCGTTCAGCCGAGGCGCGGGCGCGGTCCGCCAGCAGCGTCGTATAGCTGCGCGCCGCGCCGTCCAGCCGGGCGATCCGGTCGAGGGTCGCCGCCAGCAGCGTCACCGGCGAGAGTTCGCGCCGCCGCATGCGTTCCGACACATCGAGCAGCGGCAAATAGTGCAGATCCTCAGGCGACATGGCTGGTGCTCCCCCTACTCGGCTGCGATAGGAGCCTAGCAAAGCATCTGGACCGCATGATGGAAACAGCCGCGGGCGGTCGATGGGAAATGCCGGCACCGCATCCACCTGTGTTAGGCTCCGCTACCGATACCGCTCGGAGCATCACCAAGATGGGACGAATACATTGAGGAAAGTCCGTCCAGGCGTCGGTCCGAAGTATCCGCAGGTCGTCATTTTGGTGGGCGCCACGGGCGACCTGTCCCGGCGGAAGCTGCTGCCGGGCCTGTTCCACCTGTCGAGCGCCGGGTTCATCCCTGGCTGCCGGATCATCGGCGTCTCGCTGGACGACCTTACGCCCGACGCCTTCCGTGTCTTCGCGCGCGAGGCCCTGGACCAGTTCTCCAGCCGAAAGCTGAATGAGGCCGATTGGGCAGCCTTTGCGGAGACCCTGGACTATGTCCCGATCAATGCGGGCGCCGACGTGCTCCGGACGGCGGTGGAGCAGGCCGAGCAAGCAGTGGGCGGCGAGAGTCGCCGGATGCACTATCTGAGCGTGCCGCCCAACGCAGCCCTGTCGGCGGTGCAGCTGCTGGCGCGCGCGGGTCTGGTTGAGCGGTCCCGGATCATCATGGAAAAGCCGTTCGGCACCGACCTCGCCAGCGCCGTATCGCTGAACGCCCGGTTGCATGAAGTGTTTTCGGAAGACCAGATCTTCCGGATCGATCATTTCCTGGGCAAGGAGCCGGCGCAGAACATTCTGGCATTCCGCTTCGCCAACGGGCTGTTCGAGCCGATCTGGAACCGCAACTTCATCGACCACGTGCAGATCGACGTGCCGGAGACGCTGGGACTTGGCAAACGCTCCGGATTCTACGAGGCGACCGGCGCGTATCGCGACATGGTGGTGACGCATCTGTTCCAGATCCTCGGGTTCATGGCGATGGAGCCCCCGACCGCCCTGGAACCCGCGCCGATCAGCGAGGAGAAGAACAAGGTCTTCCGCAGCATGTCGCCGATCCAGCCCACCGACGTCGTGCGCGGGCAGTATACCGGATACCGAGCGGAGGAGGGCGTCGATCCGGAATCGGATACCGAGACCTTCATCGCCCTGAAATGCTCGATCGACAACTGGCGCTGGGCCGGCGTGCCGTTCTTCCTGCGTACTGGCAAGCGGCTCGCAGAGGGGCAGCGGATCATCTCCATCGCCTTCCGCGAGCCGCCCAAGAGCATGTTCCCCGTGGGATCGGGCGTCGGCGCGCAGGGGCCGGACCACCTGACGTTCGACCTCGCGGACGCCTCGAAGATGTCGCTGTCGTTCTACGGCAAGCGCCCCGGGCCGGGCATGCGGCTGGACAAACTCAGCCTGCAATTCGCGATGCATGACACCGGTCTGCTCGGCGATGTGCTGGAAGCCTATGAACGCCTGATCCTCGATGCGATGCGCGGCGACCA
>JANXVC010000208.1 GCA_025351925.1 Rhodospirillales bacterium | reverse complement strand
CACCAGCATGTGCTGGGGCAGCATCGCGCAGACGGCCGATGCGCGGCACGGCCTGATCGCCATGCCGCACGTGTTCAACGGTCTGAACGATCTTTACGTGTTTGGTGGCGCGATCACCGCTGGCGCCTCGGTATCCTGGTTCCAGGAGCAACTCGGCGCGGCGCTGCCGCTGTCTGCGCTCGACGCCGAGGCAAAGGCAGTCGCTGCGGGGTCGGACGGCGTGATGTTCTTGCCGTATCTCATGGGCGAGCGCAGTCCGGTATGGGACGGTCGGGCCAGCGGCGCCTTCGTCGGGCTCAGCCTGTTTCACACACGCGAGCACCTGTATCGCGCCGTGCTGGAGGGCGTGACATACGCGCTGCGCCACAACATCGAGGCCGGCCGCCGCAACTTGCAATCACTCGACAACAAACTGATTGTCGTGGGCGGTGCAGCGTATTCCGACCTATGGATGCAAATTGCCGCCGACATCAGCGGCTACCCTGTCCAGACGATTGAGCAAAACGTCGAGGCAGCCCTGGGTGCGGCATTGCTCGCCGGCCTTGGCGTGGGTCTAGTCACCCCTGCCCAGGCCGCCGATGGCTGGGTCACGCTGATATCCCGCGCCGAGCCGAACGCAGTGGCCCAGGAAACCTATCACCGCCTGTTCGACATCTACACAGACCTCTACCCGGCGCTGAAAGACACAATGCACCGGCTCAGAGACTGAGAGATCAGTGCACCGAAGGCCGCAGGCTCCCCTTCGCATACAGCTCGCTCATCCGGTCCAGCGGCACCGGCTTGATCTTCCCGGCATTCCCCGCGCAGCCGAATGCCACGAAGCGCTCCTTGCACAGCTCCCGCGTCGCCGTCACTGCGGCGGCAAAGAACTTGCGCGGATCGAACTCCTCCGGCTTCTGCGCCATCAGCCGCCGCATCGCCCCGGTCATTGCCAGCCGTATATCGGTGTCGATGTTGATCTTGCGCACGCCGTGCCGGATGCCCTCCTGGATCTCCGACACCGGCACGCCGTAGGTCTCCTTGATCTCGCCGCCGTACTCCCGAATCACGTCAAGCCACTCCTGCGGCACCGATGACGACCCGTGCATCACCAGATGCGTGTCCGGGATGCGGGCGTGGATCTCCTTGATGCGGCCGATGGCCAGAATGTCCCCGGTCGGCTTGCGCGAGAACTTGTATGCGCCGTGGCTGGTGCCGATGGCGATTGCCAGCGCGTCCACCCCGGTGTCGCGCACGAATTCCGCCGCCTGCTCCGGGTCGGTCAGCAATTGGTCATGCGACATCTTGCCCTCGGCGCCTGAGCCGTCCTCCTCGCCCGCCTCGCCAGTCTCCAATGAGCCGAGCACGCCCAGTTCGCCCTCGACCGATACGCCCACGGCATGCGCCATTTCAACGACCCGCTGCGTGGTCATGACATTATAGGCGTAGTCTGCCGGCGTCTTCATGTCCTCGTGCAGCGAACCGTCCATCATCACGCTGGTGAAGCCGGAGCGGATGGAGCGCTGGCATACCGCCGGGCTGCCGCCGTGGTCCTGGTGCATGACGACCGGGATGTGCGGCCAGCTCTCGACCGCGGCCTCGATCAGGTGGCGCAGGAACGGCTCGCCGGCATATTTCCGTGCGCCGGCGGAGCCCTGCAGGATTACCGGGCTGTCGCACTCATGCGCGGCCTGCATGATGGCCTGCACCTGCTCCATGTTGTTCACGTTGAACGCCGGAATGCCGTATTCGTGCTCGGCAGCGTGATCCAGCAACTGCCGCATCGATACAAGTGCCACGCCTACTCTCCCTGTTATTGTGTAATTGCTACAAACGCTTCTTGCGATCCATCAGCTGCAGGATCATCGGCGTGAAGATCAGCTGCATCGCCAGCGGCATCTTGCCGCCGGGGCAGACGATGGTGTTGGCGCGCGACATAAAGCTGTCGTGCAGCATCGACAGCAGGTATGGCATGTCGATGCCTTTCGGGTTGCGGAACCGGATCACCAGCATGCTCTCATCCGCATTCGGCACGTCGCGGGCGATGAACGGGTTCGAGGTATCGACCGTCGGCACGCGCTGGAAATTCACGTGCGCCTCGGAGAACTGCGGGCAGATGTAGTTCACGTAGTCCGGCATGCGGCGCAGGATCGTATCGACCACCGCCTCATGCGAGTAGCCGCGGGTCTTCTTGTCGCGATGCAGCTTCTGGATCCACTCGACGTTGATGATCGGCACCACACCGACCAGCAGATCCACATGCCGTGCGATATTCACCTCCGGGGTGACGACGCCGCCGTGCAGCCCCTCGTAGAACATCAGGTCGGTGCCCGACGGGATATCCTCCCACGGCGTGAAGGTGCCAGGGTCCTGGCGGTACGGCGCGGCCTCCTCGGTGTTGTGCAAGTATTTGCGCGCCTTGCCGGCGCCGGTCTGGCCGTAAGCGCGAAATAGCTCCTCCAGTTCCGCAAACAGATTGGCCTCGGGTCCGAAGTGGCTGAGGTTGCGACCGTGCGCCACGGCGTCCGCCAGCAACTCACGCATCGCTAAGCGATCGTAGCGGTGAAACGAGTCGCCTTCGACGATTGCCGCTTCGACGCCCTCGCGCCGGAAGATCTGCTCGAACGTGGTGGTGACAGTCGTCGTGCCGGCGCCTGAGGACCCCGTGATAGCGATGACCGGATGCTTCTGTGACATGGGCTTACCCCGGTTGATCAGGCGGTACGGAACAGGCTACGGGCGTTGAACAGCGGCGTCGTGAACGGCGCATCCGTCCCGGCGTCGTACTCCGCGTGGTATCGCACTAGCCGCTCGACCTCCGTACGCGACCCAAGAATCACCGGCACGCGCTGATGGATGCCTTCGGGCGCGATCTCCAAGATGCGCCTGCGCCCGGTCGATGCGGCACCGCCGGCCTGCTCCATGATCATCGCCATCGGATTCGCTTCATACATCAGCCGCAGCCGCCCCGGCTTGGTGATGTCCTTGGTGTCGCGCGGATACATGAACAGCCCGCCGCGCACTAGGATGCGATGCACTTCGGCCACCATCGAGGCGATCCAGCGCATATTGAAGTCCGCACCACGCGGCCCGGCGGCGCCTTCGATGCATTCATCGACGTAGCGGCGCACCGGCGGCTCCCAGAACCGCTCGTTAGAGACGTTGACCGCAAACTCGCGGGTCTCGGTAGGGATCGTCATGCCGGGATGAGTCAGGGTGAACGCCCCAATCTCTGGGTCCAGCGTGAAGCCGTGCACCCCGGCACCGAGCGTGAGCACCATCATCGCGGTCGGCCCGTAGATGGCATAACCCGCGGCGACCTGTGCGGTGCCCGGCTGCAGAAAATCCTCTAGCGTCGGCTCCGACACCCCTTCGGGACAGCGCAATACTGAAAAAATCGTGCCGACGGGCATGTTGACGTCGATGTTGGACGAACCGTCCAGCGGGTCGAACACCAGCAAATAGCGGCCACGCGGATACAGTGCCGGAATGTCGTAGGGCTGGTCCATCTCCTCCGACACCATGCCGGCGAGCTGGCCACCCCATTCGCAGGTGCCGACCATGATGTCGTTGGCGATGACATCGAGTGGCTTCTGTTGCTCGCCCTGCACGTTGACCTGGGTTTGCACGCCGCCCACCACAGCGACGGCGCCGCGGGAGGCCGCCACGGCAATCAGCTTGCAGGCGGTCTGTATGTCGTTCAGCAACGATGTCAGCCCCGGTTCAGGCGTCGCTGTCCGGCGCTGATCTTCAATAATGAACTTGGATAATGTCGTACGGCGATACGGCATCGCTCACTCCCCTAACGCTCAGTCCGAAGCAGCTTGTTCGCTGTCCTTCAGCCCTCTGCCTGTGTGAAGACGCGGCTGACCCGGATGTCCTCTGCCGTGATTGTCTCTAGCGCCACCCGGTCAAACGGCTGCTCGCGCCCAGCAAACAGCCGGTTCGCCATACGCAGCCGCGCGCGGTCGATGCCATTCCGAATGGAGCGCGCATTGGAGAACCGCGGTTGCTGCATGCGGAGCGTGATATACTCCCGCATCGCCGTCTGGCCGGACTCGTCGAAGCGGTAGTGCATGGACGTCGCCATCAGCTCCGAAATGCGGAACAGCTCATCTGCCGAGTAGTCGGGGAAGTCGATGTGGTGGGCGATGCGCG
>JANXVC010000194.1 GCA_025351925.1 Rhodospirillales bacterium | reverse complement strand
GAAGTGCGCGAGTTGCGCCAGGCCAACGAGATCCTGCGCAAGGCGTCGGCGTATTTTGCCCAGGCGGAGCTCGACCGCCCGTTCAAGCGATGATCGCCTTCATTGACGATCACCGCACCGCCTACGGGGTCGAGCCGATCTGCAGGGTGCTGCCGATCGCCCCGTCGACTTACCACGAGCATGCGGCGCGGTGTGCCGACCCCGGCAGGCGGCCGGCGCGGGCCAGGAGCGATGCGGCGCTGGCGGTCGAGATCCGGCGCGTGTTTGAGACGAACTTCCAAGTCTACGGCGCGCGCAAGGTTTGGCGGCAGCTCGCCCGCGAGGGGATCGTGGCCGCCCGCTGCACGGTTGCACGGCTGATGCGGGCGATGGGCCTGCAAGGGGCGGTGCGGGGCAGGAAGATCCGCACCACCATCCCCGACCCGGCCGCGGCCTGCCCGCTCGATCAGGTCAACCGGCGGTTCAAGGCCCCACGGCCGAACGCCTTGTGGGTCAGCGATTTCACCTATGTCGCGACGTGGTCCGGGTTCGTCTACGTGGCCTTTGTTACCGACGTGTTTGCCCGGCGCATCGTCGGCTGGCGGGTCTCGCGGACCGCTCATGCCAGCTTCGTGCTGGACGCCCTGGAGCAGGCGCTGCACGAGCGCCGCCCTGCCAAGGGAGACGGTCTGGTGCATCATTCCGACCGCGGGTCGCAATACCTTGCGCTGCGCTACACGGAGCGGCTCGCCGAGGCCGGCATCGCGCCCTCGGTCGGCAGCGTCGGCGACTCCTACGACAATGCCCTGGCCGAGACGATCAACGGCCTGTTCAAGGTCGAGGTGATCCATCGGCGTGGTCCATGGCGTTCCTTCGAGGCCGTCGAGTTCGCCACTCTGGAGTGGGTGGACTGGTTCAACAACCGCCGCCTGCTCGAACCGATTGGCAACATCCCGCCTGCCGAGGCCGAGGCCGCCTACGACGCCGCACTTGCGGACACGCTGATCGCCGCATAACACACACCAAAACGCCTCCGGGAAACCCGGGGCGGTTCAAGGCCAAGCGGCGCGCCGACCTCACGACGCTGTCCACCTCGCAGGAGGAGCAGCAGCGCTATCGCAGTGATTCGGAAATTGCAGCCGCCACCCTCGCCAGTGCGGTCGCGCAGGCCAATCAAGCCCGCATCGATCTGCAGCGCACCCACGTGCTGTCTCCGGCGGATGGCTATGTCACCAACCTGCTGCTGCGGGAGGGCGACTACGCCACCAAGGGCGCGCGCAACATTTCGGTGCTGGACAGCGACAGCTTCTGGGTGGCGGGCTACTTCGAGGAAACCAAACTCAGCGGCATCCACGTCGGCGACCCGGCCATGGCGGCGCTGATGGGCTATCCGGACCCGGTGCTTGGGCACGTGGAGAGCGTCGCCCGCGGCATCAACACGCCGAACACCGTCGCCGGCGATCTGGGCCTGGCCACGGTGAACCCGGTGTTCACCTGGGTCCGGCTGGCGCAGCGTATCCCGGTGCGCATCCACATCGACCAGGTGCCCGACACGGTCCACCTCGCCGCGGGGATGACGGCGACCATAACGGTCGGGCCGAATGCGGCGCCAGCCTCTGCCCACGGCTTGCTGTCGAGGGTGTTCTCGCCCGGCGGCTGAGCCGATCTGTGTTTTCCCGTGGCGTTTCAGGCCTTGGCGCTAGGCCGGGCGGTGACGGCGTCATACCAGCGGCGCAGGTGGCTGTGCCCGTCGGGAATCTTCACCTCGGACCAGCCGGCGAAGTCCACCGCGCACAAGGCTGTCGCGTCGGCCACCGTGAAACGCGAGCCGGCGACGAAGGCGCTGTCCTGCAACTGCCGGTCGAACTTCGCAAAGAACCGCTCCAGCCGCGCCCGCCCGCGGTCGCACAACGCCGGAATTTGCGGAATCGGCGCGGCCGAGCCCGTCAGGCCGCGGTCGGCAAATCTCGGGTGCGTGTTGCGGAACAGCTCCGAGGCCGGCAGCATGCCCTCCTCGTTGGCCCGCTTCTCCCACATCGCGACGATGGCGCGATCCTTCGCATCGACGCCCATCAGCGGTGGCTCAGGATGCAGCTCCTCAAGATATTGGCAGATCGCCATCGCCTCGCCGATGCAGGTGCCGTCGTCCAGCTCGAGCATCGGCACCATCATGTGCGGATATCGCTCCTTGAACCACGGCGCCAGGGTCAGGTCGTCCTGGCCGACCTCAACGAGATCGAGCGTGATGCCCTTCTCGGACAAGAAAATGTGCAGACGGCGCGGATTGGGCGCGATGTGCCAGTCGTAAAGCCGCATTGTTTCCTCCGTTATCGTTGTCCCGACCGGCTTTTGCCGATCGTGGTTCGTTCGTAAGCGCTACACCGCCGCGGCCTGCTGGTAGGTCGGCCCATCCCCCGCGACGGTGGTGCGGCGCATGTCGCGCACCTGGTCGGCGTCGAAGCGACGGACGCGGTGCATGGTCTGCCGGTTGTCCCACACTAACAAGTCGAATGGCTGCCAGCGGTGCACATAGACGAACTGCGGCTGCGTCGCGTGCTCCGTGAGGTCGCGCAGGAAGGCGCGCGCCTCTGGCACCGGCCATCCCACGATCGAGCCGGCGTGCGACGACAGGTACAGCGACCGACGCCCCGTCTTCGGATGCGTGCGCACCAGGCGCTGCCGCACCGGCGCAAACAGGGCGCGCTCCTCGGCGGTGAGCGCGTCGAACCCGAGGGCGCCGCGCGAATACATCAGCGAGTGCTCGCAGACGAGGTCCTCGACCTCGGTGCGGGTCCGTTCATCCAGCGCATCATAGGCCGCCCGCATGTCGGCGAACTCGGTGTTGCCGCCCGACGTTGAGACGACGCGGCCCGACAGGATCGAGTACTTCGCCGGGGTCGCGCGGAACGAGCTGTCCGAATGCCAGAGCTGATTCCCTAGGTTGAACATGCGGCGCCGGTCGTCGCGGGCCAGCGGCTTGCCGTGCTGGTCGAGGTTGGACACGTCGGCCATCTGCGGGTTGAGCCGGCGCTGATCCTTCGCGGTGACGTTGCCGCCCGCGGTCTCCTCCAGCGCGCCGAAGTGCAGCGTGAACGCCAACTGCTGCTCGTCGATGATTCGCTGCGCCGGGAACACCAGGACCGCATGCTCATCCATGCCGGCCTCAATCGCCGCGACCTGCTCGGTGTCGAGCGGTCGGGTTAAATCCAGCCCAGTGACCCGCCCCGCCAGTGATGGGTCCAGTTTCTCAATCGAGATGGCCATATCCTGCTCCCGCCGCTTGGCCGTTATACTGGCCGACTTTTTGACCAAGACGGACGGTAGGCGCCGCAGACTCCGCTGTCAGCCCTCAAATCCGTCAGATCATCGACCGTCCACCGGTCACCGGGACTAATGACCCGGCCTAACACGGGATGTGCCTATGTTGCTAACGTGACCCGCGCCGCATAGGCTCGGCAGTCCAGCGCCGGCGTCTTAGGCCGATGCATTGGAGGCAGCTGCGCTATGACCGACCTCAACGAACACACGATCACCGAGGCGGTGCTGGAGCGTTTCGGAGACACGCCCGACCCGCGTCTCCGGATGATTATCGCCAGCCTCGTGCGCCACCTGCACGACTTCGTCCGCGACGTGGAGCCGAGCTTTGCCGAGTGGCAAAGCGCGGTCGAGTTCCTGACGCGCACCGGCCAGATGTGCAGCGACACCCGGCAGGAGTTCATCCTGTTGTCCGACACGCTCGGCGCCTCCATGCTGGTGGACGCGATCAACCACCGCCTGCCCGCCGGCGCTACCGAGACGACCGTGCTCGGCCCGTTCTACGTGCGCGACGCGCCCGAGCTGCCGCTGGGCGCGGACGTGTCGCAGGGCTCGCCGGGCGAGCCGCTGCTGGTCGAGGGCACCGTCGCATCGGCCGGCGGTGAGCGGCTGGCCGGCGCGGTCGTGGATATCTGGCACTCGGATAAGGACGGCTTCTACGACGTGCAACTGCCGGGTTTGCAGCACGCGGCCGGGCGCGGCCGTTTTCGCACCGACGCCCAGGGCCGGTTTCATTTCTGGACGATCCAGCCGGCCTACTACCCGATCCCGGACGATGGCCCGGTGGGCGACATGCTGAAGGCGTCCAAACGCCATCCGTACCGCCCGGCGCACGTCCACTTCATGATCGCGGCGCCGGGTCATGAGACCTTGGTGACGCACGTTTTCGCGGCGGGCGACCCCTATCTCGACAGCGACGCGGTGTTCGGAGTGAAGCGGTCGCTGGTCCGCGAGTTCACCCGTAAGGCGCCGGGCACCGCGCCGGACGGCCGGCGGATGGACACGGCATGGCGTCATCTCGCCTATGATTTCGGCCTGAAGCCGGCCGGATGACTGCAGACCAATGGGTTTTAGTTGCGTATTGCAATGAGATGCGACAAACCGGTTGCACGTCGCGTTGCTTTTTGTCCCAAGGACTAGCCAACCCGCGGCTTGACGCCGTTTTCCGGAGTGAAACCGATGACCAAGGCCCCAGCAAAGCAAGCCGATAGTGCACCGCCGAAGGGCGCCACTGTGGAAAAGCCCAAAGCCGGCCACAAGCCAAATGCGCTGCAGCAGCCGCTGCAGCCATCCGACGACCTGGCCGCCGTTGTCGGCAAGGGCACGATGGCGCGGGGCGAGGTGGTCAGCAAAGTGTGGGAGTACATCAAGGCCAACAAGCTGCAGAACCCGGACGATGGGCGTGAGATCATCGCCGACGACAAGCTGCGCAAGGTCTTCGGCAAGGACAAGGTCACGATGTTCGAGATGAACAAGCATCTCGCCCAGCACTTGAAGTAGGGCACCTGAAGTAGGGCCGCGACCGGCCTTCGGGCCCTGCTTCACTCCAGCAGGCGGCGCAGCGCCGTGCTGGGATCGCCCATGAACCGCCGCATGTCCCGCCAATGCGGGATTTCGTCCAGGGTGCGCCGGGTGATGCCGTCCTCGTCGGTCCACAGCAGGTCGCATCCAGGATGGCTCATCAGGATGGGCGAGTGCGTCGCCACGATCGCCTGCGAGCGCCCATCCCGATGCATGTCGTCCAGCAGGCAGAGCAGCGCCATCTGCCGCTGCGGCGACAGACCGGTCTCCGGCTCGTCCAGCAAATAGAGCAGTCCCTCGCTGGCATCGACCCGGGCGGTCAGCAGCGAAAGCACGCCCTCGCCGCGGCTTTGCTCGTCCGCCAGGCGCCACTCGCCGGTCGCGGGCATCGGAAGCCGGCCCGCTTGCGCCATGGTGTCGGCGAACCGGTCCGCCCGCAGGAACAGGCCCTTTGGCCGGCGCCCAGCAAACGTCACCTCCACGGCGGCGGAGATCGCGGTCGCCTCGCGGTCGTGCTCGTGCGCGGCGTAGCTGCGGCCGCCGCTGGGACGGATGGCGCAGCGTGCCGCGATCGCCTCCAGCAGCGTGGTCTTGCCCGAGCCGTTCTCGCCAATCAGGAACGTCAGCGGGCAGCGCAGCATGATCTCGACCGGTCCGCGGGACAGGAACGGCAGCCGTTCGGCCCGCTCGCCGCCGCGCGCCGGGTCGATCCGCACGCTGCGCAGCGATGGCTCTTGCCTCACGATGGGCGGCACAGTCCATTGACCCACACAGCAGTCACCCGGAGGTTGTCGCTCAGCAGTATCAGGTCGGCGCTGCAGCCGGCGGCAATGCGGCCTCGGGTGGCGTCACAACTCAGGAAACACGCGGGATAGAGGCTTGCCATCCGCAGAGCCTCGCCCAACGGCACCCGGAGCTGGTTGACCGCGTAGCGCACGGCCCGGTCCATGGTCAGGTCGGACCCCGCGAGCGTTCCGTCGTCCAGGGTCAGCCGGCCGTCGCGCCGTGTCACTCGGCGTCCGGTCAGCTCGAACACGTCGCCAGGCGACGCGGCCGGCGGCATGGCATCGGTCACCAGGAACAAGCGGCCCGGTCCGCGCTTGGCGGCGAGCGCGATACGCAGGGCGGCGGGATCGACATGGTGGCCGTCGGCGATCAGCCCGGCCCATAGGCCGCCATGGTCGAGCGCCGCGCCCACCATGCCCGGCGCGCGATGCCCCAGCTGCGACATCGCGTTGAACAGGTGCGTGACGCCCCGCGCGCCGGCGTCGGCGGCGGCCATCACGATGTCATAAGGAGCGTCGCTATGGCCAAGGCTGACGGTCACGCCTCCATCGACCAGGCGGCGGATCAGCCGTGGCGTCGCATTCTCCGGCGCGACGGTCACCAGCAACGTCTCGATGCCGCTCGCGAGCAGGAGGTCCACGTCGGGATCGGTCAGCGGGCGGATGAGCGCCGGGTCGTGTGCGCCCTTGCAGGCCAGCGACAGGAACGGGCCTTCGAGGTGCAGCCCGGCGATCCCCGGTACCCGCTGGGTGATCGCCTCCCGCACCGCCGCGATCGCCAGGGCCATCCGGTCAGGACGGTCGGTGATGAAGGTCGGCAGCATCGCCGTGGCGCCGTGGGGCATGAAGGCGGCCGCAAGCCGGCGCAGGGCATCGACGGTCGGCTCGGCGTTGAACAGCACGCCGCCGCCGCCGTTCACCTGCGCGTCGATCCAGCCCGGCGCCAGAAGCTGATTTGGATGCTCCGACCGCGGCATGTCCGGCGGTAGCGCGGCGGCGTCCATCACGTCCGCAATGGCGCCGTCCGCAACCACCACGGCATGGCGGTCGAGGAAGCGCTCCCCGGTGAACACGCGGCCGGGGACCAGCGCGAATGGCGGCATCAGACGGTCTCCGTGACCTTGCGCAGATGGCTCGGGTGGTCCGGGTCATGCCCGCGGGCACGGGCGACCCGCTCGGCCAGCGTGTAGAACGACAGCAGCATGGCGAGCGGGTCGAGTGACCCGTGTCCGGCGGCCACGCTGGGCAGCGCATCCAGGCCACCCGCGTCCGGAGAGGCGATGAAAACGCGGCCCTGCACGGCACGCAACCGCGACACCGCCTGGTCGATGCCAGGGGCGGCGGCGTCGCGTTGGCGGAACACCAGCACCGGGAAGCCGGGTTCGAGCAGCTGCAGCGGTCCGTGCATGACCTCGGCGCCGCTGAACGCCTCCGCGTGCAGCACGGCGGTCTCCTTGAGCTTCAGGGCGGCCTCGGCGGCGACCGGCAGGGCGGGTCCCCGCGCGACCACGTAGGCCGACTGCGCCGCCTGGAACGCCGGCAGGGCAGCGCTCCAGTCGCAGGACAGCGCGGCATTCAGCGTCTCCGGCAGGCGCAGCAACGCATTGCGCAGCGCCGCGTCGCCGCTCCATTCCGCCACGACGGCAGTGAGCGCCACCGCGGAGACGACGCAGCTTTTTGTGGCGGCGACGCTTTTTTCCTTGCCGGCGTGCAGTAACAAAGTAACGTCCGCCTCGGTCGAGAGCGGCGACCCGGCCTGGTTCACCACCGAGAGCGCCAAAGCGCCGGCCCGGCGCGCGGCCGCCTGCAGCGCGACGATGTCGGGGCTCTGGCCGGATTGCGATACCGACACCACGGCCGCGCTGCGCAGCCGCAGCGGCGCGTGATAGATCGAGGCAACCGACGGCCCGATCGAGGCGACGGGAATGCCGAGATGGATCTCGACCAGGTATTTGAAAAAGGCGGCCGCATGATCGGACGAGCCGCGCGCGCAGGTGACGACGACGGCGGGGTCGAGTGTCCGCAGGCGGTGGCCGATTTCGGTGACCCCAGTCATTTCGCGGTCGAGGAAGCGTGCCACGGCCTCGGGCGTCTCCGCGATCTCGGCCGCCATGTGCGAACGCGTCTGGGTCATGGATGTTGCCTCAGCGTGGGTCCTGCCTCGATGAAGGCCCGCCACGGTGCTTGGAAGCGTGGCAGTCTTTCAATAAGCGGCGGCATAGGGATAATATCAATGCAGTCCGCATTAGCAATCCAAGCTAGAAACTTTAACGACTGACCGCGGCCACTGATTGACAGAAGGCGCTGAATTGGTAGCGTGCCAATGCGCGCCAGCCACGGCCCCGGGTCCACGACGGGACTATCGGTGGGACTATCGATGGGACGATATTGCAACTCTCAAGCCGGCATCAAGGAAACGGATCATGGCTTTTTCGACACGCCTGGTTGCCCTCGCCTCGGTCAGCGCATGCGCGTTGCTGGCCGCAGCCCCGGCCGTTGCCGCCGACGTTACGCTGACCATCGAAAGCTGGCGTAACGACGACCTGCCGATCTGGCAGGAGAAGATCATCCCGGCTTTCGAGAAGGGCCACCCCGGCATCAAGCTCAACTTCCAGCCGACGGCGCCCAAGGAGTATAACGCCGCGCTGAACTCCAAGCTCGATGCCGGCACGGCGGGCGACGTCATCGCCTGCCGGCCGTTCGACGCCTCGCTGGAGCTGTTCAAGAAGGGCCAGCTCACCAGCGCCAACGACATTCCCGGCATGGACAGGTTCAGCGCGGTCGCCAAGGCCGGCTGGACCACGGACGACGCGAAGACGACCTACTGCGTGCCGGTCGCGGCGGTGCTGGGCGGCTTCATCTACAACAAGGACGCGTTCGACAAAGTGGGCATCAAGGCGCCGCCGAAGACGGTGGACGAGTTCTTCGCCGACCTGGAGAAGATCAAGGCCGACGGTACCTACGTCCCGCTCGCCATGGGCACGATCGACCAGTGGGAGGCCGCGACCATGGGCTACCAGAACATTGGGCCCAACTACTGGCATGGCGAGGACGGCCGGAAGGCGCTGATTGAGGGCCGGCAGAAGCTGACCGATCCGCAATGGGTCGCGCCGTTCCAGCAGCTCGCCCGCTGGGCGCCCTATCTGGGCGACGGCTACAAGGCGCAGGCCTATCCGGATAGCCAGAACCTGTTCACCTTGGGCCGCGCCGCGATCTATCCGACGGGGTCGTGGGAGATTGCACCCTTTGCCGCCCAGGCGCAGTTCAAAATGGGCGTGTTCCCGCCGCCGGTGCCGAAGGCGGGCGACCCCTGTTATATTTCGGACCACGTCGATATCGCGTTTGGCATGAACGCCAAGACCAAGCAGCCTGCAGCCGCCAAGACCTTTCTTGCCTGGACCGCGTCGCCGGAGTTCGCGCAGATCTACTCGAACGCGCTGCCGGGCTTTTTCAGCCTGCAGAGCGGCGTGATCGAGCAGACCAACCCGCTGGCAAAGGAGTTCGCCTCGTGGCGCGAGACCTGCAAATCGACGATCCGCTCGACCTATCAAATCCTGTCACGCGGCACGCCCAACCTCGAGAATGAGACATGGGTCGAGGCGGCCAACGTGATGAACGGCACCGAAACGCCGGAGCAGGCGGCGCAGAAGCTGCAGAAAGGCCTCGATAGCTGGTTTAAGCCGGCCAAGTAGCCAGCGCCGCGGGACCCGCGAGGCCCGTTATGGCTCAGGTCGAGAAACTAGCGGCCGACCTGCCGCTGCTGCCGGCCGCCATGGTGGGTGCCGAGGCCCTGGCGCGCGCCCGGCGCTGGCACATTTTGGTGTTCCTGGCGCCGGCACTGCTCGTCTATACCGTCATCATGATCCTGCCGCTGATCGACACGCTGCGGCTGGCTTTGTTCCGCCGGGTCGATGGCGTGCCGATGTTCGTCGGGCTCGACAACTTCAACATCCTGTTCTTCGATCCCCGCTGGTCCGGGCATTTTTGGTCCGCGCTCGGCAACAACCTGTATTTCTTCGCCTTCCACATGCTGCTGCAGAACCCGATCGGCGTGGCGTTGGCGGCGCTGCTCTCCGTCCCCAGACTGCGCGGCCAGGCGTTCTATCGGACGGTGTTTTTCCTGCCGACCATGCTCTCGTTTGTCATCGTCGGCTTCAGCTGGAAGGTGATCCTCAGCCCGCTCTGGGGCGTCGCACCCACGCTGCTCGGCGCCATCGGGCTGAAAAGCTGGTTCCACCCGTGGCTCGGCCAGGAGGCCACCGCACTCACGACGCTCGCGCTGATCTCCGTTTGGCAGTACGTGGGAATTCCGATGATGCTGATCTACGCGGCGCTGCTCGGCATCCCGGCGGAGGTCACCGAGGCGGCCGAACTCGACGGCGTGACCGGCCTGGCACAGTTCTGGAAGATCAAGCTACCGCTGATCCTGCCGACGATCGGCATCTGCTCGATCCTGACCTTCGTGGGCAACTTCAACGCCTTCGACCTGATCTACACGGTGCAGGGCGCGCTGGCCGGCCCGAATTTCTCGACGGACATCCTCGGCACGTTCCTGTTCCGCACCTTCTTCGGCAACCAGCTGCAGCTCGGCGATCCCAACATGGGCGCCGCCATCGCGACGATGATGTTCCTGATTATCCTGCTCGGCGTCTCGCTGTACCTGTTCGGCATCCAGCGGCGGATGCGGCGCTACCAGTTTTGATGGCCGCCACCGCCCGCGCGCGTGCCTCGCCGCTGAACCGGGGCGCGATCCATGTCGTGCTGCTGCTGTATGCGGCGCTCTGCCTCGGCCCGGTGCTGCTTGTCGTCGTCAACTCCTTCAAGTCCCGCGCCGCCATCTTCGGCGCGCCGCTGAGCCTACCAGGGCCAGCCACCTTCGACCTCATCGGCTACCGGACCGTGCTGGGGCAGGGCGTGTTCGTGAACTATTTTGCCAACAGCCTGATCGTTACCGTCGGCTCCATTGCGGCGGTGCTGCTGTTCGGCGCCATGGCGGCCTTTGCGCTCAGCGAGTATCGCTTCCGCGGCAACACGGCGCTGGGCCTGTTCCTGACGCTTGGCGTCATGGTGCCGATCCGGCTGGGAACGGTCGCGATCCTCAACCTCATGGTCGCGGCGCATTTGGTAAACACGCATCTGGCGCTGATCCTGATCTACACCGCGCAGGGCCTGCCGATCGCCGTGTTCATCCTGTCGGAGTTCATGCAGGGCGTGTCGAAGGACCTGAAGGACGCCGGCCGCATCGACGGCCTGTCGGAATACGCCATCTTTCTCCGCCTCGTGCTGCCCCTGGTTCGCCCGGCGATCGCGACGGTCGCCGTTTTCACCATGATCCCGATTTGGAACGATTTGTGGTTCCCGCTGATCGTGGCGCCGGGCGAGGCGACGCGGACGGTGACGCTCGGGGCGCAGATGTTCATCGGTCAGTTCGTGACCAACTGGAACGCCGTGCTGGCGGCGCTGACCTTGGCGGTGCTGCCGGTGCTGGTGCTGTATCTGATCTTCTCGAAGCAGCTGATACGCGGCATTACGGCGGGGGCGGTGAAATGAGGCCGTTGCGGACCTTTGTTGCCGGCCTCGGCCAGATGGGGCTGAGCCACGCGCTGAGTTATTCCCGGAATCCAGGCTTCGAGATTGTCGGCCTGCATAACCGCACGCCGGTGGTGCCAGGCCCCGAGCTTGCCGCCTATCCGCAGTTGGACAGCTTCGCGACCGGGCTGGCGCTCAAGCCGGATTTGGTTTCGATCAACACCTACACCGACAGCCACGCGGACCTTGCGGTGGCGGCCATGCAGGCCGGCGCCCACGTGTTTGTCGAGAAGCCGCTCGCCGCCACGGTCGCCGACGCGGAGCGGGTCGTCGAATGCGCGCGCCGCACCGGGCGCAAGCTCGTGGTCGGCTATATCCTCCGCCATCACCCGAGCTGGATCGAGTTCATCCGGCTGGCGCGGTCGCTCGGACCGCCTTTCGTGATGCGGATGAACCTGAACCAGCAATCCTCCGGGGCCGCCTGGATTTTGCACAAGCGGCTGATGCACAGCACCAGCCCGGTGGTCGATTGCGGGGTGCACTACCTCGACGTGATGCTGCAGATCACCGACGCTGCGCCCGTGCTCGTATCCGGCATGGGGGTGCGCCTCACGGATGAGATCGCGGCCGACCAGGTCAATTATGGCCACCTGCAGGTGCAGTTCGCCGATGGCTCGGTCGGCTGGTATGAGGCGGGCTGGGGACCGATGATCTCGGAGACCGCGTTTTTCGTGAAGGACGTGATGGGCCCGCGCGGTTCCGTGTCGATCGTCATGGAGGAGGGCGCGCGGTCAGCCGACATCGACACCCACACCAGGACCGCGCGCATCCGGCTACACCATGCGGCATTGCGCGAGGACGGCGGGTTTACTCAGGCCGACGACATCATGTCCATGCAGGACGAGCCCGGTCACCAGGAGCTTTGCGACCGCGAGCAGGCCTTCGTGCTCGACGCCATCACGCGGGACCGCGACCTTGCGAAGCACATGGACGACGCCGTGCGGTCGCTCGCGGTGGTGCTGGCGGCCGACCGCTCCATGCGCGAGCGGCGTGCGGTCACGCTGTAGGAATGATCTGATGGGGTCGCTGTCGCTTAGGTCCATCCGTAAATCGTTCGGACCCGTCGATGTGCTGAATGGTGTTGATCTCGAGGTCCGGGATGGTGAGTTCGTGGTGTTCGTCGGACCGTCCGGCTGCGGGAAATCGACGCTGCTCCGCATCATTGCCGGCCTTGACGAGCAGACCTCCGGTGATGTGCGGATCGACGGGCGGCTGATGAACAACGTCTCCCCGGCGAAGCGCGGCATCGCCATGGTGTTCCAGAGCTACGCGCTATATCCGCACCTCTCGGTCGCCCGGAACATGGGCCTGGCGCTGCAGCAGGAGGGCGTCGCCGCGGCCGAGATCACCCGGCGCGTGGAGCGGACTGCGGGCCTGCTGCATCTGGAGCCGCTGCTGGCGCGGCGCCCTGCCGAGCTTTCTGGCGGCCAACGGCAGCGCGTCGCTATCGGCCGGGCCATCGTGCGGGAGCCAAGCCTGTTCCTGTTCGACGAACCGCTGTCGAACCTCGATGCGTCGCTGCGCGTCGGCACCCGGATCGAGCTCGCCCGGCTGCATCGGCAGCTTGGCGCCACCATGGTCTATGTGACGCACGACCAGATCGAGGCGATGACCCTGGCCGACAAGATCGTGGTGCTGAACGGCGGCGTGGTGCAGCAGGTCGGGCGTCCGCTGGAGCTGTATCGCAGTCCGGCCAATCTGTTCGTGGCCGGGTTCATCGGTTCGCCGATGATGAATTTCATCAGGGGCGAGCACGCGGCGCGGCTGGGCGCCGACACGATCGGTGTCCGGCCCGAGCATCTTCAGGTGGACGCCGATGGGCCCTGGTCCGGCATTATCAGCCACGCCGAGCATCTAGGCCCCGACACCATGCTGTATATCGACGATGCACAGTTGGGCCTGCTGACGGTACGCACCCTTGGCGACTGTGCAAGTCAGGTCGGCGACCGCGTGACACTCAGCCCGCGGGCGGACCGCGTTTATCGTTTCGACCGGGAAGGTCGGAGCATTGGCTAGTCAGGCCTTCCCGGGATCAAGCCGCTCAGATCAATGCTAAAACGGCCAACGCGAGTTGGCGCCCTCGGCGCGGGCGGCGATCAGCAGCTTGGCCATGACCTGGTTGGGGCCTTGCTCCGACGCGGTCCGCTCGATCTCGGGCCAGTCGAAGTGCGCGGTGTCCGTGCTGTGGTCCCATTGCGCCGCTGGTTTTGACGCAGTGGTGGCATCGGCAGCAGGGGCCGCATGGTCGGCGGCCGGGCTCTCTGTGGTGGCCTGCCCGGCGCCGTCGCTGTCGGCGGGCATCGCGCTTCCATTAACTGCATCGTCGCCCGCGGCATCCATCGCGGCGGCGCTGCTGTCCGTTTGCGTCGGCGGCGCGGCCTGGGCTGTTTTGCGCGGGCGGCCGCGGCGCGCCGGAGCGGGTGCCGTATCCAATACGGGCAGCTCCGGCTCTGCAACGTTCGCCGAGGCTTCGGTGCTGCGGGTGGTTTTCGCCTTGCGAGCCATGTAAAATCCTTTTGTGTAAAAGCGTCTCATACGCGAGACGTCGGCCGTTGCAAATAAGCGGCGTGCGACGCGTGCACACCGGGCAGCTGAATGTTTTCGAAAAAATACTTGAAGAAAAGACCTGATAAAAGACGAGTCGATAAAGGATGGGTCGGTAAAAGGTGGGCGCATCAATCGCTCCTCCTGACAGGCTCGACGGCGCCGGGCATTGGAAAGCGTGCCATAGTCAACAGCATGGTTTCGCGGCGGAGTGGATGGAATGGACGCTGATCAATCGGACGGACGCGCTTTCGGGCCGGTCGAATGTCAGAAAATCGCCGCAGAGGCTTTTGCGGCCCTCGGCACCGGCCGCCAAATCCCGCCATTTTCCGTCCGCTACCCCGGCTTCGGATTGGCGGAGGCGTATCGCGTGGCCGACGTGGTGCACAGGGAGCGTGAGCGGCGCGGTGAGCGCCCGCTCGGCCGAAAGATCGGCTTCACCAATCGGACGATCTGGCCCGAATACAACGTGCATGCGCCGGTGTGGGGATACATCTACGACCGTACGGTCTTCGAACTTCCGGCGGCCGGCATGGACTTTGACTTGCAGGGCTTTGCCGAGCCGCGCATCGAGCCGGAGATCGCCTTTGGCCTCGCCGCGTCGCCCACCCGCGAAATGGATGCGCGCGCCCTGCTCGGGTGCATTGAGTGGGTCGCCCATGGCTTCGAGATCGTGCAGTCCATCTTCCCAGGCTGGCGGTTCGTCGCGGCCGACACCGTCGCCGCCTGCGGCCTGCACGGTGCGCTGCTGCTCGGCCCGCGTCATCCGGTGGCGCGGCACCTCGAAAGCTGGGAGCGCGTGCTGCCGGCTTTCGAGATCGATCTACTTCGGAATGGCGATCTCGCCGATCACGGCCGCGCGGCGAACGTGCTGGGCGGGCCGGTCCTCGCCCTACGGCATCTCGTCGGACTGCTCGCATCCGCCCCCGACGGCCAGCCGCTCGCCGCGGGGGAGATCATCACGACGGGCACCCTCACGCGCGCGCTGCCCGTTGCCGCCGGCGAGGTGTGGACGACGAGGCTTATGGGCATTCCGCTTGAGGGCGCGCGCGTCCGATTTACCTGATGGGATTGCAGCCCTGCGGAAAAGCCCGAGACAGGCCGAGGCGTGCGTGCGAAAATTAGCGGAAAGTCAGGCGCCGCAGACCAGTCCGACCAGTCAGGTGCAGCAACACAGGAGAGAACGAACGCGATGGCTATGACGCAGATCGACCCGGCTGAAACTGGTCCGCAGCACGTCAAGATTTTAGACGCGATCATCGTCGGCGCGGGCTTCTCTGGTCTTTATCAGCTGCATGTGCTGCGCGACCGGCTTGGCCTGTCGGCGCGCGTGCTCGAAGCGGGCGCGGGCATCGGCGGCACCTGGTACTGGAACCGCTACCCGGGCGCGCGCTGCGACTCCGAAAGCTATTACTACTCGTTCAGCTTCTCGAAGGAGCTGGAGCAGGAATGGGAGTGGACGGAGCGCTATCCGGAGCAGCCGGAGATCATGCGCTATTTGAACCACGTCGCCGACCGGTTCGACCTGCGCCGGGACATCCAGCTGGAGACCCGCGTGACCGGCGCGCGCTTCGACGCAGCCGCCAACCGCTGGCTGGTTTCAACGGCGGGCGGCGAGGAGTACTCGGCGCAGTTCCTGATCACCGCGGTGGGCTGCCTCTCGACGGCCAACGTGCCGAAGATCAAGGGCCTCGATGCGTTCGCGGGCCGCTGGTACCACACCGGCCAATGGCCGCATGAGGGCGTCGATTTCACCGGCCAGCGCGTCGGCCTGATCGGCACCGGGTCAACCGGCATCCAGGCGGCGCCGGTCATCGCCGAGCAGGCCGCTCATCTTACCGTGTTCCAGCGGACGCCGAACTACAGCGTTCCCGCCCGCAACGGTCCGATGGACGCGGAACGGCGGCAGCAGATCAAGGCGGACTACCCCGAGATCCGTGCGAAGTCGCGCGCCTCGACCAACGGTCACCCATTCGACCTGTCGCCGCGATCGGCCCTGGACGCCTCGCCGGAGGAGCGCGAGGCGCTGTATGAGGCGGCTTGGCAGCAGGGCGGACTACGCTTCCGGGCCACGTTCCGGGACCTGCTGAGCGACGTGCAGGCCAACGAGACGGCGTCCGCGTTCATCCGGTCGAAAATCCGCGAGATCGTCCACGACCCGGCCGTTGCCGAGCGCCTGACCCCGGTGGACCATCCGTTCGCGTCGAAGCGTCCGCCGATCGACAGCAACTACTTCGAGACGTTCAACCGGGACAACGTCCTGCTGGTTGATGTGCGCGCGGCGCCGATCCAGGAGATCACGCCGTTAGGAGTGAGGACCAGCGACGCCGAGTATAAGCTCGACATCCTCGTGTTCGCGACCGGGTTCGACGCCATGACCGGCCCGCTATTGGCCTTGGACATCCGGGGCGAGGATGGCGCGTCGCTTAGGGATTTGTGGTCGGCCGGCCCACGCACCTATCTTGGCCTGCAAACGGCGGGCTTCCCCAACCTGTTCACCATCACCGGGCCGGGCAGCCCATCCGTGCTCACCAACATGCCGACCGCGATTGAGCAGCATGTGGACTGGATCGCCGACTGCATCGCCTATATGCGCGGGCGCGGGCTGCAGCGGATCGAGGCCACCTCCGCTGCAAGCGACCAGTGGGTCGAGCATGTCAATGAGGCCGCGAACGCCACGTTGCTGCCGATGGCCTCCTCCTCCTGGTATCTCGGCGCGAACGTGCCCGGCAAGCCGCGGGTTTTTATGCCCTACGCCGGCGGCATGGCGAAATACGCGGCCATCTGCGAGCAGGTCGCTGCGGACGGCTATCCGGGCTTCCAGCTGGGCCGTTAGATTTGCTGCCCGCCTGAAGGCACCGGGGTGTCGTCGCCCTGCATTACGTTGATTGCACGTCCGGATAGGGTGGCGGATGGGGTGTCCGCCTAACTCACATCCGGAGGCGTCCGCACCCACTCGAATAAGCCATTGTGTCTAAGAGCTAATTCCGAAGTTTGGCTATACTCGTCCACACCAATTTGCCATAGTCCACAACTTGGATAGGGTCCGATTTATGGACCACCAGGCTTGGTGGAGGATGGGATGCGACCGGGACGGCTGACGACGCTTCAGGTGCGGAGGCTGAAGGCGCCCGGGCGCTACAGCGACGGCGGCAACCTGTATCTCTACATCCGGCCCACGGGCGCCCGGACCTGGGTGCTGCGGTTCACGCTACCGGGCCAGAAGCCGCGGGAGATGGGCCTGGGCGTCGAGGCGGACGTGACCTTGGCGGAGGCGCGGGACCGGGCACGCAATGCACGGCGGCTGCTCGAGGAAGGGCACGACCCAATCGAGGCGCGCAAGCTGGCTCGGCAGGAAGCGGCGGGGTCCGGGTTCACCTTTCGGGAAGTAGCGGCCCTTTACGTCGCGGCGCATCAGGACGGCTGGCGCAATGCCAAGCACCGGGCGCAATGGACCTCGACCCTGGACACCTACGCGCATTCGGTGCTGGGCACCCTGCCCGTGGGCAAGGTGGCGGTGGGGGACGTGCTGCGCGTGCTCGAGCCGATGTGGAAAGCCACGCCTGAGACAGCCTCCCGGCTGCGCGGGCGCATCGAGGCCGTGCTGGACTACGCGACCGCCCGGAGCTGGCGCACGGGGGACAACCCGGCCCGGTGGAAAGGCCATCTCGACAACCTGCTATCCAAGCGCAGCAAGGCGGCGGCGGTGAAGCACCATGCCGCTCTGCCCTGGGGCGAGTGTCCGGCGTTCATGCTGGCGCTGGCCGGGCAGAAAGGCATGGCGGCGATGGCGCTACGCTTCACGATCCTGACTGCCGCGCGCACCTCCGAAGTGACGGGCGCGACGTGGGGGGAGGTAGACCTGGCCGCGAAGGTCTGGACCGTGCCCGGGCCCCGCATGAAGGCCGGGCGGGACCATCGCGTGCCCCTGTCTCCGGCGGCGCTGGCCGCGCTGCGCCCGCTGCACACGAAGGATGCCAGGCCGGCCGATCCGGTGTTCCCCGGAAGCAAGTCGGGCGCGGGCCTGTCCAACATGGCGATGACGG
Source organism: Rhodospirillales bacterium (assembly GCA_025351925.1). GTDB lineage: Bacteria > Pseudomonadota > Alphaproteobacteria > Acetobacterales > Acetobacteraceae > CAHJXG01. The sequence continues at coordinate 380 of JANXVC010000194.1, read as the reverse complement.
CGGTGCTGCGCCGCATGGAGCGGGGGGACCTGACAGTGCACGGGTTCCGGTCCAGCTTCCGGGACTGGTGCGCGGAGGCGACGGCGCACCCCCGAGAGATTGCAGAGGCGGCGCTGGCGCACACGCTGCGGGACAAGGTGGAAGCGGCCTACCAGCGCGGCGACTTGCTGGACCGACGGGCGAAGCTGATGGGGGAGTGGGCCGCCTTTCTGGCCCGACCAGCAGACGCAGGCGCCGTGGTGGCGATCCGCGGGCGGCGCCAGGCGGCGGAGTAGTCCAGGCGCAGCACGGCATCCGGCCCGGCGGTTCCGGGCAACATGGGCGGCCCGGCGGGTGCGGCGAACACCCGGCCCGGGCCTGACCCCGAACATGGATCTGAC
>JANXVC010000131.1 GCA_025351925.1 Rhodospirillales bacterium | reverse complement strand
AAAAGCTTGCAAGCGGAAGGAACCATGGCGCACGCCCCTGATGAGGCGCAAACAACGTCGCCCGGCTACTACGGATCCAGCATCACGTCACGCCTCGCAAGCAGACCGTGGAGAGAGAGTTTTTGGTGCGAAAGCCCTGGTGCGCTCGATCTGCGCCAGGAAGCCGCCGCGCAGGGTATGGAACTCGTTCACCCGCCAGCTTGCGTCCGTCTGCAGCCCGGTCGAGGTGATCTGCCGGCGGGCGCTCTGGGAGTCGCCTTTGAACAGTAGGTCGCCCAGCGGGTCCGGCGAGTAGCGCAGGCTGCTGTAGCGGCTGAACACCGACGCCTGCAGGTCCACGGCACCGGTCTGCTTCTGCAGGCTGAGGATGCCGAACTGCTGGAACTCAGTCTGCCGCTGGCGAAGCGTGTTGCTGTCGAAGTCGGATATGCCGTTCACGGTCAGGCCGAGGCCAGGCGTGTGGCCGCTCCGCGTCGGGATGCGGAACTCGCCGAACGACGTGCCGGTCATGGCCGTCAGTCGGGTGGTGTCGTCGATGACGCCGCTGACATAGGCGAAGCCGCGGCCCTGCTGGGTCTGGTCATCGCGGGCGTTAAACCGGCTGCTCGCGTTCTCGATGCCGATGTTGCTGCGCTGGTATTCGCCGGTGAAGAAGTAGTCGACCGGCCCCGCCCGCCCCCCATATTCGAAGCTGGGCAGCACGAGGCCGCGGCTGCCGCCATACAGCGACACGGTGGCGCCTGGGCTGTTGATGCCGGTCTTGGTCTGGATGTCCACCACGCCCGCGGTGCGGAAGCCGTACTGCGCGGGCAAGGCGCTGGTCAGCAACGAGACGGAGTTGGCGAAGCGCGCCTGCAGCGTGCTGGCGAAGCCGGCCAGGCCCTCGGGCAGCTGCACGCCGTTGATCCGGTATTGCACGTTGCGGTGGTCGCCGCGGATGAACACGTTGCCGAACGCATCCTGCACCACGCCGGGCGCGCGCAGCAGCACCTGGTTCAGCCCGGCGTTGTCCCCTTGCGGCAGGGTCTCGATCGCGCCACGGCTGAAGTCGGTGCGGGTCGCGCCCAAGCTGGGCTGGATGCTGAGCCGGGCCGCATCCAGGCGGCGCGCGACCACGTCCAGGTCTGGCAAGGTAACGTCCAGCGGTTGTGCCGGGTCGGTGCTGGGTTCCAGACGAACAACGGGCACCCTGGTCGCAGTGGGTGCGCCTGGCGAGGTCTGCGCTGCCGCCGGAAAGGCTGCCAAGCCAGCCGCCAAGCCTGATGCGGCCACCAAGGGCCACAGGTCTGGCGCACAACCACCTTGGGACGACGTAGGCATCAGCAAAGTCTCCAGCTACTGTTCGCAGACACGTTATGATATAACGTATCATGCAACGTCAACGGCCTCCATGGGATCAATCAGGCCTGCCCTCGGCATCGAGGACGAGGGTGCTTCCAAACGAAACGACCCATGGTTCATGGAGAACCGGAGGCAGCAGGAACGAACAACGGCCCGCTGTTGCACTGGTCGGCGCCTCGCTCGCCCTGCATCTGGCGCTCGGGGCGGTGACCGCTCTTGTGATCCGTCCTGCGCACGTCGTGGAGGAGGTGCCGCAGACGGTGGAGATGGTGTTCGATGCGGCACCCGCGCCGCCGGCCCAGGTTCCCGCATCGACGGCAGCGGATGAGAGCCCGGGCGAACCGGCCAAAGCAGTCCAGGATACTCTTGCGGAGGTGCCGCCTCAGCCACCTCCGGCAGAGCCGTCGGCGTTACCATCCTCCGAGCCGCCCATGCCATCGATGGCTGAAGCGCTACCTCAGCCGGCACAATCCCAAGCTCCGCCCCCGGCTGAGCCCCCGCCAGCCGAGGTGGAGCCACCTCCGTCTGCCGTTGCGCCCGCGCCCGCGCCGTCCCCTCCCGAAGCGGCCAAGCTGGAAGAGCAGGATCGACAGGCGCTTCCCGCCCCGCCTCTGATGACGCAAGCACCCATTCCGGCAACGCCCACACCCGTACGTCCGCCGCCACGACCGCAACCGGCTCCGCGCGCTGTGCAACAGCCCTCTGGACCAGCAATGCCCGCCGCCCCACCCCTAACCGCATCGCTCCCCGAACCTGCGCGCCGGTCCTCCACGCCGCCGGGTGCTCCCGCACCAGCACCGTTATCGCCAGCGACCGCGGCACCCCCTCCCTCCCCGACCGGGGTCAATGGCGCGTGGCGCAACGCGCTTGCGACCTGGGTGCAGTCACGCAAGCGCTACCCGGATGAGGCACGCCGGCAAAGTATGGAGGGCCAGGTCGCTGTGCGCTTCACTGTCGGCTGGGATGGCCAGGTGCTGGACGCGCAGGTCGTGCATGGCAGCGGCTCGGACCTGCTCGACCAAGCGGCCCTGTCCATGTTCCGCGGCGGACGCGCGCCACCGTTCCCTGCCGACATGGCACAAGCGCAGATCACGACAACCATCTCCGTCCGCTATCGCCTGGCGGAGTAGAAACCGGGAATACGAACGGCGCAGAGCTCGCGTGCATATGCGCTTTGCCCAGGCTGAAGCTCGGTTGGGTGGACCCCAGCAAGGGACCACCACGAGACACTTTCCACGTCTCGCATGGGTTGTTTTCAGCCTTCCGAGACAGTAGCGTGAGCGGGTTTAGACCCTAGCGAGACGGAGCGCCTCTTCGCATGCCCCTCTACGGCTACGCTCGCGTCAGCACCCTCGACCAGGATCTCGGCATCCAGCGCGCAGCCCTCAAGGCGGCTGGCTGCAAGGTGATCTGTGCCGAGAAGGCCAGCGGGGCGCGGCGCAACGGCCGGACCGAGCTGCAGATCCTGCTCGACTTCGTGCAGCCCGGCGACACGCTGGTCGTGACGCGCATCGACCGGCTCGCCCGGTCCATGAAGGATCTGCAGGACATCGTGCACGAGCTAAAGGGGAAGAGCGTCGCCCTGCGCGCGACCGAGCAGCCGGTGGACATGGGCACCGCGGCCGGCAAGGCGTTCCTCGACATGCTGGGCGTGTTCGCCGAGTTCGAGACCAACCTGCGCCGCGAGCGCCAGCTCGAAGGCATCAAGGCCGCAAAGGTCCGTGGCATCTACAAGGGTCGTAAGCCAAGCATCGACGCGGCTGAACTGCGCCGGCTGCGCGACGAGGAGAAGCTTGGGCCCACCGCCATTGCGCGCCGGCTCGGCATTGGCCGCGCCAGCGTTTACCGGGTGATTGGGACAACAGCCTCGCCAACCTAGCGGTGCGACTCAGGCAGCGCACTCCTGCTACCCTTGCCCGAATGGCACACGTCAGGCTCACCCTCACGATGGCGTCCGGCGCGCGCATCGGCCCTGGAAAGGCGGAGCTGCTGGAGAGCGTGCGAGCTTCGGGCTCAATCTCGGCAGCGGCCCGCGCCATGGGCATGGACTACAAGCGCGCTTGGCTTCTGATGGACAGCCTCAATCGCGCCTTTGCTACCCCGGCGGTTGAGCGTGTGACAGGAGGGCCCGGCGGCGGCGGGGCTGTGCTCACGCCGTTCGGGGAGGAGCTGCTGGCCCGGTATCGTCGGATCGAAGCTGCGGCGGCCCGAATGGCGGAAGCCGATCTGGAAGCTCTCGAACACCAGGCCGCTCCTGATCCAGGCCCGAAGGTTTAATCAGTCTTTGCTGGCGGCCTGCACGACCTATGGCTACCGTTATGGGGAAAACACCATAGCGGGGTAGCATGCCAGACCCGGCCGAGACGACGACGCGCACCGGGCCAAGCCTGGCGGGGATCGCGGACGTATTCGCACGCTATGCCAACTTCACCTTGGGTGGCGGCAGCGCCACGGTCGCCGTCATGCATCGCGAGCTGCTGGACAAGCGCCGATGGCTGAGCCCCGACGACTTCACGCTCTGCTTCGCGCTCGCGCGGCTGACGCCCGGCACCAACCTGCTCGCCTTCTGCACCGGCGTCGGCTGGCTGCTGCGGGGCATGGCTGGAGCCGTCATTGCCCTGCTCGCGGCGTCCATCCCGTGTGCGGTCTTGGTGGTGGTCGCGACAGCCCTGTTCAGCCATTGGCAGGACAACCGTTGGGCGCAGTCAGCCATCCACGGCGCGATCGCAGCCGCGGTCGCCATCACCGTCAAGACCTGCTGGACCATCGCACACCCGCACTTCAAAGGACGCACCAGGCTCCGCGTCGTGCTGATCGCCGCGGCGGCCTTCCTGCTCTACGTCTGGTTGGCTGTTCCCGCCATCGAAGTCCTGTTGCTGGCCGGCTTGGTCGGCGCCGCGCTGCCGGCGGCACGCGCATGAACATCATCCAGCTCTACTTGCTGCTGCTCAAGGGGACGATGACGGCGTTTACCGGGTTGGCATCCCTGCCTGTGGTGCAGGACGCGCTCGTCATCCAGCATCATGTGCTGGCCGACACGCAACTCAACGAGGCCGTCGTGATCACCCGCAGCACGCCGGGTCCAATCGGCCTCTACATCGTCAGCGTCGGCTACTTTGTCGCCGGCGTGCCCGGTGCCGTCGCAGGCTGGCTGGCAATGATCACGCCGGCCTTGCTCATCGTCCCGCTGGTCCACTTCGCCGGCCGCTGGGTCGAGCACCCGCGCGTCAGGTCTGTCCTGCAGACAGTCGTGATCGCGAGTGCGGGCTTATTGCTTGCGGCGGCAATCCCGCTCGCAAAAGATGCTTTGACGGACCCAATTACCATCGGGATCGCAGCCGTGAGCCTCGGCTTGCTGCTGACGACCAAGCTCGACACGCTCTGGATCATCCTCGGCGCGGCCGGCATCTCCTTGTCGGCATCGTCGCTCGGCGTTCTTGCCAACGGGACTGTTCATTAGCTCTGCTGGCTTCGACACTCCGCGGTCCAGCGTGTCCACGCTCCCGGTCTTGATCCCGTCTACTCAGCGGCTGGTAGCAGCGATGTTGGGTCGACCCCTACTTCGACCGCCATTTGTAGAATGTCGCGTCGCTGACCCCGTGCTTGCGGCATAGATCAGCCGCCGCCGCTCCGGCTTGGTGCTCCTTCAGCACGCCGATGATCTGCTCCTGCGTAAACCTTGACCGCTTCATCGTCCGTCTCCTGGTGACAGACTCTACTTCAAGCCGGGGGCATTCCAGGGGGCGGGGTCACCTGCCAGCACCAACCCGCCTCGCGTGTAACCCGGCTTTGAACCACGCCAGATCGATTTACTACGTTCGTAACGAAAACGCCGTGTCCACACATAGACCGGAAACGTGTTGAGCCCAGACCATGTCTATTGAGTCCTGGCGCTGGAGATTCTCGTGAAATACGCTGCAAGTCTCACCTCGTTTCCACTCTCGTCAAAGCAGGGGCGGACAAATTCAGGTCAGTCATAGGCGGAAGTTACAGCATGTCCGTTCAATGCCTCACAGAGGTTCAACCTAGTGGACACCGACCTGACCTCGCCAACGCCGCTTGGAG
>JANXVC010000125.1 GCA_025351925.1 Rhodospirillales bacterium | reverse complement strand
TCGCGTGCTCGACGCCGCCGATATATTGGTCCACCGGCAGCCAGTGGTCCGATGCAGCGCGCACCACCGGCACGTCCGCCTTCGGACTGCAGAACCGGGCAAAGTACCAGGAGCTGTCCACAAAGACATCGAACGTGTCGGTTTCCCGTTCCGCCGCTGCGCCACAACGCGGGCAGGCGACATGTTTCCAGGTCGGATGATGATCCAACGGATTGCCCGGCCGGTCGAATGTCACATCCTCCGGCAGCCGCACCGGCAGGTCAGCGTCCGGCACCGGAACTATGCCGCAGACATTACAGTGGATGATCGGAATCGGGCATCCCCAATAACGTTGCCGACTCACGCCCCAATCCCGTATGCGCCAGTTCACGACGCTTTTTCCCTTGCCGATACGCTCCAGCGCCTCGGTCGCCGCACGCTTGGCGCTGACGGTGTCCAGCCCGTCCAGGAAACCCGAGTTGATCATCTGGCCAGGTCCGTCATAGGCATTGGCGCCCACAACGAAGCCGGCCGCCGGCTCGCCCAGCGGTAGCACGACGGCCGGGGTCGCCAGGCCATATTTGCGGGCAAAGTCCAGGTCGCGCTGGTCGCCGGCCGGGCAGCCGAAGATCGCGCCCGTACCGTATTCCATCAGCACGAAGTTCGCGATCCAGACCGGGAAGGTCTCGCCCGGCATCAGCGGGTGCGCGACCCGCAGGCCAGTGTCGAAACCCCGCTTCTCCGCCGTCTCGACCGCGGCCTCGCTGGTTCCCATGCTGCGGCACTGCGCTACGAATGCCGCTGCAGCCGGGTTGCTCGTCGCCACGGCTGCCGATACCGGATGCTCGGGCGCCAAAGCCAAAAACGACATGCCGAACAGCGTATCTGGCCGGGTGGTGAACACCTCGACCACCTCGATTGCACCGGCCACCTCGATCGTGTGTGCGCCCCCGACCGGAGCCGTCAAAGGAAAGCGGACCCTGGCGCCCTCGCTCCGCCCAATCCAATGGGCCTGCATGGTTCGCACCCGTTCGGGCCAGCGGTCCAATTCACCGAGAGAGGCCAGCAGGTCCGGGGCATATTGGGTAATACGCATGAACCATTGGGAGAGCTGCCGCTTCTCAACCATGGCGCCCGACCGCCAGCCCCGGCCGTCGATGACCTGTTCGTTCGCCAGCACGGTGCCATCCACCGGGTCCCAGTTAACCCAGCTCTCCTTCCGCTCGACCAGCCCAGCCCGCAACATATCCAAAAACAGCTTTTGCTCTTGGCCGTAGTACTCGGGCTCGCAAGTGGCGATCTCACGCGACCAGTCAATCGACAGGCCCATCCGCTGCAATTCGATGCGCATCGCCGCGATGTTGGCGTACGTCCATTCGGCGGGGTGGACGCCGCGCTCCCGCGCCGCATTCTCTGCCGGCAGGCCGAACGCGTCCCAGCCCATGGGGTGCAGCACCGAATGGCCGCGGGCGCGCTTGTAGCGCGCGACAACGTCGCCCAGCGTGTAGTTGCGCACGTGGCCCATGTGGATCTTCCCACTTGGATAGGGGAACATCTCAAGCACGTAGTATTTCGGTTTGCCGTCCGTCGGGATGTCGGCCACCTGGAAACAGCCAGCGGCGTCCCATGCCTGTTGCCAACGCGGCTCGGCATTCTGGAAGTCATAGCCGGGCGCGGTATCCGGCGCGGCGGGAGCGGAGATGTCGTTCATCGTGGGCGCAGCCTATCCTCGAAGATCGCCTATTCTATCCTCCAGCCTCGCCGGTGCGGCAAGCAGCGGCTGGTTACGAGCCCGCTACCTGCGAACGCAGTTCCCGTGCCCGCGCAAGCACCTTGTTCTCGATCTCGCTCGTCGTGGTGGCATTGACCGGCGCATCGACCCACTGACCGCCCTGCGCCACCTGACGGAAGATCGAGACCCTGATGCCGTCGGCGCGGAGCTGCCGTCCGAGGATGTAGGCCGTCGCCTTGAAGCGTTCGCCGCCTCCAGCGGGCGGCTGAAACCAATCGGTGATGATCACTCCGCCAAACGGGTCGGCCGAAGACAGCGGCATGAACGCCAAGGTATCGAGCGCGCCCCGCCAGAGATAGGCGTTCACGCCCAGCGCGCCGCCCTCCTGCGACTGGGCGGTTCCCGTGCCTTTGCCGATGCCGATCGCCAGGCCCTGGTCGCCGAACAGCTTGCCCTGCTCGCCGCCCTTGGTGCGGTAGTCCTGGTACTCGTCCTCGGCCACGCCGCGAAGTTTCGCCGGGCCGCAAGCGGTCAGGCCTAGAACGGCGATCAGGATGACTGCCATTGTAGCGATGCGATGCGACGCGATTCGGTGCAGCATGGGGGAACCTATACGGATGAGGGCGCCGCCGGCGCCGCGCGCTGTCATACTCCGGCTGCACCGCCGCGCCAAGCTGGACCGCTGAAGCTGGCATACCCCGGACAAGCAGAAGGGGCAGTGGTTGCCCACCGCCCCTCCCGGCCGTCTGGTTTAGTCTGTTACCAGCTAAAGCCGGTGCCGACCGCGAAGACCTGTGCCGAGACCTTGTTGTTGAAGGCGTTGCCGCCCGGAGCCGCGGCATTCACGCCCTGGCCGGTGATGAAGTTGAAGCCGTTCTGCTTGCGCTCGCTGTAGAGGTAAGACACGAACAGCGACAGGCCAGGCGCCAGGGAGTAGGTGCCGCCCGCTGCGACGCCCTGCTCGCGACGCTGACGGCCAAAGAACGCGTTGCCGGTATCGCCCGCGGTCTTGAGGTTCAGGTAGTGCGCGCCAACGACGATCGGCCCGGTCGTATAGGAGAAGCCGCCAAGGATCGCCTCGCCGTCCGGCAGACCCTTGGCAACGAGCGTGCCGAGCCCGCCGTTAAAGCGACCATACATGTACTTGCCGCCAACGCTGAAGCCGCCGTAGGTCAACGCGACGCCGAAGTCGCCGACGCTCACGCCGTCAAAGTTCGGACGGGCGCCACCGGCGGCCAGCGGGTTGTTGGTGAAGGCGAGACCGGAGTTGTCAAGCACATGGCCGCCGCCGATGTAGCCGCCGGTCGCCGCGATGCCGAAGCTGCCGAACGTGCCGCGGTAGCGCAGCAACGCGTCCACGGTGTTGGTGCGGCGGGCGCTTTCGCCGTTGACGGGCGACGACGAGAGACGGTCGCAGCCTGGGCCAGACACGCCCTGGCCGTTTGCACCGGTTGCAGCGGTGAAGGTGCCGCTCGAGTTGACGAAGTTGGTGCCAACCGGGCTGGCGCCGTTGCACGAGCCGCCGTTGGCCGTGTTGCCGGTGCCCGGCTCAAACGACACGCCGAAATCGAAGCCATAGAGCTGCGGCGACAGGTAGATCGCCTTGGTCGTCGTGTAGTAGCCGCCCTGGCCGTCGGCGAACGGCCACGGCAATTGGGTGTTGCCCGATGCAAGACCACCAACGTCGCCGTCCAGGCCGCCATCGTTGAAGTTTTCGAAGTTGCCGGTCATGTACAGGCTGCTCGGCTGATCGGTAGAGCCGAGGCGGATGGTGCCGAGCTGGTCGGTGCCGATATAGCCCCACTCGCGGCGGAAGTACAGCGCAGCGCGCGCCCGGTTCTGCGTGGACCCGCCGGGATAGATGCCGCCGCCGGCACCGGAGCCTTGGTCCTGCCGGATTTCAAGGCTGGCGCCGTACTTCAAGCCGTTCGCGGCGACACCGTCGAAGCCCGGATACAGACGGGCATAGTCGCCGAACCCGTAGTTGGTCTGCTTGTTCTGCCCCGTCAGCGTGCCCTGGCCAGCAGCATTCACATTGCCCGTCGGGCTGCCGGCGGCATTGTTGTTCGCAACGCGGTCGGAAACTACCCCGGCATAGAACCGGAAACGACCATTCAGCCGTATGGTCACAGTACCCGGGGTTGGGAACGTCTGGGCATCCGCCACAGCAGCGACCCCCATCGAGGCGCCCAGTGCGGCTACGGTGGCCAGCAGGAGCTTACGCATTAAACTTCTCCTCAAAACGCCGATCACCGGCGAACATTTAGGGCCCCGCCCGAAATCCACCGAATGACCACTTGGGTCAAGGGCGAAGGCAGCCAAGCCTGTTCATACTATTGCCGGGCAAATGACTTCTCTGCAATCGCTGGAATGTGAGACTTATGGCAATTGCGAAACACTGTTGCTGACACGCCACATTCGTCGGTGCCGCCGCCCGCCATCAAAGCTCCAATCGCCCCCACGCCGCCGCACCAGCGCGGCAGCCGATACACCGCTTTGCCATCAATGCCGCCCAAAGCCAGAACTGCGCCATGACGGCCATGCGGCATTCCTCGGGCCAACGCGGCCCAGCGTATGATGCCCAGCCCAGGGGCACCGGGATGGCTCTGCGTGGACAGCACCGGCGACAGGAACACTGCGTCCGCTCCAGCCGCCCAGGCTCGGCGCAGCTCGGCCCTGGAGTGGGCGGAGCTGGTGACAAGCGCCTTCGCCCGGAGCCAGCTTCTCATTGCCCGCATACGGGGTCCCGTTGCCGCGCGGCCGCCCCGCAGATGCACGCCGGCGCCGACCGCCGTCGCAAGCCGGGCGTCCCCGGCGATCACCAGCGGCACGCGCAGCCCGCGGCATCGCTGCGCCACCATCCGGGCCAGTGCGGCGCGGCCGGCCACGCCGTCATGGCGGAACACCACGCCGCACAGCCGCGGCGGCAGGGCGGCCACCGCCTTGAGGGGATCGGGCAGGCGCACAGCATCGGTGAACAGCCAGAGCACCGGCACGTGACGCTTTGCCGTTCCACCCCGCCGCGCCTTGACCCCGCGCGCCCACGCTACGAGCCTATGGTCCATGCATCCCTCCGAGCCCCCCGTTGATCACGTCCCTCTCGATCATAGCGTGTCCGACCGCCTGCATCGGGTCCAGGCCCGCATCGCCGCCGCAACCGCGAGGGCCGGGCGCCCTGTCGGCTCCGTCACCCTGGTCGCGGTGTCCAAGACGCACTCCGCCGACATCGTCCGTCAGGCGATGGACGCCGGGCAGACCGTGTTCGGCGAGAACCGCGTGCAGGAGGCCGACGCCAAGTTTCCCGAGCTGCGCGCCCTGCTCCCGACGCTCCGGGTGCATCTGATCGGCGGCCTGCAGACCAACAAGGCGCGCGACGCGATTCGTGTGGCCAATGTGATCGAGAGCCTGGACCGTCCGCGCCTGGCCGACGCCTTGGCCGATGCCGCCGATAAGCAGGGCCGCCTGCCCGATCTGCTGGTCCAGGTGAACGTCGGCGACGAGCCGCAAAAGGCTGGCGTGCCCCGGACCGAGGCAGACGCCTTCATCCGGAACTGCCGCAGCCGCTTCGGCGCCGCGTTGGTGGGACTGATGTGCATCCCGCCGGCCGAAGGCGACCCGGCGCCGCATTTCGCCTGGCTGGCCGCTTGCGCCGCACAGCACGGGCTGTCAACGGTCTCGATGGGCATGTCCGGCGACTATGAGAGCGCCATTGCCCACGGCGCCACCCATGTCCGGGTCGGCAGTGCCATCTTCGGCACACGGCCGGCGGCGCCAGGGATGGATGGCGCATGAACGGGAGCAGCTCTGGCGTCGCAATGCCAGATCGCCGTTTGCACTCGGTATTCCGGCCGTCTCCGGTTTGTTGACGCTGTGGAAACTCCGTCTCGGCTTGCGCTTTGGAGTTCAACCAGCCTATGGCATCCTCCTTAGAAGGGAGAGCTGCCGCACCAGCCCAGCGGCGATCCCGCGATTGATGGATGTCGAATGATCTTACAGCGCTGCCCCGCAGCCACGCCCTCCGGACCGGGCCTGTGAGCCTAGCCGTAAACACCCTCCCCGCCGTCGCCAGCCGGCCGTTGCGTGCGACGGCGTTGCTGGCCGTGCTGGGCATCGTCTATGGCGACATCGGCACCAGCCCGCTCTATGCGCTCAAAGCCAGTCTGATCCATTTCACCGGCGTCGGCGTCGGCCAGGTCGAGATCCTGGGTGTCCTCTCGCTGATCTTCTGGGCGCTCATCCTTATCGTGACAGTGAAATACGTCCTGCTGGTCATGCGCGCCGACAACAACGGCGAGGGCGGCATCCTGGCGTTGATGGCACTTGCCCAACGCGGGACAGTCGGCGTCGCCATGCGGACAGCGCTAGGCTTGATCGGTGTCGGCGGTGCCTGCCTGTTCTTCGGCGACGGCGTGATCACCCCCGCCATCTCGGTCCTGTCGGCGATCGAGGGACTGGAAGTCGTGTCCCCCACCTTCAAGAGCCTCGTCCTGCCGCTGTCCATCGTGGTGATCGTCGCGCTGTTCGCTGTGCAGATACGCGGCACCAACAGCATCGGCCGGGCATTCGGTCCCGTGATGGCGGTCTGGTTCGTCGCCCTGGCCACGATGGGCCTGTTTCAGATTGCCCGGCATCCCGGCGTCCTCATGGCGGTGTCGCCGCACTATGCGGTCGTCGTCTGCCTCAATCATGGCTGGCTGGCCTTCGTCAGCCTCGGCTCCGTCGTGCTGGCCGTGACGGGCGCCGAGGCGCTGTATGCCGACATGGGCCATTTCGGCGCGCCGCCGATCCGGTTCGCCTGGGTGTTCTTTGTGCTGCCGTGCCTGGTGCTGAACTATTTCGGCCAAGGGGCCCTGGTGATGGCCGACCCGGCCGCCTTGGAGAACCCGTTCTATCTTATGGCGCCGGAGAGCCTGCGCCTGCCGCTGGTGGTCCTCGCCACCGCTGCCACGGTCATCGCCAGCCAGGCGCTGATCTCCGGCGCGTTCTCGATCGCCCGGCAGTGCATGCAGATGTCCTTCCTGCCGCGCATGGCGGTCCTGCACACCAGCCATTCCGAGGAGGGGCAGATCTATGTGCCGCAGGTCAACATGGCGCTGCTGGTCGGCGTGCTGATCCTGGTTCTTGCCTTCCGCAGCAGCGACGCCCTGGCCTCCGCCTATGGGATCGCCGTCACGGGCACCTTCCTATGCACATGCGTGCTCGCGATGGTGGCATTCCGCCGTCAGTTCGGCTGGCCGCGCAGCCTCGCATTTGGGGTGTTCGGCTTTTTCTTCGCGGTCGATCTCGTGTTCTTTGCCGCCAATGCATTGAAGATCCCGGAGGGTGGCTGGGTGCCGCTGCTGCTCGGGTTTGGGCTGATGGCGATGATGACGTCGTGGAACCGCGGCCGTGAGCTCATGCTGGCGCGCTGGAAGCAGGACAGCCTGCCGCTCGCCTCGTTCCTGGCGCGGCTGCCGCAGTCCCGGACTGTCCGAGTGCCCGGCATGGCGGTGTTCCTGACCGGCAACCCGGACTACGTGCCCGCTGCGCTGCTCCACAATCTCAAGCATAACAAGGTTCTGCACGAGCGTGTCCTGTTCGTGACGGTGCAGAACATGGACATGCCGCAGGCTCCGGCCGATGAGCGGATCGAGGTGTCCGAGCTTGCACCCAACGTCCATCGCGTCGTGCTGCGCTACGGCTTCATGGAGAGCCCCAATATTCCCCGTGCACTCGAAGAACTCAGTGCGCATGGCGTGGGATATAATGCGATGCAAGCAAGCTTCTTTCTTGGCCGGGAGGTCTTGGTGCGCGCCATGGTGCCCAAACTGCCCGCCTGGCGGCTGTTCCTGTTTCTGTTCATGGCGCGGAATGCCGTGCCCGCGACCGAGTTCTTCCGCATTCCAAGCGACCGTGTGGTTGAGCTTGGCGTTCGAGTAGCGATCTGACTTGAGGCTCCCGCCATACTATGATGGGCTTCGGCGGTAGAACCCAGCCGGCCCGTACTGCGTTACCAAGCTACGGAGAGCAATGGCAGAAAGGGTGGTCACGCACGCTGATCACCGCCGGGCGCGTTTAGGGCGAGGTGATGGCGAAGTTGATCATGTTGCTGGCCAAGGGGCCCGGGCGCCCCGACGGCGACATTGACGACCGGCTGACCGTCCGGCTCGCGCTTAACCAGCAGGGTCAGATTGATCCGTATGCCTACGATAACGATCCGATCCCCTGGCTCGCTATGCGTGAGCGGCCAGGCATGCAGGACAAACACTCTGAGTTGATCCGGCTGGATGACGGCTGGGCCCTGCAAAGCATGGTCAGCGAGGACGACCCGCTTTGGACTTTCGAGGGGCACGTGTTCCGCCCTGGCGATTTGGTGCGGCTGAGGCGGCCTGACGGCGAAGATCTGCTGTTCCGCATAGTGGCCAGCACGCGGGACTAGAAAGCGTCCCGCCCTGACGCATCATCAGGGCGGGAACGGCGGTCGCGGCTAGTCTGCCGCCAAGTGCTGGGCCGGCACGTCCATCTTCTGCAGGGTAACCGGGATCGACTTTGCCGCCGGCGTGTCCGCTCCCTCCGCATGATGCCAGATCGGGATCAGCGGATTGGCCTCGGGATAGTAAGCGCTCATGCAGCCCTCCGGGATGTCGTACGGCGTCACGATGAACCCGCCAACCCGGCGTATGACGCCGTCATCGACCTTGGTCGTCAATGCCACGATGTCGCCCTCGGCCAGCGACAGCCGATCGATGTCATTCAGATGCATGAACAGCGTCATACGGGTGCCGCGCACGCCGCGGAACCGGTCGTGGTACCCGTAGATGGTCGTATTGAACTGGTCGTTGCTGCGGATCGTCATTAGCTGCAGCACGTCCCGGTCGGCCTCCGGGACTACGATATCCTCGTTCAGGCTGCGCGGCACGATGAAATTGGCGCGCCCGGTGGGAGTGTGCCAGTCCCGCTTCCGCGCGGTAATCGGCAGATGGAAGCCGCCGGGCTCATCGACGCGCTGGTTGAAATCGTGGAACAACTCGGGATAGGTCCGCTCGATCGCATCGCGCACCAGGCTGTAGTCGCCGACCCACTGCGTCCAAGGTATGGCCGGATTCGGAGAAAGTGTCGCCTGGGCAATGCCGGCGACGATGGCCGGTTCGCTCATCAGGTGCTCGCTCGCCGGCTCCCGGATGCCGTGCGAGCCCTGAATGCAGGCGCTGGTGTCCTCCATGGTCACGACCTGCGGCCCCGTCGCCTGCACGTCGATTTCGATGCGGCCACGGCAGGGCAGGATGTAGGCCGCCTTGCCATGGATGACGTGGTTGCGGTTCAGCTTGGTCGAGATCATCACCGTGAGCGGGATGTCGCGCCAATGCTGCTCCATCGCAACGGTCTCCGGCACGGCACGGATGAAGTTGCCGCCCAGCTCGACGAACGCGGTGACCTCGTCCGCCAGGACCTGCTTGCAGGCGCCCACCGTATCCAGGCCCTTGTCGCGCGGCGGCTCGAAGCCGTACAGCTCGCGCAGCTTGTCGAGCGGTGCCAACTCCGGCTTTTCGGTGATGCCGACCGTGCGCTGGCCCTGCACGTTGCTATGGCCGCGCACTGGGCAGATGCCGGCGCCGAGCTTGCCGATGTTGCCACGCATCAACAGCAGGTTCACGAACATCTGCACGTTTTCGACGCCTGTGCGATGCTGCGTCAGGCCCATGCCGTAGATGCCGATCACCGCGTTGCTGCGGGCATAGACGGTCGCCACCGCCTCCATGGCGCCCCGGCTCAGGCCGGATTGGTGCTCCAGCGCCTCCCAGGGATGGGCGCGCACCGCCTCGGCAAACGCATCGAAGCCATGGGTATGCTCGGCGATGAAGCCCGTATCGAGCACACGCGGCCCGGCCGCCGCCTGCGCCGCATCGTCCAGCGCCAACACGTGCTTGCACACCCCGGTGAGCGCCGCGACGTCGCCGCCGATACGCACCTGGTGATACTGGCTGCTGATCGGCGTATCGATCGATGCCAGCATCTCCTTCACGTGCTGCGGGCTGCGGAACCGTTCCAGCGCCCGCTCGCGCAGCGGGTTGAAGGTGATGATCGGCACGCCGCGCTTATGCGCCTTCTGCAGCTCGTTCAGCATGCGCGGGCTGTTGGTGCCGGGGTTCTGGCCGCAGAAAATCATCAGGTCGGCGTTGTCGAAGTCTTCAAGCGTCACCGTGCCCTTCGGCGCGCCGATGCTCTGCGGCAGCGCCACCGAGGTCGGCTCGTGGCACATGTTCGAGCTGTCGGGCATGTTGTTGGTGCCCAGCATGCGGCCGAATAGGGCATACATGTAGGATGTCTCGAGCGAAGCGCGGCCGGAGGCGTAGAGCACGACCTTTTTGGGATCCATGGCGCGGAGTTGCTGGCCGATGTCCCAGAACGCCTCGTGCCAGCCGACCTCGACATAGGTATCGCTCGCCGCGTCGTAACGCATGGGATGCGTCAGCCGGCCGATCGCCTCCAGGTCATGGTCGGACCAGGACTCCAGCTCGGTTACGGTGTGCTTGGCGAAGAAGTCTGGTCCGACGCGCTTCGTGGTGATCTCCCACGCGGTCGCCTTGGCGCCATTCTCGCAATACTCGAACACGTGCGGCTCGGCCGGCTTCATCCAGGCGCAGCTTACGCACATGAACCCCTTCGGCTTGTTCTGCTGCGTCAGCACCAGGGCGCCGCTGACCGGGACGCCCTCTTTGGAGAGGATCGCGCCCAGCGAGCGCACGGAGCCCCAGCCTCCTGCCGGTCCCTTATAAGGTTTAACGCTCGGTGCATCGGTCATGGCCGCAATCCCCTATCTGCCTCGAAAACGCCGGGGATACAGCCTGGTTGCGCCCTGGGGTGGACTATGGCGGCGCGGCCGTCCGCAATGCCATGGCAACATAGCCCATCAAGAGGCCAGAGTTGATCAGCCACACGGCGCCGGCGGCGAATATGGCCATGCTTGCCCCAGCCAGCAGCCAATGGGCTGAACGCTGGTTGGGCTCGCTGATGGGAGCGTGCCACTCGATCGGACGGTCCCGGCCGCCCTCAGCCAAGCCTTTCTCAAAAGCCGCGAACTGCAGCGCTGCCTCAGCACCTCCCGGGAAGGCCTCCGGGGGCGAGCCGTCGGCCGCCAAGCTGGGCATCGGCCCGGCGGTGAACGACGGCACGGAAACGGCATGCTTCAGCGCTGGGTCGGGCGTTGCCTCCGGCGCATACCCAGCGAAGCTGTGGCGCAGCAGGCCAAACTCCTCCCGCTCCAGCAGCCCATGCAGTTCACGCCCACCTGCGAACAACAGCCGCAACGGGGCGCCGTGGGCGGCGAACTGCACATAGCGCAACGCCGCCGGGTCGAGCGCGTCGGCACGGTCGAGCATCAATACAACTTGCTGGAGGTCGGGCCCAGGGTCGGTCAGCAGCTCAAAGCCTCGCTCCAGGTCCGGCGCCTCAAGAGCCGAAGCGGGCGCCTGCGCGACAAGCTCCGCGAGGAGGCCCGGCAAGGTCAGGGCATCGAGGGCTGACGGCCGAAGCACCCGGCATCGTTGCGCAATGAGCTGTGCCGCCACGTCGTCCAGCACGGCACGCGGCACGTCGGCCGGCAACAGGACATGCTCATTGCGGATGGTCAGCGCTGCAACGACGTTGTCTGGGGACACGTTTTCGCCGTGTGTTATGGTGACGCGAGCCTAGCGCAACTTTTATAACAATTCGCTACTGCTTTGACTCAGACGGAGAATTTCGCGCGGCAAAACCCGTATCGCGCAGCGCGACGGTAAAAATCGCACAGCCGCAGATTTCCTTCTTGCATTGGAGCGCGAACGGTCTATCTTGTGCGGTGCAGCATGGCTTTGTCATGCTGCGGACGTTTCCTCCCTAAACTTGGCGGCATCTTCGGGTGCCGCCTTTTTTTATCCTGCAATGGGGCCGCTGATCATCGGGATCACGCCCAGATGCGGCGCGAGGTCGATGTTGTAGCCCGCCGCGTCCCGTGCGCCCGCTCGCTGGGCGATCAGGTTCACGTGCTCCGTGCTCTCGGAGAACGCGATGAACGCGCCCGCCCGACTAAGCTGCCCAGAGCCCAATGCGCGGACATACAGGTCCCGGCCCGCGGCGTCCGCACCGCGATGCAAGGTGTTGGCATAGAGCGCATCCACCAGCGCCCCATCCGAAGGTGCCGCACCGTAGCGGTTGGCGAACTCGGCGGATCCGATGAACGACAGCGCCACCTGCTGCAGCGTGGCGCCGGTGATGACGGCCTGGACGTATCCGGTGAAGCCGCGCGGGTCGGCATCCCGCCCGAACGCGGTGTCGTAGATGCGGGCCACCTGAGCCTCGGCCGCAGCGGCGTAGGTCACGTTGGGATTGGCCTGCAGCCGGCTCCGCGCCTCCTCGCCCTCCGAAAACGCCGCCAGCATTGTGCCGCGGTCGAATCCGCGCTGCAGCAGGCCCTGATAAAACTGCAGGTCCGCAGGGCCGGCGACCCGGCCCAGCGCGTTCTGATACAGCAGCCTGACGAAATCGGCGTCGGACAGCGCGCCGTTGCGGTTGGCGAACTCGGCTGAGGCAACCAGGCGGCCGGCGATCTGCTGCAGCACTCCGCCATTGCGCAGCACGCCATAATTGCCGATCAGCCCAGCGCTGTCGGCGTTGCGGCCAAAGGCTGCGACATACAGCCGGGCGATCTGGTGCTCGCCTATTTCCTGGTCGCTCAGGGCCGGCAGCCCGGCGTCCCGCAGCAGTGCGACGTCCAGCGGCTGCAGCGTACTCGCGGGCTCGTTGATGCTGTCCACGGTGACGCGGCCGCGCGCCGTCGTGGTGTCCGGATTCGCTTCGACCAGCGGCACCGGGCCGCCGAACGCGGCTTGCGCATAAGGTCCAACATAGGCCGCTGCAGGCGGGCCGAACGAGACCTCGCGCACCCCGTTGTCATAGACTGTGAACTGCGACCGCAGCAGCGGGCCATGCACAATCCCGATCGAGAACGCCTTGATGCCCAGCGCATGGCCGAGTTCCCGCTCGATCGGTCCCAGCAGCCCGGCGAGCGGCAGGGCGCCGAAGCGGTAAGCGGTGTTGACGGACAGCTCCAACGGCGCCACTGCGTCCGCTGCCCGGCCGGCGACGGCCAAACCGAACGAGGGCTCCACCGGCACGGGAAACTGGCCGCCCCCGACGACGGTGAAGGATGGTATCGAGAGGCTGACGTCCGGCGAGGAGAACAGGATGCGGAACGCGACAGTCACCGTGTAGGTGCCGGTCGTATAGTCGAAATGCCGGGTCCAGTCGTTCAGGGCCTGGGTCAGCAATCCCCGGATCGGCTCGGGGCTGACCAGGGTGGGATCGGGCGCGTCGGTGAACTGGACGTTGAACGTGGCGGCCATGGCGAACCCTCGGATCTTCCCGGTGACATTAAGCTCAATGTTACGACACCGTAAACCAAGTGTACGTCATGCCAGGCGGCGTCCAAGGCGTCATCGGCCGGGCCGATCTGTCAGCCCGTCGCTGAAATCGCCTCCAGCGCCTGCGACAGGTCGTCGAGCAGGTCGTCGGCGTCCTCCAGCCCCACCGAAAGCCGCATCATCGGCTCATCTACGCCGCCGGCCATGCGGGCAGTGGGATCGGCGCGGAGTGCGCCGCGCAGCAGCGCGCCCGGGCGCATGATGAGCGACTCAGCATCCCCAAGGCTGACCGCGCGCAGCACGAGCCTGAGCCGGTCCATGAAGCGGTCCGCGCCGGCATTGCCGGAAACGAGGCTGAACGACAGCATCCCCGAACCGTTCGCCATCTGCCGCCGGGCCGCCGCATAGCCGGGGTCGGAGGGCAGGAAGGGGTAGCGGATTTGCGCCACCGCCTCGTGTCCGGCCAGCATCTCGGCGATGCGCTGCGCCGTCTGGCCGTGCCGCTCCATGCGCAGCGCCAGCGTCTTCATGCCGCGCAGCACCAGGAAGGCCGACATCGGCGACATCGTAGCGCCGGTGATGTAGCGGAGGCCATGCCGGCGGATCTGTTCTGTCGTTGCGAAGTCGCCGAGGATCGCGCCGCCCAGCAGGTCGCCGTGGCCGTTGATGTACTTGGTGAGCGCGTGCAGCACGAGATGCGCGCCGTGCTCCAGCGGGCGCTGCAGGGCCGGAGAGGCGTAAGTGCTGTCCACGACCACCATCGCGCCCACCGCGCGAGCCCGAGCGGCGATGGCAGCGATATCGAGCACCTCGGCCGTCGGGTTCACCGGCGTCTCGAAATAGACCATCCGGGTAGCGCGCGACAGCACGGCGTCGAGGTTGGCGGGCTCCGACATATCGACCGGCACGACGTTGATGCCGAACCGCGGCAGCGCGTCCTGGGTCAGCGCGAAGGTGTTCGAATACACCGTGCGATGCACGACCAGCTCGTCGCCCTGCGACAGCAGCGACAGCATCAGCGAGCCGACCGCCCCCATGCCGGACGCGAACACGACGCAGGCCTCGGCGCCTTCGAGGTTGGCGAGCCGGGCCTCTAGTACCGACTGGGTGGGGTTCTCCTCGCGGCCATACAATGGACGCAGCGACTCGCCGGCGGCGATCGCCTCGCTCTCGGCGCTGGTCTCTAAGGCGTAGGTCGAGGTCATGTAGATCGGCGGAATCAGCGCGCCCTCGGCCGTCGTGCGGTCAAAGCCGTGATGGATCGCGCGGGTCATGAAGCCGGGCGCGCGGTTGCGCCGGGGATGCTCGATCATGCCGCGACGGCCTCGCGCCAGCTCGGATGCAGCACCCGCCCGGCGGCGAGCTCCGTCACGTCGGCTGCGGCCATCTCGCCGGTAATGGCGCGGGCCACCAGATCGCCCATCAGCGAGCCGAGCTTGAAGCCGTGGCCGGAGCAGGCGCTGATCAGCCAGCCGGCGGCGCCCGTCGGATGCACCAGGAACTCCTCGTGCTCGGTGACGGTGTAAAAGCACGCCTTCGGCTCGAGCACGCTGTAGCGGTCGAAGTCGCGATAGGCGGCGCGCGCGGCCGGCCACAGCCGCTCCAGGTCGTGCGCGTTGGCAACCCGGTCGCCGTCGGGGTCGCCGGTGCGGGAGAACACGTGGTCGCCGATCTTGAGCCGCGTGCCGCGCCGCGGCGGCAGGGTGTAGAGCCCGCTCTCGGCCCCGAGTTCGAGCATCACCGGCGCCGACGCCCAGGCTTCGGCGAGATCAGGCGGCGGCGAGAGATAGAGGACGGCCTGGCGCGACGGCACCCCGACGCCGCGCAGGCCGGGCACCAGCCGGTCCGCCCAGGCCCCGGCGGCGACGATCACGACATCTCCCTGATGCGCAACGCCGTCGGCCACTACCCGGCCGCGCTCCGGATCGACCTCGCTGACCCGGGTGCCGGTGCGCAGCGTGACCCCGAGCCGGCCCAGCAGCACCACGAGGTCGGTCAGGATGCGGACCGGGAACAGCATGCCGGCGCCGTCCGTGCTGACGACGCGCTGCAGGCCATCGGCGCGCACCATGGGGAAGCGCCGCTCGACGTCGTCCAGCGGGATATCGCGGAAGCCGATGCCCATGGCGGTGAGCGAGCGCGACATGCCGGCGTACCAGCCGTCGTCATGACGCAGGAAATAGACGGCGCCGCACGGTTCGTAATGCGAGGTGCCGATTGCCTGCCACAGGCTCTCCCAGACTCGGAACGCCTCGGGCATGAGGTGCGCGTAGCCCTCCATAGCGCCGTAGGCGTGCCGGGTGATGCGGTGTTCGTCATAGGAGGACGCGCGCGGGTTTGGCAGCGAGCCTTGCTCAAACAA
Source organism: Rhodospirillales bacterium (assembly GCA_025351925.1). Lineage (GTDB taxonomy): Bacteria > Pseudomonadota > Alphaproteobacteria > Acetobacterales > Acetobacteraceae > CAHJXG01. The sequence continues at coordinate 28,524 of JANXVC010000125.1, read as the reverse complement.
CTCGACTTGCACGCCGCGCCGGGCCAGCGCCCAGGCGGTGGACAGGCCGGCGATGCCGCCGCCGACGATCAGGGCCTTGGTCACGAGCGTCTCCTGGAAAATGTCATCAAACCGACCGCAGACGTGCGCCGGGCACCCGGGGAATGGAACGGGCCTCATCCAAGCCGGCAAACCGCTGGATGACCCAGGAGCGGAACGAGGCGACGGCGGGGTCGGCGAGGTCCTCAGGGTGAACATTGAGAAAATAGCCATAGCCGTCCTCGACCACGGTCTCGAACGGCGCCACCAGCCTGCCCTCCGCCAGCTCGCGGGCGAACAGCCGGATGTCGAGCAGCGCGACCCCCTCGCCCGCCATCGCGTACTGCGCCGCGAGACAGGCGGTGTCGAAGGCGAGGCCGCGGCCGACATCGACGTGCAGGCCGGTCTGCCGGGCAAAGCTCTCCCACAGCATGTGGCGCGGCTCGCGTTCGAGCTTGACGTGCAGCAGCTCGGCCGTCGCCAGGAACGCGGCCGGCCCGGCGGCGCGGGCGCGCGCGGCGACCTCGGGATGGCATAGCGGCGTGACCTGGATCATCCACAGCAGGTTCGACACGTGCGTCCCGCCCTCCGGCCGGGCATAGACGATGGCGGCGTCCACGTCCTGCGGCGGCGCGCCGACCGTGCCGGGGCTGGAGATATCGAGCGCGATGCCGGGATACTCGCGCCGCAGGTCTTGCAGCATGGGCACCGCCAGCATCTGCGCGAAACTTGGCGGCAGATGCAGGCGCAGGGTGCGCTGGCCGGAGCCGTCGCGGGTGATGCCGTTCAGCGACTGTTCCATGCGGTCGAACGACTTGGCGACGACGGGCAGCAGCGCCGCCCCGGCCGCGGTCAGGATGAGGCCTTGCGGCCGCCGCTCAAACAGCTGCACGCCCAGCAGGGCCTCAAGGCTGATGACGTGGCGGCTGATGGCGCTTTGCGATACGCCGAGCGACTGGGCAGCGCCGGTGAAGTTGAGGCGCTGCCCGACCGCCTCGAACGCACGCAGGGCATTCAGCGGCAGCCAGCGCCGGTCGATCGGCGGACGTTGCGACTTCAATCAGCGACCCTCACGGCTTGTCGATAGTCAAGCTGCTCTCGTGTCGATCATCCCGGCAATCCCCTGGCACCGCAACGCACAAAAACAGATCGCGCCATCCTAAAAAGCGATGAGCCACGCGGCGGCGAATCCGGCATTATCTTTGCATATTCCGAAACAAAAACGATCTAGGAATCGCATGACCGATCTCGCCCGAATCCGTGCCCTGCTAGACCAGCGTCGGCCCGGCCATGCGCTGCCGCAGGAGTTCTACACCGACCCCGAGATCTTCGCCTTCGACATCGATGCGATCTATGGCCAGTCCTGGACCCTGGTCGGCTTCGAGGCGGAGCTGCCGTCGCCGGGCTGCACCCTGGCGCTGACCATCGGGCGCTCGCCGGTCGTCGTGGTGCGTGGCCGCGACAATGCGCTGCGGGCGTTCTTCAACTCCTGCCGGCACCGCGGCGCGCAGATCTGCGCGGACGGGCTGTCGAAGCGACCGCGGCTCGTGTGCCCTTACCATCAATGGGCCTACGATTTGCAGGGCAAGCTGGTCAACGCGACCCGCATGGCGCCCGACTTCAACCCGGCCGAGCACAACCTGCGCCCGGTCGCGCTGCGCACCATCGCCGGCACGATCTATCTGTGCCTGTCGGACACCCCGCCGGCGTTCGACGACTTCCACGATCAATTCGAGCCGATGCTGGCGCCGCACCAGCTGCATCTGGGAAAAGTCGCCTTCGAGGCGACGCTGGTCGAGAAGGCCAACTGGAAGCTCGTGATGGAGAACGCGCGCGAGTGCTACCACTGCGCCACCAACCATCCCGAGCTGTCCGTCACCTTCCCGGTCGGCCGCCGTTCGCTGGGCATGGCCGAGCAGCAGCATGTGACCGAGACGTTCGAGGCGCGCATGGCCGAGCAGGGCTTGCCGACCGGCCCGGTCGAGGGCGCGTGGTGGCAGGCCGGGCGGTTCCCGTTGAACGAGGGCACGCAGTCGCTGACGATGGACGGCCGGCCCTGCGTGGCGCGCACCATCGGCCACGTCGGCAACGGCGACGTCGGCTCGCTGCGCTGGGCGCTGGAGCCGCACAGCTTTGCCCACGCGCTCGGCGACTACGTGTTCATGTTCAGCGCCATGCCGACGGCGCCAGAGGAGACGGTGGTGACGGCGAAATGGCTGGTGAGCGCCGATGCGGTCGAAGGCGTGGACTACACCATCCCGCAGCTGACCGAGCTGTGGGACAAGACCAATTTGCAGGACCGCGTGCTGGCGGAGAACAATCAACGCGGCGTGCGCTCGGCGGGGTTCATCCCGGGACCGTATTCGCCGGAGGCCGAGTCGCTGGTGTTGCGGTTTGTCGATTGGTATTGCGGGAAAGCGCGCGAATACCTGGCGGAACGCAGGCCCGCCAGCGATTGAGCCCGCTGGCCCAACTCAGAACCGCTGCGACCCCCCGGTCAGGATCGCCCGGCGCTGCCCGTATTGCGTGCCGCATTGCCCGCCTCAGGTGTCGAGCAGTTGCTTCGCAAATATGTCCTCGCAGGTCAGACGCCGTTTCGTGAGGCCCTGTTCGTAGTGGTAGCGCAGAATCGTATCGACGGCGTTGCGGTTGGCTTCCATGCCGTAGGGCCACCAGTCCTCGCCCAATAGGCTGCGGTCCTCGTCGATGAGCTTGCTGAACCACGGCAGCATGGTGGCCATGTTGTTGAAGGTCATGCCCTTCACATACTGCTCCGTCATGACCTGCTTCGCGTCGCAGAAGCCCTTGTAAACGGCCTTTACGATGTCCGGCCGCGCGGCAGCAAGCTCCTTGCGGACCACGACCGTGTGCATGATCGGGAAAACGCCCGTGCGCTGGAAATAGGCGCGCTCGGCGCCCGCATAGTCCTCGAACAGCCGGCCGACCTTGGGGGATTTCTCCAGCACGCACTTCGGCACATCGGCCGAGATCAAGGCGTCGATTTCACCGGCCTCCAGCATCTTGCCCAGATCGGCGTCCTCGGCTGCCCATGTCACGTCGACATCGGCGGGATGCGGCTGTGGGATGAAATCGACCGGCTGTAGCGGGAAATCGATGGCGCCGACGATCCAGCGGCATTGTTCCGGCCTCACGCCGTAGTCGTCCGACAGGATGCCCTTCGGCATCACCCCGGCATCATGGCCATAGACCGCAAGCTCGCCGATGGTCTTGCCGGCGAGATCCTCTGGGCGCTCGATCCCGCTCGCCTTGTTGATGTAGATTGCCGAGTGCCGGAAGCAGCGGTTTGGGAACACTGGGATCGCAACGAACGGTGGATCGTCGCGGTCTATGGTGCGCAGAAAGTAAGTCATGCCGAGCTCCGACACGTCGAACTCGCGCTTGCGGATCATGCGCTCGAAGATTTCGGTGACGATGCGGGCGCTGTTGAAGGTAGCGTCGACGCCCTCGATCGCGACGGTGCCGTCGGCCAGTGCGCGCGTCCGGTCATAATTCCAGCAGGCGATCTCAAGTTTCATTCCGCTCATGTCGCAAACTCCTGCTGCGGCTGTAGCACTAGCCTCTGTTTGGTGGGCCGCTTCATCCAGCGCTTGGAAGCCAAGAGTTAGGATCGGACCACTCGCTATAGCGGCTCGCACTCATTCTCGGCCGGGCGCACTGCATCAATATAAGGCGGTTACGTGGCCGACCATGCTGGACGAGGCGGATTTAGCCCTTGCGAACTGGTGAGCATGGCAGCACACTTTTGCACGCTTTAGCAGTATGATGGTTAAAAGACGCTTGCCGGGTCAGCTCAGGGGAAAGCCAATGCGTCAATCGCCGAGATTTCTGGACCGCCTCCGCCAAAATGCAAGCGACCTCGAGAACCACGTGGTGGACGAGTTCCTCGCCGGGCGCCTGGACCGGCGCGGCCTGCTGCGCGAGGGCAGCCGGTTCGGCCTGGCGCTGCCGCTGATCGGCGGCCTGCTCGGCACCCTCGACCCGTTCGGCGCCAGCCGTGCCCTGGCGCAGACTGGGCAGAAAGACGCCACCATCCGCGTTGCCTCGCCAACCCCGGCGGGCGCGGTCGAGCCGGTCACCGTCGCGAACGAGGGCGGCTTGGTCATGCTGATGCAGACCGGCGAGTTCCTGATCTTCGACCAGCCGGACCTCGTGCTGCGCCCGATGCTGGCGCTGTCGTGGAAGGCCAACGACGACGGCACGGTCTGGACCTTCACCCTGCGTCCCAACGTGAAGTTCCATAACGGCCGGGTGCTGAATGCCGACGACGTGGTCGCGACGATGGACCGGCTGGCCAACCCGAAGAACGGCTCCAACGCGCTGTCGGCGTTCCGCGGCGTGCTGTCGGTCGGCGGCACGCGCAAGGTCGATGACCTCACGGTCGAGTTCCATCTTGACGCGCCGAATGGCAACTTCCCGTACATCGTCTCCTCGGACAACTACAACGCGATTATTCTGCCCGCCGATTACGCCGGCGACTTCGAAAAGACTTTCATCGGCACCGGGCCGTTCAAATTGGACAAATACACGGCGAAAGTCGGCGCGAGCTTTGTCCGCAATCCCGACTACTGGGGCAGCAAGGCGCTGCCGGCCCGCACCGAGTTCACCTTCTTCGCCGACCAGCAGCCGCAAATCCTGGCGCTGCAGGGCGGCCAAGTCGATATCATCCTGCATTTGGTCGTGCAGGGCGCGCAGGGAATGTTGAACGATCCCGACGTCAAGATCATCAAGACACGCGCCGCCACGCACCGGCAGCTGCATATGCGCACCGACATACCGAAGTTCGCCGATAAGCGGGTGCGGCAGGCGATCGCCTTGTCGCTCGACCGGCCGGCGCTGGCCGCTGGGCTGTTCCGTGGCCTGGCCGAGCCTGGCAATGATTCGCCCTTCGCGCCGGTGTATCCCTCGACCAACAAGGAGGTGCCGCAGCGCAAGAAGGACATCACGGCGGCGCGTGCGCTGATGGCGGCGGCCGGCGTCCCGAACGGTTTCGAGGCGACGCTCACGACCGAGCGGGTGCAGGAGATCCCCGACTACGCCGTGCTGGTGCAGAACGCCTGCCGCGAGATCGGCGTGAAGCTGAACCTCAAGATCGAAACCGACAGCGCCTATTACGGCAAGGCGCAGCCGGGACAGTCCGACTGGCTCGACTCCGAGATGGGCATCACGGATTACGGCCATCGCGGGGTGCCGAACGTGCTGCTGGGCGCGCCGCTGCTCAGCACCGGCGCATGGAACGCGGCGCATTTCAAGAACCCGACCTATGACGGGTTGGTGGCGCAATACACCGCCACGACCGATCTTGGCACGCAGCGCGAGCTCGCGGGCAAGATCCAGACCCTGTTGCTCGACGAGACGCCAGTCATCTTCGCCTACTTCTACGACTACCTGATGGCGACGTCGCCGGGTGTCAGCGGCGCCGTGAACACCGCGATCTCCCAAGTCTTCCTTGCCAATGCGACGATCACCTGATGGGGGCATCCTAAACCGATGCGGGCCGTGTGCTGAGCCGGTTCGCGCGGCAGGCGGGGCGGCGGCTGAGCCTCAGCCTGCTGACCCTCGCATTGCTGAGCGTCGTGGTGTTCGCCGGCGCGCAGCTGCTGCCGGGCGACGTCGGGCGGGCAATCCTGGGCCCGCTCGCCGATCCCGAAGCGGTCGCGGCCATCAACCACGAGGTCGGCGCCGACCGGCCGGCGATCGAGACCTATTTCGCCTGGATCGGCAATTTCCTGACCGGCGACATGGGCCGGTCCTATACCTTCCGTTCGCCGGTGGCGCCGTTCATCGGCGGCGCCCTGGCGAACTCGCTGAAGCTCGCGGCGGTCGTGTTCGTGATCGTCGTGCCGCTGTCGATCGGCGCCGGCGTGTTCGCCGCGATGCGCGCCGGCCGCTGGCCGGACCGGGTCATCAGCGTCGTCAGCCTGTCCTTGACCGTAATCCCGGAGTTCGTCTCCTCGATCGCGCTTATTCTTGTGCTCGGAATTTGGCTGCGCTGGCTGCCGATCTCGGCGGCGACCCGGCCGGGCACGCCGGCGCTGGAACAGCTTCGGCACCTCATCCTGCCGGCGTTGCCATTGGTGATCGTGCTGTTCGGCTACATCGCGCGCATGGCGCGGGCCGGCACGCTGGAGGCGCTCGATTCCGACTACACCCGCACCGCGGTGCTCAAGGGCTTGCCTCAGCGCACCGTCATCTTCCGCCACGTGCTGGGCAACGCCTTGTTGCCGACCATTACCGTCGTCGCGGCCCAGGTTGGCTACATGATCGGCGGCCTGGTCGTGGTGGAGTCGCTGTTCCGCTACCAGGGCATCGGCAGCCTCATTCTCACAGCAGCGCGCGGCAAGGATTTCCCGATGCTGGAGGCGGGCATCCTGACGGTCGGCGCCATCTTCGTCGCGACCACGCTCATGGCCGACACGCTCTACACCGTGCTCAACCCGCGGCTGCGTGAGGCGGGCGGGCGATGACAGGCGCTACGACCCTGGCAGTGGCGGACGCCGGCCTGCCCTCCACGGCCGCGCACACCGACCCGGCAACCGAACCGCTCGCCGCTGCACCCAGCCGGATCGGCCGGCTGCTACGATCCGGATCATTCATGGTCGGCGCGGCGATCGTGCTATTCTGGGTGTTCTGCGCGCTGTTCGGCCCGTTCGTGGTCCCTTACGACCCCTATAGCGACGACCTGCTGAACACGCTGGCGATGCCGTCCGCTGCGCACTGGTTCGGCACCGATCAGATCGGCCGCGACATCTTGTCCCGCGTCATCGTCGGCGCCGGGCCCATCCTGTCGGTCGCACCGCTGGCGACCCTGCTGGCGACCGCGGCGGGCACGACGCTCGGCCTGCTGACCGGCTATGTCGGCGGCTGGCTCGATAGCCTGATCGGCCGGCTGATCGAGGTACTTCTGGCCTTACCCCTAATCGTCGTGGCGCTGCTGGTGCTGGTGGCGCTCGGGCCGTCCTCCACGACGGTGATCGGGGTGATCGGCATCATTTTTACCCCGCTGATCGCCCGCACGGTGCGCTCGGCGGTGCTGTCCGAGCGCTCGCTCGACTACGTCGCCGCCGCCGAGCTGCGCGGCGAGGGCGCGCTGCACATCATGTTCGTCGAAATCCTGCCGAACGTGCTGCCGCCGATCCTGGTCGAGACGACCGTGCGGCTCGGCTACGCAATCTTCACCGTGGCGTCGCTCAGTTTCCTGGGTTTCGGCATCCAGCCGCCTTCGGCGGATTGGGGCCTCGCCATCTCGGAGAACTACGGACTGATGACCGGCGGCTACTGGTGGACCGTAAGCTTCGCCGCCGGGGCGACGGCGTCGCTGGTGGTCGGCGTCAACCTGGTGGCGGACGGCATCCAGGCGGCGCTCGAATGAGCAGCACGACGCCGGCGCTCGAGCTGCGCGACCTCAGCGTCGGCTACCGCACCCTGGGCGTCGAGCAGCTTGTGCTGCGCGGCGTGTCGTTCGCCATCGCACCCGGCGAAACCTACGGCCTCGTGGGCGAGAGCGGCTGCGGCAAATCGACCGCCGCCTTTGCTGCATTACGTGCCCTGGCGCGCAACGGCTTCATCAGCGGCGGCCGCGTGCTGGTTGACGGCCAGGACGTCACCGACCTCGACCCCGCCGGGCTGCGGCAGCTCCGATTGACCAAAGTTTCGATGGTCTATCAGGACCCCGGCCGCGCGCTCAACCCGTCCATGACTGTCGCGCGGCAGATCGCCGAAGTGTATGAGGCGGTCGGCGTGCGCCGTGCCGACGCGCTCGAACGCGCCGAGGCGATGCTGGTGAAGGTGCGTATCCCGGGCACCGGCCGCGTCATGACGGCGTTCCCGCATCAGCTCTCGGGCGGCATGCAGCAGCGCGTGGTTATCGCGATGGCGCTGGCGAAGAACCCGAAGCTGCTGGTGCTGGACGAGCCCACCACCGGCCTCGACGCGACGGTCGAGGCCGAGGTGCTGGACCTCATCGAGGCATTGAAGCAGGAGTTCGCCACCTCCGTGCTGTTCATCAGCCACAATTTGGCGATCATCGAGCGCATGTGCGACCGCATCGGCGTGTTGTATGCCGGCAGCCTGGTCGAGGAGGGCGTAGGCGCCGACCTCCTGGCCCGGCCGCTGCACCCCTACACCATGCGGCTGCTGCGCTGCCTGCCGGCAGCCGGGCGGCGCAAGTCAGATGGGCGGCTCGACACCATCCCCGGTTTCCTGCCGCCGCTGGGCAGCATCCGGACCGGCTGCGTGTTCACGCCGCGCTGCGACTTTGCGGATGCGGTCTGCCGCACCGACGCGCCGGGGCCGACCCGGGTCGGCAGCCAGATGGCGTGCTGCCACCATATTGACCGGGCCACTGCATCGGGCCGGAACTCGCTGGACCTGGCGGTTCCGGTCCCGCCAACGGCGGCCAGCTTCGGACGGCCAGCGTTGCAGGTTAGCGGCGTGTCAAAGACGTTCCATGTCGGTTCGCACGCGCTGCGGGCAGTGACCGACGTGTCGCTGACGCTGCGGACCGGCGAGACGCTCGGGCTCGTCGGTGAGTCCGGCAGCGGCAAAACGACGCTGGCCCGGCTGCTGCTGGGCCTGACCGCGCCCGATCCCGGCGGGCGGATCGAACTCGACGGGCAGCCAGTGGCGGGCCAGGCCAAGCGCCGCTCCCGCGCCGACCAGAAGGCGCTGCAGATCGTCTTCCAGAACCCGGACTCCGCGTTGAACCGGTCGCACACCGTCCGCCACCTGATCGAGCGCTCGCTATCCCGGCTCGGCGGCCTGTTCGGACGGCAGCGCTCGGAGCGCCTGATGGCGCTGGTCTCGGCGGTGCGGCTCACCGAGCGGCACTTGTCGATGCGCCCGCGCCAGCTCTCCGGCGGATTGAAACAGCGCGTCGCCATCGCCCGCGCCTTCGCCGGCGACCCGCGCGTGGTGATCTGCGACGAGCCGACCTCGGCGCTCGATGTCTCCGTGCAGGCGGCGATCCTGAACCTGCTGGCGGATCTGCAGAGCACCGCCGGGGTCAGCTACGTGTTCATCAGCCACGACCTCGGCGTGGTCCGCTATCTGTCCGATCGCATCGCGGTGCTCTATCTCGGGCGCATCATGGAGATCGGCCCGGCGGAGGACGTGTTCAACGGCCCGCACCATCCCTACACCGAGGCGCTGCTATCGGCGGTCCCCGATCTCGCAGAACTGCATAACGGCGAGCGCACCGCCCGCATCCGACTCAGCGGCGAGATGCCGAGCCCGCTGGCGCCGCCGCCGGGCTGCGTGTTCAACAGCCGCTGCCCGCGCAAGATCGGGGCGATCTGCGAGACCACCGAACCCACGCTGCCCGCCGACGCCGACCACGCGATCCGCTGTCACCTGTCGCGCGAGGCACTGGGCCGGCGTGGCGGAGCGCCGCCGGTTGCCGCGGACCAACGCTACGCCCCGGTTTCCGCCTAGGCGTCTCATCATCCTGGAGCCTGCACCCATGACGCCGCGCGTGATCGATCCGCGTTCCACCGCCAACGCCAAGCTCACGGTGACTGAGCATACCGACGTGCTGGTCGTCGGCGCCGGTCCGGCCGGGCTGGCCGCCGCCATCGCCGCCGCTGCACATGGCATGTCAGTCGTGCTGGTCGATGAGAACCCGATCCCGCCGGAGACGATGGGCGACGACGTGCCGCTGCATTTTGGCCAGCGCATGAGCGGCGCCGTGCGCAACCGCACCGCTATGACCGAGGCGATGCTGGCCAGTGAGCCGGCGCTGGCCGACGCGATGGAGGCCGGCGTCGATATCCGGCTGGGGACGATCGTGTGGGGACTGTATGCGAACGGGCCGAGCGTCGGCTGGCTGCCGGGCAAGGTGGCGGGGCTGTCGGACGGCGAGACCTCGTGGATGCTCGGGTTCACGGCGGCGATCGTCGCGACCGGCCGGCGCGACATGGGGCTGGCGTTTCCCGGGTGGGAGCTTCCGGGGGTCATGGGAGCGACCGCGGCCGAGCGGCTCGCCACGCGCTATGGGGCGCTCGATGCGCGTCGGGCGGTGATCCTTGGCAGCTCCGCCGAGGCGTTGCTGGCCGCCGTCGCGGTGTGCCGCGCGGGCGTGCAGGTGACCGCGGTCGTGGAGCAGGCGGCGGCACCGATCGGCCCCGCGGCGCTGCTGGATGAACTCGCAGCGGCCGGTGTCCCAATCCTCACCCGGCATGTGATCGTGTCGGCAGAGGGCGGGACGGACGGCGTGACCGGCGCCGCGCTGATGCGGCTGGACGAAGACGGCGGGCGCATCGCCGCAAGTGCCACAACCATGGAATGCGATACGATCGTGCTCGGGATTGGCGCAGTTCCGGTGATCGAACTGTTGGACGCCATCGGCTGCCGCTCGGTGTTCTCGCCGGCACGGGGCGGTCATGTGCCGGTGACCGATGCGTCGCAGATGACCTCGCTGCCAGGCATCTACGCGGTCGGCGATTGCGCCGGCGTTTGGGCGGTGAAATCGACCGGGCGTGCAGTCGCCGAGGCCGAGGGCCGCCGTGCCGCCGCCCATGTGGCCCAAGCGGCGCAACCTGCGCACGGCCTCGATGAGGCGCCGGCTGAGCCCTTGGTGGACCTGTCCGCCTACCGTCTGGCCTGGGTCCGCAGCGCCGTGGTCGATGCAATGCCGGCGCCCGGCGGGGCAGAGGCGCATGTCTGCCAGTGCGAGGAGGTCACCGCGCGCGAGATCCTGGAGGTCCGGCCGCCCCGCTACCTCGGCTGGCCGCAGCCGTTGCGCAACAGCGCCGACCTGTCCGCCTTGCTCGGCAACGGCCCGCCGAACGCCGATCAGGTCAAGCGCCTAACGCGCGCCGGCATGGGGCTTTGCCAGGGCCGCCGCTGCCGCGAGCAGGTGGCGGCGTTGCTGGCGCTCGGCGCCGGCGTCGGGCTGGGCGAGGTGCCGCTCGCCACCTTCCGCGCGCCGGTGCGGCCGCTGGCGCTCGGCCTGGCCGGGTCGCTGCCGGAATCGCCGGAAATGGCCGAGCACTGGGACGTCTGGTTCGGCATCCCCGGCCAGGTCGCGACCCCCTGGGAGCTCAAGGCGGCGCAACAGCCATGACCGGCATTGCGACCGACGACACGGCAATGCCGACCGGCGCCAGCGTCGTCATCGTCGGCGGCGGGGCGACCGGGCTCAGCGCCGGCTGGTGGCTGGCGCGCGCCGGAGTGGACGTGCTGGTGATCGACAAGGGCATCGTCGCCTGGGAGGCGTCGGGGCGCAACGGCGGCGGCTGCACCCATGGCTTCAGCCCGCTATTTGCCGAGGAGCAGCGGCTATGGCCGCAGATGGACGAGCTGCTGGGCTATCCCACCGAGTTCTCCGCCGGGCGCATCCGCATCGCGATGGACCCTGTGCAGTGGGCCGACGCGCACCGCATGGTGCAGAACGGCGAGCGCTACGGCTTCCGCACCGAGACATTGGACCCGGCGCAACTGCGTGAGCTGGTACCGCTGGCCGGCGAGGCGCACGGCGCGTATTGGCACCATTTCGGCGGCCACGCCAATCCGCACCGCACCGTGCAGGGCTACGCCTGGGCGATGCAGGATCATGGCGGGCGCGTGCTGCAGCACACCACCGTGCTCGGGTTCGAGGTCAGCGGCGGTCGTGTGACTGGCGTCGAGACCGACCGGGGCCGGCTGGGCTGCGACCATCTGGTGCTCGCCGCCGGGCCGCAGACCGGTAAGCTCGCGGCGATGCTCGGGGTGCGGGTGCCGGTGGTGGCGGCCCGCGCCGAGATGATCGTGACCGAGCCGCTGCCGCTGATGCCGGTGGGCGGTGCGGACGGCAATGGGCTGTATGGGCGGCAGACGATGCGCGGCAACCTCGCCTATGGCGGCGGGCCGCATGAGTGGCTTGACGATTGCGCTGATAACGAGGGCATGGGTGTGCCGCCGCGCAGCAGCACGCCATTGATGGGCAACATCGCTGCGCATCTGGTTGAGATGTTCCCGCGCGCCCGGCACGCGCGAATCCTGCGTAGCTGGGCGGGCGTGATCGAGAACACGCCAGATGGCCGTCCGGTGATCGACCGGCTTGATGATCCCGCAAACGTCGTGGTTGCCACGCTGTCCAGCATCGGCTTCGGCCTATCACCCGCCTCCGGCCACGCCGTGCAGGAGTTGGTGACCGACGGCGTTTGCCGCTTCGCCGACCTGAGTACGCTGCGGCTATCGCGGTTCGACGGGCTGGAAGACGACTGGATTGCGCAGCGGGGTTGGCAGGCCTCGCCGAGTCGCAGCCTCGCTAACCCACCCGCCGGATGACCGCCCGGGCCAGCAGCCCCGGCGCCACGAAGAACGGCGACGTAGCCAGCATCTTCAGCCCAATCGCGCCGACCAGCACCAACCCTGCGGCGACCGCGTCGCCCTGGCGGCTGGTGTAAATGTCGCGCCGGGTTTTGGCACCCGTGTCGAACCGCCCATGCGACCCCTGGTCGCCGCCCGGCGCCGGCTGGAATAAGTTGCCCTCGGTTTGCGGTGCGGCGGCTTTCCCAAGCTGCGCGCGGTAGGCCTGCTTTGCCAGCACCCGATCCATCACGCTCGGCGCTAGGCGCGAGGCAAGGATGGTGGGCGGCGTCGAGGAACCAACGAACACGTCCCGCCGCTTATGCGTCGCCGCGAACACGATCGCGTCGGCCGCGACCTCCGGCTGATACGGACTGGGCGCCTTGGTCTCCTGCCCGGTCTTGTTGCGCGCCCAATCGAACTGCGGCGTGTTGACCGCCGGCAGATGCACCATTGTCAAATGCAGCGGGCTTCGGTCATGCAGCAGCTCGGACCGCAGCGCCTCGGTAAAGCCGCGCAGGGCGAACTTGGCGCCGCAATACGCGCCCTGGATCGGCATCGCCCGCCAAGCCAGCACCGAGCTCACCTGGACGATCGTGCCGCTCTGCATGCGCTTCAGCGCCGCCAGCGTGCCGTTGACCGCGCCAAGGTAGGTCACCTCGGTCACCCGGCGCACCTCGTCGGGCTCTAGGTCAGCGATCGTGCTATAGACCGTGGCCATAGCGTTGTTGACCCAGACGGTGATCGGTCCCAATGCTGCCTCGATCGCGTCGGCCGCCTGCGACACCGCCTCGGCGTCCGCCACGTCCGCTACGACGGTGTGGACGCTGGCGCCCAGTTGCTCCAGCTCGGCCCGGGCCCGGTCGAGCCGCTCGGCGCCACGGGCGATCAGGCCGACTGAGTAGCCCTTGGCAGCAAAAGCCTGGGCTGCTGCACGACCGATGCCGGCGCTGCCTCCCGTGATTACCACTACCTGTGCCATGCGTCGGCTCCTATACAGTGGATTGCGACTTGGCGGCACGCGGCCAGCCGGCAACCCTAAAGTCGAGGGACGGACGAACGCGGTTGCGTGAGCGGGACAGCCAAATGACCGGGCGGCTTTTCAGGTGCGGCCCGGCGCTGAATGGTCCTCAAGCCCGCCGCAGGCGTGCGGCTCGGACTCTACGCGGCGGTCCAGCAGAGTGCCGACCCGGCCTACTCGGCACTGCAGCCGCTGCGCAGGAATAGTTTGTCGGCATTGGAGAGGTCCTTTCCCAGTTGGACTTTGAGCACGATGTCGCGGCAGCGCCGTTCGTCCGCGAGGCGGGCGGGTGGGACAGCCGCGGTTACGACGGGACGCGGCAGTTCCGTGCGTGCGTGTTGGATTGGCGGCATTGCTGGGGCTGCCGGCCGACTGGGCCTTGGCAGTGACGGAATTGGCGGGATGGCGCTGACCGTCGGGCTGACGGCTTCGGGCGGCGGGGCAGCGCTTAGCGCCTGAACCGCCGGCTCCGGCGCCTGGGTCGCGACTGGGCTCGCCTCCCGCGGCGGCTGCGGGGTCTTTGCCGGCTCCACAGACGCCTGTGTCGGCTCCGCGGGACGCTCCGGCATTGCTATGGCAGGCGGCGTGTCATTGGCGATTGCGCCGCTTTCGGCTGGCATGGCCGGCTCGGGCACGAAGGCCTCCAAGGGCGTGCTCGGCACAGCCGGAACCGGCTCGACCGGTGTGTCGGCGGTCAAGAGAGGCGGAACGTCCACGGCCGCAGCCGCCGGCGCTGGGTTTGGCGCTGCCTCCGCCTCCAATTCTGGCGGAAAGATCTCATCGGCAGGCTCCTGCTCCTTTGCAGCAGGCGTCTCGGCGGGCTGGGCAACCAGCGCGTTTGAACCGGGCGTGCCAGTCGGCGCATCAGGGACGGGTGCACTAAAAACGTGCGTATTGACGACGGGGCTATCGACCACGGGCGAGGCCGGCAGATGGCGCCACCAGATTAACCCCACCATCGGTACTAGCAGGGCAGCCAAGCCCAGCCTGACCAGCGCCGACGACCCACTCCGGTGCGGTACAGGCGGCACGGCCAAGCCGCTGCCCGGCGGCCTCTCTCCCACCACGTCGTGCAGTTCCAGCACGTGCGTCACGCGCCAGAGATCGGCGAACTCGTTTTGTGCAAGTGTTGCAGTCAGGCTCGCCTGACCAGCCAGCACGACGCGCAGCTTTGGGCTGGACCGGCACGCGAGCTGGATGTAGCGCATGGCCGACGGCAGCAGGGTATGCGCCTCGGCGACCAGCAAGGCCACCAATTCGTAGTGCTCGCCGGGCTCGGTCAGCGCGATGAACCCGGCTTTCAGGTCACCATCCGTCAGGTTGGCGGTATCAGGTCGGCCCACGACCTGCGCTATGAGGTCCCGCACCGCCAGGCCGCCGGACGCGGGGCCATAGATCCGGACGCAACGGATACTGCGGCTGGACAGCTCGAGTTCCGCCTGGTTCAGCAAGGCCATCGTGCCGGCATCCACCCTGCCCGTCACGCACACGCACGCATGATCGGCCACTGCCTTCGCTAGCCCGGCGACGGCAGAAGTCTGACCGGGACGAACAGGGAGAAGCGGCACATTCATATCGAAGCTGCAACACCGTCAGTTGGATACAGGCTGATTTGCAGCTAACTCGGCACAGCCACGTCAAACAAGAGCAATACGCTTTAACCCAAGCGGCATTTCAAGTCATACAGATAACGACAGCGTGCAAATGGTATTTTTCTCTACGCTGTGTTGTAGGTTATTGTTCAGTACTCAGCTTCTTCTTACCTTGAGTGGCAGATTGTCCGGCATGCACCCGGGCGCGATTGTTCTCAGCTTGTCTCGCGGGCCCGGCGCGCCTCGTAGGCCTTAAGGTGAATAAACGCAATCCGCAGCAGCCGCGTGCCCGCCGTCATGCCGCGGGCAATAAGGTCGCCCACGATGTGATCGGCCTCGATCGGGTTGCCGCGCTCGATGTCGCGCAGCATGGACGCGGTAAAGGTCGAGCCCGCCTGCCCCAGCATGCCGCGCATCCGCTCGACGAAGGCCGGGCGCGGCGCATGGCCGTGCGCGGTGGCGATGCCGGCGGCCTCATCGAACAGGCCCTGGGCGATCTCCGTCCCGCCCGCCGTCACAACGTCGCCGACCGAGGCGCGCATCAGCGAGGTGAGGCAGGCCAGCGAGGCCAGGAACACCCACTTCTCCCACATGTCCTGCACGATCGTCTCGCTGGTCCGCCCGCCGCAGCCGGCGAAGGCCGCACCCAAAGCCTCCACTCGCGGCGTGATGGCGCCGCCGCGTTCGCCAAGTGAAAGTGCCTGCAGGTCGTTCAAGTGCCGAATGGTGCCGTCCGGCTCCAATGTGGCGGCGATCTGGCACTGGCCGCCCAGTACCGCGCCGGCGCCGAAGCTGGTGTCCAGCACGTCCAGATGCCGCATGCCGTTCAGCAGCGGCAGGATGGCAGTGTCCGGCCCTACCGCAGGCGCGAAAGAGGCGATCGCGTCGTCGAGGTCGAACGCCTTGCAGCTCAGCACCACGGCGTCATACGGGCCGCCGAGCGCGGCTGCCTGGACGGTCTGCACCGGGCGCGTCACGTCGCCCCGCGGGCTGCGGATCACCAAGCCGTCCGCCGCGATCTGCGCGGCCCGGCGCGGCCGGACCAGGAAGGTCACGTCCTGACCCGCCTCGATTATCCGGCCGCCGAAATAGCCGCCGATCGCCCCGGCGCCGACCATGAGTATGCGCATCATTCCCTCCCAAACCAGGCGCCGCCGCGGATCGCCGCCGCCAGCGTGCCGCCATACAGCGCCAAGCCGAGCGCCAGCGCCAGGAACAGTCCGCTTTGTGAGCCGGTCAGGCGCAGAGCCAGCCAGCCGCCGCCCACCGCCACCACCACGCGCAGCAGACCGGCCAGCAGCGGCCAGGCCAGCCGGCCCGCGCCTTGCGAGCTGAAATACAAGGCCAATCCCAGCCCGAAGAACCCGTAGGCCGGCCCGACGGCGCGCAGGTAGGCCGTGCCGGTCGCGAGCATCGCCGGGTCATCGCCGAACAGGCGCAGCCACGCCTCCGGCCAGACCGCGGCGGTGAGCCCGATCACCTCCGTCATTCCGAAAGCCAGAGCGCCGCCGATCCAGGCGATGCGCAGCGCCCGTGCCCGCTGCCCGGCACCGATGTTGGTGCCAACCATCGTCACCAGGGGCGCGCCCAACCCGAACACCAGCGCCACTATCAGGTACTCGAGCCGTGCCCCCGTGCCGTAGCCCGCCACCGCGTCCGGCCCAGCCGCCGCGCCGACCAGCGCCGTCGCTGCCGCGACCACGAGGTTGGTCTGCACCGAGCTGATGGAGGCGACGGCCCCGACCACCAGGATGTCGCGGAACAGCGCCCAGCGCAGACGCACTATCTGCAGCCGCACCGTAGCCCGGCCGGCCAGCACGTACCAGCCCAGGGCGACCACGCCGCCGAGATAGAACAGCAGCAGCGCCCAGCCGCCGCCGGCCACGCCCAGTGCCGGAAATGGCCCGATGCCGAAGATCAGGCACGGCGACAGCGGCACCAGCGCCACCACGCCGACGCAGATCACCACGGCCGGCACCAGCATGTTGCCGGTGCCGCGCACCGCGCTGGCGAGCGCGTTCATCAGCCACAGCAGAACCGTGCCGGCGAACACCACGTTGGAGTAGCGCAGTGCCGCATCGAGCGACGCGCCGGACCCGCCCAGCAGCCGGTACAGCGACGGCCCAAAAGCCAGCACCAGGACGGAGAACAGCACGCCCAGCACACCGTTGATGATGAGCGCGTGCAGCACCAGCGCATCCGCATCGTCGGTGCGGCGTGCCCCAAGCGCACGGGCGATCGCGGACGAGATCCCGCCGCCCACAGCGCCAGCCGAGATCATCTGCATCAGCATGACGCCCGGGAACACCAGTGCCATCCCGGCCAGGGCGTCCATGCCTAGCCGCGACACCCACCAGGTCTCGATCAGCCCAGTGGACGCCTGCGCCAGCATCACCAGCACGTTGGGCCAGGCCAGCCGCAGCAGCGTCGGCAGGATCGGGTCGTGCAGCAGCGCCCGGGTGCGGGGCCGCAGCGCGGGCTGATTGAGAACGGCGCTCACGGCCCACCTTCACGGCGCTGGACGTGGAAGCGCGGTTCGGTGATCACGGCGCCGCTGACGCGGTCAACCAGCATTGGGTCGGCCTTAAGCCCGGTTTCGGAGTCAACCAGCTCGACGCGCGGCCCCTCGGGTGCAAAGTGCCGGTCGCCCCAGGCGAACAGGCTGAGCAGCACCGGGCGGAAGTCCCGCCCACGCTCGGTCAGCACATATTCGTCGCGCGGCGGCCGTTCGCAGTAGCGCCGGCGTTCGAGCAGGCCGGCCTCGGCCAGCGCCTTGAGCCGCCGGGTCAAGATGTTGGGCGCGATGCCCAAGCTGTCGCGGAACTGCTCGAACCGGGTATGGCCGCGGAACGCGTCGCGCAGGATGAGAATGCTCCACCATTCGCCCACGTGCTCGAGGCTGCGGGCGATTGGGCAAGGCATGGCGCCGAATGAGGTGCGTTGCATGATGCAAGCCTATCCGAGTCCATTGCATCATGCAAGCTACACCGCTGGGATTGGACCCTGAAAAGCGGATCTCGCCGGATTGTTTACCGAGACCGTCTTGCCACACCCCCGCACGATTATGCCCAGCGCCAGCCATCTGCCCGTGGAGCGGCGGTTTTTTAGTTGCGAAATTCAGCGACTTTGCAGCTTGTTGTGGTCAATCGAAGAGAAAACGCGGCCGATGATCTATAAATGGAACAAGGGCAGTCCGGGCGATTGGAATGTTGCCGCCAATTGGCTGGGCGCCGCTATCCCGAATGGCACGGCCGCAGACGTGGTGATCGACGCGGCGCCGCTCGGCAGCCTTGGTTCTTACAGCGTCACGATCCCCGTTGGTGTAACCGAGACGGTAAACTCGCTCGACCTGCGCGATTCCAGCATCGGCCTCACCGTCAACGGCACGCTGGCCTTCGCGCCGGGCTCGGCGGGCGCGCTCGGGCGGGAGTTCGAGAGCAGCCCGCTCGCCATCAATAACGGCACGATCCTGAACGCCGGGCTGATGTTCACCTTCATCCAGACGCGGGGCAACGTCCTGTTCGCCGGCAGCAACCCGATCTATCTCGCTTGGGAGCTGCAGGTCGTCGAGGGCACCGCGACGGTCGATACCGCGAGCATCGCCCAGTACGATACGGCCCGGCACATACTGTTCGATGGCGCCTTCGAGGCGCTTGGCGGCACCACGACGGTCAACCTCGGCGGCAAGCTCGGCGGCTTCAAGCTCGCGATCGAGACGCTGACGGGTCCGAAGCCCACGCCGACCCATAGCTACTGGACGCAGTTGATCTACGACGACCCGGGATCGCAGATCAACGAGTGGAACGGCACCGGCTACGTGCCGGTCGAGTCCACCCTGAAGCTGATCGAGAACGCTGGCTTCGTCACCGTGAAGAACGGCCGCGGCTACACGACGGCGAATGCGCTGACGATCGGCAAGGACGGCGTGTTCGAGGCAGCCGGCGGCACTATCAGCACCGGCGGCCTGAGCCTGTTGAACGGCGCCTTGTTCGCAAGCAGCGCCGCATCCACCGGGGCCGGGCCGAGCGCCAGCCGGGTGGTCGTGAATGGGGCGGTGGCCAATAACGGCCTAATCGTCGCGGAAGGGCCGGGCATCCTGTTCCACGACGCGATCATCGGCACCGGGACAATCAGCTTCAACCGCATCGCCGCCCTGCCCGGCTTCGACACCCCGGTTGACCCGGCGGTCGCGGGAACGCTGGAGGTCGGCAGCGTCGGCGCCGGCCAGACCGTCGCGATGCTCGGCGGCGACACGCTGATCCTCGACGATCCCGCCGCCTTCGCCGGGACCATCTCCGGCTTTGGCACGACCGACACGATCATCGTCAACAGCGCCGCCGTCGTGACCCGCGCGACCTACCAGGCGACCGGCAGCGACCGCGGCACCCTGACCTTCAGCAGCGGCAGCACCAGCGTCGGCGCGGTAACCCTGACCGGCAACTACGCCGGCGACAGCTTTATGGTCGCGCCGGGCACGGCAGGCGCCAGCGTCACCGTCGTCTCAGGAGGCGGCGCGACGCCCGCCACCGATCCGCTGTTCGATGCCGCCTATTACCTGGCAGCCAACTCCGACGTGAGGGCTGCGGGCGTCGATCCCCGCCAGCACTATTTCAGCTTCGGCTGGAAGGAGGGCCGCAATCCTGACGCCTTCTTCGACACCCGATATTACCTGGCGCAGAACCCGGACGTGGCGGCGGCCAAGGTCAACCCGCTGCTGCACTACATGGGATTCGGCAAATCCGAGGGCCGCATGACGTTTCTGCCCGGCAGCCTGGCGGCGGCAGACCCGCTGGTGGATGCTGGATTCTACGACAAGCAGTTCGGCGCGACGCTGATCCCGGCCGGGGCGGCGGGGCAGCAGCAGGCGGCGGCGAGCTACGACGTCGCTGGATGGCAGGCGGGGCTCAATCCCAGCGCGCTGTTCGATACGAAATACTACCGTGCGCACAACCCGGACGTCGCTGCGGCGTCCATCAACCCATTGCGGCACTACGAGCAGTTTGGCTGGCGCGAGGGCCGGGACCCCTCGGCAAAGTTCAGCACCAACAAATACTTAGCGGCCTACTCGGATGTGAAGGCGGCCCGGATCGACCCGCTGCTGCACTACGTGCAGTATGGCCAGGCCGAGGGGCGGACAACGTTCGCAGCGTAGTCGGGCTCGCGTTGCACGATGATAGAGGTCGCTCGTTAATCCATCCGGAGCCGCCGCATGTTCGAAGGCACCAGAAGCGCGCTCGCCGGCATCTGGCAAACCCTTGGCGGCGCGCCGGAGTGGCTGGGCCGCCTCACCATCACCGGCGAGGGCGACCTGCCCTCGGTTTTTGCGGTCAGCGACCTGGCCGGGGCGTCGGTCGGCGCCGCCTGCCTCGCCGTGGCCGAGCTCATCGATACGCGCCGGGGCGGACACCCGCAAGCAAGCGTCGATCGGCGGCTCGCGTCGTTCTGGTTCGGCAGCTCGATCCGTCCGCAGGGCTGGAAGCTGCCGCCAGCTTGGGACCCGGTCGCCGGCGACTACCCGGCCGCCGATGGCTGGATACGGCTGCATACCAACGCGCCGCATCACCGGGCGGCGGCGCTTGCGGTGCTGGGCGTCCCAGCGGAACGCGAGCGGGTTGCCCAGGCGGTCGCCGGCTGGACAGCAAACGCGCTGGAGGACGCTATTGTCCAGCACGGCGGCTGTGCGGCGGCGATGCGCAGCACGGCGGCCTGGGCGGCGCACCCCCAGGGCCAGGCCGTCGCCGAGACGCCCCTGCTGCTGACCGAGCACAGCGCTCCTGGCCCGGCGCCCCGCTGGACCATCCCGGCCGCCGCTCCATTGCAGGGCGTGCGCGTGCTGGACCTGACGCGCGTGCTGGCCGGCCCGGTCGCCACCCGCTTCCTGGCCGGTTTCGGCGCCGAGGTGCTGCGCATCGATCCACCCGGCTGGGACGAACCTGGCGTCGTGCCGGATGTCGTGCTGGGCAAAAGCTGCGCGCGTCTCGACCTCCGCCAGCAAACCGATCGCATCATCTGGGAAGACCTGCTGAGCCAGGCGGACGTGCTGGTGCACGGCTACCGTCCCGGCGCGCTGGCCGGGCTTGGCCTGGATACGGCGCGCCGCCGTGACTTGTGCCCCGGGCTCGTCGATGTATCGCTCGACGCCTATGGCTGGTCCGGCCCGTGGCAGGGGCGCCGCGGCTTCGACAGCCTGGTGCAGATGAGTAGCGGCATCGCCGAGGCCGGCATGCGCCGCATGGGCCGCGACCGCCCGACGCCCTTGCCGGTACAGGCGCTGGATCATGCGACCGGCTACCTGATGGCCGCTGCCGTTGTGCGCGGCCTGACGGGACG
Organism: Rhodospirillales bacterium; assembly: GCA_025351925.1. Classification (GTDB taxonomy): domain Bacteria; phylum Pseudomonadota; class Alphaproteobacteria; order Acetobacterales; family Acetobacteraceae; genus CAHJXG01. The sequence continues at coordinate 7,257 of JANXVC010000125.1, read as the reverse complement.
CCTGGCGACGGGGGCGGGCTGCACGGTGCGCGCCTCGTTGGCCGGCACCGCCGCGCTGCTGAGTAGCCTGCCGGTGGGCGATCAGGTCGCGCTCGCGCCGGAGACGCCCGATGATCTGGCATTCGCGGCCGAGGCGACGGCGTGGGGTCCGGCGCGCCGGGTGCGCCCGCCGTGCGGCGTCGAGGGTGCATCGATGCACTGGGAGCGGCCCGCCACGGCGCTGGGATCAGCAGCGGCGGCGTGGATGGCTTGAGCGCGGCTTAGAACAGCACGCGCCGGGCGACCTCCAGGTCGATGTTGCCGCCGCACAGGATGACGCCCACCCGCTGGCCCCGCATTCGCTCGCGCTCCTGCAGCAGGGCGGCAAGCGGCGCTGCGCCGGCGCCCTCGGCGAGGTTGTGGGTGTCCGTCCAGTAGGCGCGGATTGCAGCCGCCACCTCGGCGTCGGTCACCCGCACGATGCGGTCGGCGCCGGCCCGGATGATCGCGAAAGCTTCCGGGTCGGGCACCCGGCAGGCCATGCCGTCCGCGAAGGTGTCGGCCGTCTCGGTCGTGACGATGCGCTGAGCCTCGACCGACAGCGCCATCGCCGGCGCCGCCGCCGAGACCACGCCGACGATGCGGGTCTGCAGCCCGAGCAGGTCGCGCGTGCGGATCAGGCCGCAGATGCCGGACCCCATGCCGATCGGCACATACACGGTATCGAGGCCGGATACGGCGCGGAACAGCTCGAGCGTGTAGGTCGCGACGCCGCGGACCAGGTCCGGATGGAACGACGGCACGAGCTCCAGCTGACGCTCGGCCGCGAGCCGTGCTGCGTGCCCGCGCGCCTCGTCGAAGTCGCGGCCGAACTCCAGCAGTTCCGCCCCGAAGCCGCGCATAGCGGCGTTCTTCTCCGCCGAATTGCCATGCGGCACCACGACGGTGACGCCCACCCCGGTGCCGCGTGCGGCGTAGGGCAGGCTCTGGCCGTGGTTGCCGCGCGTGGCGGTGACGATGCCGCGAACCTGCGGCCGCTCGCGGCGCAGGGCGTCGAGATACACGATGCCGCCGCGCACCTTGAAGGCGCCAGTGGGCGTGTGGTTCTCGTGCTTGACCCAAACCTCGCAGCCGGTGCGTTCCGCCAGCAGCGGCCAGGCATACTGCGGCGTTGGCGGCATGGCCGCGTGGACGAGGCGGGTGGTGCCTTCAAGGGCGGGCAGGTCGAACACGAGCGAAGCCTTCCATGCAGGGCGCGGTGCGTACTCTGCTACTGGCATGATGAAGCCACCAAGCCAAGCGCTTTGGCCAGGCGGGAGATGTTGCCGCCCGGCCAAATTCGGCTATGCCGATACCTTCACGCTTTTGCGAGAAGATGCAATAACTTTGCGTCTAAAAAAACGTTGCTACAAAGAACATTTGCAAGAATGTTGTTGGAATCATAGTGAAGATGTTCCTTGCGTGCTTGCTGCACGTAGCAAAACATCTACTAACGCCTAAGTTGCCACCCGTCGAACCCCCCATTCCCATGATCTATTCTGCTTGAATGATCGGAAGCTAGGTCGATACGCTCGAAGGCTCACCCAAATACGGAAGTTCAGCCTCATGATCCCAAAATCTTCGCAACGTCCAACCGAAACGCCGCCGCGCGGGGCAGCGGCAGGCTCCCGGCGCCGTTGGGCGCTGGCCAGTGTCGGTGCCGCGGCGCTCGGCTGTGGCATCGCTCCTCCTGCAGCGGCACAGACGCTGGAACCGTCGGTCCTCGTCACCGACCAAAGCGCGTTCGCGGGCTGCGTACTGGATGATGCCAAAAACCAGACTGGCAACCTGTTTCCCAACACCGCCATCGAGCCCTGGCTCGCCATCGACCCGTCCGAACCCACGCGCCTGCTGGTCGGCGTGCAGCAGGATCGCTGGTCGAATGGCGGCTCGCGCGGGCTGCGCGGCGCGCTCAGCGACGATGGCGGCCAGAGCTGGTTCGTCACCCTGCCCAGCGGCGTGTCGAACTGCAGCGGCGGCATCTATCCGCGCGCCTCGGACCCTTGGGTCAGCTTCGGGCCGACCGGCACCGCCTATTTCATGTCGCTCTCGCTGTTCCCCACCCTGCCGTCCGGCGGCGAAGGGCGGAACGCCATGCTGGTCAACCGCTCGACCGACGGCGCCTGGACTTGGGAGGCGCCGGTCACCCTGATCGAGGACACCGACCCGCAGATCCTCAACGACAAAAACTCGATCACCGCCGACCCGACCGACAGCACCCGCGCCTACGCCGTATGGGACCGCCTGCAGGACTTCACCATCGGCGCCGGCGGCGAGGGTGACGGCGGCGCGGCGGCGGCCCCGGCGCAGACGGTGCATTACCCCGACGGCGTCATGAACGCCCAAGACCGCATGATGCGGCTGCGGGCGCAGACGCGCGATCCCGATCAGGGTCCAACCACACCCGCGGTCGCGACCGCACCGGTCCAGTTCAAAGGCCCGACCTACCTCGCCCGCACGACCGACGGCGGCGTGACCTGGGAGCCGGCGCGACCGATCTACGATCCCGGCCCGAACTCGCAGACCATCGGCAACCAGCTCGTCGTCCTGCCGGATGGGCGCCTGGCGGATTTCTTCACCAAGATCGACCCCAACGGCGCGATCCGCATCGGCCTCGTCCGTTCCTCCGACAAGGGCGACACCTTCGAGGCGACGCCGAGCTACGTCAGCCTGAACTTCGGCAATTCCGTGATCACTCCCAACCAGCAGCAGCCGGTCCGCGACGCCGCTATCCTCTTTGACGTCGCGGTGGACCGTGCGAGCGGCGCGCTTTATGTCGTGTGGCAGGACATCCGGTTCACCAGCGTGGATGCGATAGCGTTCTCGCAGTCGCTGGACGGCGGCAGCACCTGGTCGGCGCCGGTGCAGGTCAACCAGACGCCGGAACGGGCCAACGCGCTGCAGCAGCAAGCTTTCGTTCCGCAGGTCAAGGTGGCGGGCGACGGGACGGTCGTGGTGACCCACTACGACTTCCGCTATGGCAGTGCTGAGAGCAACGCCGAGCTGACCGACTACTGGGCGGTGTTCTGCAGTCCTGCCAGCGTCTATGGCTGTGCGTCGCGAAGCGGATGGGGTTCGGAGCTGCGCCTCACCGATGCCTCGTTCGACCTCCTCAACGCACCAGTCGCGCGCGGTCATTTTGTTGGCGACTACATGGGCCTGGCCGTGAACAAACAGGTGGTCACGTCGGTATTCGGCGTGGCGACCGCACCCAACCGCACCAACCTGATCGCCCGCCGCATCATCTTGCCGGATCTGAGCCCGGTTGCGGCACGCAGCAACTAGATGCTGCTTAGGGTGGCGCGCCTTGGCGGGACGGCGCCGGGCTAGGCCGTAGCTGCCGCGTGCTGCCCAGGCCGGGCGGCGCGCTTCGCGTGACGACGGCAGGCCTGGGCCTTGGCGCGGTTATGGTGTTCACGGCTGCGTTCCTCGGTCCTGGTATATCGGCGCGCGCTGGAAGCCGGCCGGGGTCAAAGCTTGGTCGGAGCAGGCGCGTGCCGCCGTCGGCTCCGATCAGCGTGACTTGTCCCGCCTCAATCTTTTGAACCTTAAAATCGCCGATGCTGGCGCCTGTGCCGATCACGATGGCTTTGCCGCCTTCGGCGCCGGCAAAGACTGCGCTGCTGCCCTGTGCGCTGACCATTACCCCAGCCAGGCGCGGCAGCTCGACGCTGGCCGATGCGGGCGCTGCGTCCAGCGTGGTGGGCCGGCGACCCGGGGTAAACAGCGGGCGCGCGAGGAGAGCAGCGACCTGGGCCTGCATCTGCACTGGGTTCGGCTTAGCCGGCGGGCGCTGCTCCATCCAATCGAAAACGCGGGCCGGAGTGAGAGGCAGCGTGCCCAAGGGCGCCAGTGCTATCCATTCCGCAATGATTGCCGTGCCAAGTGCCACGGCCGCCGCACCGATGATAACGACGTTGCGTAGGAAGGGCGGCATGGTCCTCGTTGGGTTGCGGATCGCTGCAGATGCCATAGCGGCGCAGCCCATCCCCGTCGAGGGCGGTCCCGAGATATTAAGGGTGTGTGCGAGGCTATGCGGCTAGCCTCGGTGCTGCCGCCGCACGTATCGGCTGATGGGCGGCGCGAGCTGGCTGGCCGCCCGGACGGGCGCAGCCTCCGACGCGGCGGCCGGACCGGTCTGGAAACGCAGGCGCTGGCCGGGTGCTGGCGCGAGCAGGTGCGACGCCGGCGTGGGGCGCCCATAGAGAAAACCCTGCGCCTCATTGCAGCCGCGCGCCGCAAGGAATGCCGCCTGCGTCTCGGTCTCGACGCCCTCGGCCACCACCCCCAGCCCGAGCCCGCGGCCCAGCGCCAGCACAGCCTCCACGATGACTACATCGCTCCGGTCGCTGCCGCTGCCCGGCACGCCCCCGGCGCCAAGCTCGGAGACGAAGCCGCGGTCGATCTTCAATCGGCTCAACGGGCAGCGCCGCAGCATCGAGAGCGAGGCAAAGCCGGTACCGAAGTCGTCCAGGGCCACGCCCACGCCGAGAGCGTGCAGCGCATGCAGCGGCGCAAGCAGCGCGTCGTCATGGCGCAGCGCGATGGTCTCCGTCAGCTCAAGCTCCAGCGCCGATGCGGGCAGCGCCCAGCGCTCAAGCGCGGCCTGGACGGTGTCCTCCAGCTTGCCCGCACGAATCTGCTCGTCAAACAGGTTGACGCCGACGCGCAGGTGCAATCCCTGCGCGTGCCATAAAGCGGCCTGCCGGCAGCCCTCCGCGATTACCCAGTCGCCGACCGACCCCGCCATGGACCCGGCTTCGAGCGCGTCCAGGAACACGGCCGGCAGCAGCAGGCCGCGCTCGGGATGGCGCCAGCGCAGCAGGGCCTCGGCCCCGATCAGTGCGCCGCGCGTGAGGCAGATCTGCGGCTGAAAATACAGCTCGAACTCGCCGTTGCGGGCTGCCCGGCCGACCTCCTCCTCCAAGGCACGTCGGGCGATATACTTCTCGCGCATCGCCACGTCGAACACGCGGCACTGCCGGCGGCCCTCCGCCTTGGCCCGATACAGCGCGAGGTCGGCGCTGGCCAGCAGGTGCCCAGCGCCGGATGAGGCGGCCACCGCGACGCCGGCGCTGGCGCCGATGCGGAACTCGCGTCCGGCGATCAGGAACGGGGGATCGAGGCTGCCTTGCAGCGCGCGGGCCAGATCGCCGGCCAGCGCCGCATCGCCAAGGCCGGGCAACAGGGCCGCGAACTCATCGCCGCCCAGCCGTCCGAGCGTCCCCCGGCCGGCCAGGGCTGCAGTCAGGCGCTGGCCCACTTCGACCAGCAGAGCATCGCCCGCTGCATGGCCCAGCGTGTCGTTGACGTGCTTGAAGCTGTCGAGGTCGAGCAGGATCATCGCGGTCGGCTCGGCGCCGGCCTTCGCCGCCTCGGTCAGCTCCCCAAGCTTCGCCCGGTTGGCGCACCCGGTCAGCGCATCGTTATGCGCAAGGTAACGCAGCCGGTTTTCAGCCCGGCGCAGCTCCATCCGGTCCATGACTAGGGCGGCAAGGCCGGTCAGCAGCCGGAGCTCGCGCTCATCCAGCGATGGGCGCGGCACGTGGTCGGCGATGCATAGCGTGCCGATGCGGCGGCCATCGAGCGGGCTGATGAGCGGCGCCCCGGCATAGAAGCGGAAGCCCGCCTTCCCGGTCACCATCGGATTGTCGGTGAACCGCGCGTCCACAGACAGATCGGACACGACGAGCACCTCGTCGGCGAGGATCGCGTAGGTGCAGAACGCACCGTCGCGCGGGATGCTCTCGATGGCGGTTCCTGAGCGGCCCTTGACGGTGAGGTGCTGCAGGCCAACGAGGTTGATGAGGCCGATCGGCGTGCGGAACAGGTCGGCGGCCATGCTGGCAAAATTGTCGAAGTCGGCTTCGGACGCCGTGTCGGTCAAACCGTAGGCGGCCAGCGTGCGCAACCGCTGGCGTTCCTCCTCCGCCACTGCGAAAGCAGAGGTTGTTTGCAGCAGCGACGCTGGTAGGTCACCGTTTTCGGCTTTGCCAACCGCCGCCGATACTGAACTCTTTCCATTGAGCATATGGAACAATGCAACCTTAGATTGACGAAAATATGCAATGCATCTTCGAGGTATATAGAATGATCTGCTGAAACAACATTGTCCAGAGGTCAATAATTTATGGCTAACCGTATCTTAAGAACACATAACTTAAGGCCGAAACTAGCAATTTTAGGACATTTCCCGGGTATTCAGTCAAAAACCCTATCGATAGGGAACATCCACCATCGCAGTTCATGGCCAGGGGACTAACTGCCCACCACAGCTGATACATCTTGTAATTAGTCGTAATATGCAACTATTTGTTGAGACTACTGGTTAGGGTACCCCCAGGCCGTTGAGGGCATGGCACAAGCGGCCACGCGCCGATGCATTCCCTGTCCGAAATCTCAACGCCTGGCCGGCTTAGGGACGGGCGACGTCTATCTCGAACCGCAGGTGGCCTGCCTTGATCGATCGGATCAGGCTGTCATACAGTTCCATGCTCGCATAGTCATTGCTGGCCGTCAGCGTGATCTCCACCGCCGGGCCGTTCCGGCGCACGGCTATGCTGTAGCCGTTTGCCGAAGCCTGCGTTGCGGCGTCGGATGTTTGCGTGGCCCGGCCCGGCCCGTTGCTTTCGCCAGCGTGCTGCGTCACTTGCGCTATACTCCAAAAGATCCAGCGTGCAGTCCTATCTCAGGAGGGACCCGACAGCCATAACAGGCTTCCAATCCGGAGCCTAACAAAAGCTTACATTCTCGCGCGCCCTGACATATCTGACCCTGTCAGCTCGCGTCATAGCAACCGGCGGCTGGGCTTGACGACTCCCAGCAGACAGCCGGAAGCTGCGCCATGCTTATAGAATGCATTGCTCCAACCGGCGACCGCTGCGGCGAGGGGGTAGTCTGGAACGCAGACGAGGCGGCAGTCTATTGGACCGACATCAACCGCTTCCTGATCCACCGGCTCGACACGGTCGGCGGCGCCGTCCATACCTGGTTGTTCCATGAGCCGGTCGTGGCGCTGGCGCTCACCAACCGCCCGGGCACGATGCTGGTGGCGCTCGGCTCCCGCCTGCTGCTGTGGCGGCCGGAGACGGATACGCGGCTAGAGCACGGCTTTGCCCTGCCGGGCTGGCCGCAGGTCCGGCTGAACGACGGCCGCGCCGACCCGCTCGGCAACTTCTGGGTCGGCTCCATGCACAATAATGTGCTGCCAAACGGCGAGCCCGGCGACACCGGCTACGG
>JANXVC010000288.1 GCA_025351925.1 Rhodospirillales bacterium | reverse complement strand
GACATACAGGTTGCGGTCGGTCGCTGGCGTGCCGCCCCAGGCGTCGTTGATGAACCGCACGCCCACGTCGTGCGCGCCGGGTCCCCACTGGCCGGTGAGGCTCACAATCTGCGACTTGCCCTGGCCGTGCGAGGCGGTGATTGTCTGGGTGGCGCCGATCGTCTTGCCGTCGATGGTGATGACGCACTGCGCGTCGCCCTGCCAGGCGTCTTCGGACAGGCTGAGCTGCAGCGTGTCGGTCGCCAACGCCGGCAAAACGACGGGCGGAGTAGTCGTCCCGCCCGGGTCCGGCGAGCCGCCTGAGGACAGGTCCGGCTTCGACGCATAGGCGCGGACGTAGTTAACCTGCATCTGCGTCGTCGTGCCGGCATTCGGCGCGCCGACCCAGGAGCTCGATGTTCCGGTCAGCGTGTTGACCAGCATATACATCGGCTTGTTCATGTCCGCTGGGGTGGCTTCCTGCGCCATCTGCTTGCCATCGAAATACCAGGTAATCTTATCCGCCTCCCAATCGACGCCGTAGCTGTGAAAGGCCTGGGTTGGGTCGGAGATGGTGGACCAATGCGGGTTCGTGCCGGCGCTGGAATGGGCCGTCATCACCAGAGTGGTCGGGTCGTTGCCGAGCACTTCCATCGCATCGAGTTCGGGCGGCCATGAACCGTCGGTCGGCAGCAGCCAGAAAGCGGACTCGACCCCGGCGCCGCTCGCGAGCTTGGCATTCATCTCAAAGTAGCCGTAGGTCTGCGCGAACGAGCGATAGGTCGTGAGTTCCCCGGCAAGGAATGGCGTGTTGTTGACAGCGGCGCTGACATCGGCCGGGGTTGGCTTGATCGCCATTGAGAGCACGCCGTTGCTGACGGAATAGACATTCGCGTCGGGAGCCGAGGTGGGGCTCCACAAAGGATTGACCTCCCATGAGCTGAGGCTGGGATCGGTGGAGCCGTTTGGGTTGTACCAGATGGAAGGCATCCAGGTGCCTGTGGTTCCGTTGTCGAGGGAGAGCTTGCTGAACTCGTCATCGAAGGTCGGCTTAGCGCTTGATTGTGCGGGCGTTGCGGCCATCATAAATCTCCACGAGTTCACGATAATGTGACCTCATGGTGATAACTTTTTCGTGATGAGAGATGCAACGATTAGTTGAAACAGAAGGTTGCTGTTTAGGTATCAGCAGACAAATCATTACTGAGCAAGCCTTCAGCTAACGATTAGCGAATTTGCCGTCTGTCAGGCTTGGGAGATGGCGAGGTTCGTAAAGTGTGTGTTTTAGGAATGCTGCGCACCGCCGCAAGCGCCCGGAAGTCAGCATGGCGAGGTCTAGAACGAGCCAAATCCATTTTGACGGCACGGCCAGCGACTTAATATGAGGTTCCCGCTCCGGTTGCAGTTAAGCTGAGGTGATCGCGCGATGTCGGCCATCTCGTGGCCGGTCGGCGTTGGGCGACCCGGCCTTTCTGACCGGAGCCAGGTTGCGACATCGGTCACAGTTTGACTTGGCCCAGAGACGGCCACCCATAATAGCGGCACAATCTGCCTTGCATCCATAGGCCACGCCAGCCAGTAATATAACTGCTAACGTTCCATTTCACGTCGGCCCTGCGATCTATGGACAATGCTGCCTTTTTGGAGGGCATTGTCTTAAACCCACTCCCAACGTTTTTGTATGTGCAATTATTTGAGCGGGCGCTTCAGCAATGATGCTAGTCAATTTGCGACAAGTTTTCGCCACATCGGCGTCGTTTTCAACCCTCGTTTATTTGATAGGTTGCAATGGTGTCTCCGCAAACCCTGAGGCGTTGTCCGCGCGATGACGTATATCAGCCGTATTCTAAACCCCGCACAGCTTAAACGCAGTGTTACGCCTTATCACGAACTATCATTGAACGCGACAATCGTTCATGCTCTTGCATGGCAAGCAATCGGCATATTCGGGCTGATCTGTCACATCGTGCTAGTAAAAGAGCTAAGCCCGGCATGCATTGTCGTCTGCATGGCAGCCTTAACGTGGCTGGCCTTTGCCAAACCATTGCCTGCCTTCATCGTCTTTCTACAGGTCATTCTCTACCAAAATGCACTGATTTCGATTTTCAGTCCGGGTATGAGCCACGACAGCTATGTTGCGCTCTCAGGATCATCGTTCGTGGGTGCGGTCGTCGTCGCTGGGGCATTTACCTTTCAGATTCTAAGATCAAGCGATGAACGCAGCAAACGACTCGCCAAATATGCGATTGCCGCGATCGCAGTCGCCATCGTCTATCTCGCGATCGGCGCCGTCAGTCAGGGCGCGGTCGGCGCAATCATCTCATTCCGCCAAGTCTCGGGCACGCTATTCAGCCTGCTGATTGGCCTGCGGATCGGCCAGCTATGGGGATACCGAACCACAGCAACCTGTTTTCTGCTGACCGTATTCATCGGCCTGATGATGACCACCCTCGAAATAGCCGACCCGGCCTGGTATCTACGTCTCATCAACGCAACCGATTTCATGAACCTGAAAAACGCGGGTCTGCGCGCTGACGGCTATTACTTCGACGTTCACTCAGTGATCGACGCACAGACCAGCGCCTGGTTCAACTCCCCGCTTCTATCGATGGGCGAGGGCAGCTTTCGCTTTGGCGGCCCCAACATGCACAGTATCAGCTACGCCTACGTGCTCTCAATATCCGAATTGATATTGATCAGTCTCGGCCGTTTTGAGTTGCTGCCAATCTTGCTAATTTTCAGCTACAGCATCGGGGTCAAGGGGCCCACGGTGCTGTTCGCGATCGCCATCGCCCTATATGTCCTGTGGCGCATCACGAGCAACAAACGATTGCTGGTGGCGACAGCGGTAGGCTTTTCGGCCTTCTATGTTATCTATGGGGTCTATACCGGCATAGCGATTGGTGACTACCACTCCCTAGGCTTTATGGGTGGCGTCTATGGTTTCCTCGCCAACCCGCTGGGGCATGGACTGGGCGCCGGCGGTAATCTGACCACGGCCGTCTCCACGGAATACTGGCAAAAAATGCAGAATGCCGGCGCTGCCGATGTCGGGCTGGAGAGCGCAGTCGGCGTGATGCTGTATCAGATGGGCGTTGGATGCTTCGCGATCTTTACCGCCCTTATCGCGTTGCTGTGGGCAGCGCCGTTCGGAACGGCAGGACGTGGCCGGGCAGCGTCCACCGACCTGTTGTTCATCGGGTTGTGGATCGGCCTTACCAACGGGGTCTTCCAGGAAGAAGCCTACTCACCCTATGCTGTCGGATTGCTGGTCCTATTCTGCTCTATTCTCGTCGCCAACGGACGGCGCGTCTCGCTGTTCAGCCGATGGCTGCCCAACTGACCCATGGCCGGCAAAGGATTGCAATTGGGAAAACTCCTCACGCTGGGCTGCCTCGCTTTGCTCATAGCCACGCCGTCCCTCGCTGCGGCGTCGTCATTCGAAAGCCTCCAGGCGTGTGCTCGCGCCGTCAACGCCGGGCACGTTCCCGGGTCGCGCGATGCGGCGCTGTCGCGGGGCGTCAACGTGACCACGCTGTTTGACCCGGCGCCGCCCGGGCAGGACGCCGCCGATATCCAGACCCTCAAAGCGGTCGGAATACGCCACATCCGCATCCCGATCGATCCGATGTGGGTGCTGTCCTGGCCAGCGACCGGCACCGCAGACAATAAGCTGATCCGTCTGGACAACTTCATCTGTGCCGCGCTGCGCAACGGAATTGCGGTGATCCTGGACAATCATGGGGGCGACCTGCATCCCACCGACGCCTCCAGTGCGGCCTCCCTGCCGCGGCTTGGCGCAGCGTGGGACAGGCTTGCAGCGCGCTACGCGGTCTTCACTCCCGACCTGATGTTCTTCGAAGCGCTCAACGAGCCGGCCTTCACCGACAGCAAGCGGTGGGAGCCATGGCAGCGCGATATCCTCGCCCATATCCGGGTAGCCGCGCCAAACCACACCGTCCTGCTCACCGCATCCCCCGACAGCACGCCGTGGGGCCTGTCAGCGCTGACGCCGCTGCCGGACGGCAATGTCGTCTATGTGTTTCATTTCTATAGCCCGGGGCTTTTCACCGTTCAGGGTGCGGAGTGGATGAAGCCAAGCCTCGAGTCCATACGCGGCCTCAAGTATCCAGCCGAGCCCGAAAACGTCAAAATGGTCAAGGACCGGGCCGAGGCTTCGCACCGTAAAGGCTTGGCTAACTACGGCAGGGACTATGCCGATACCCATGCGTTGCAGGCGGAGATCGACGTGGCCGCCAAGTGGGCTCAGGCAAATCATGTCCGCCTCATCGTTACCGAGTTCGGGGTCTTCAATGGCGCCGTCCCGCCAGAGTCCCGTGCCGCATGGCTGCGTGATGTCAGGCAGGCCCTGGAACAGCGGTCGGTCGGCTGGACTGTGTGGGAATACCGGGGTGGTTTTGGAGTGGCGTCCGACCTGGAGCATCCCTGCGGCCCACGCGCATCAGCCAGGGCTGCACTGGGTCTTTGCGCCTCCGACCGACAGCCCCGGTAGCTGCAAGCCGGTCCTCCAGATCGCTGCCTAAAAACCCGTTTGCGCGAGCTACTCGAACAGCGTCGGGCGAGTGAACGGCGGCAGCATCGGACGCCGGAACCAGGCCGGTTGTTCCGGATCATGGAACCCGCGGCCGTCGGCCTCTAGTCGTGCCGAAGCAGCAGACACCTCGCCCGGCGCTGGAACGGCACGCCGGCGCCCGTCAGTATTGGCCACAATCATGCGACCCAGACCAAAGAGCATGCCGGGCACGATGAACAGCAAAAACACGGTGCAGGCGAGGACGAGCAGCATATCGGTCTCCTTGATCCCATCGGGCTGGACTTCGCTTCGATTTATGGCGTCGAAGCGTTTTGCAAAGGTATAAGCCAGGGACGTCGCTCGCCGGCACCTGTCGCCATAATGGGACCCAGCACCCATATCGCATCCATGCCGATCCTCCTCCTGCTGTTCGTTCTCGTCTCCGTTGCATTCACTGGGTTCGGCCTGGTTTTGCGGGCGCGTCAGGCGGCCCATGTCGCGCGCCACCGCGGCGCCGTGCCGCCGGATTTTGCCGATACCGTTAGTCTGACGGAGCATCAGCGCGCTGCCGATTATGAACGGGCGCGGCTACGCCTGGGATCGGCCGCCGCCGTATTTGGCCTGGTAGCGGCACTCGGCTGGGCCATCTTTGGCTATGACGCGCTCTATGGCTGGACCGAGGGCCTAATGCCGCCCGGCCTGACCCGCAGCGTGCTGTTCCTAGTCACGGCAGGCGCAATATCCTCGTTACTAGACCTGCCGTTCGCCCTCCTACGCACCTTCGGGGTGGAGCAGCGCTTCGGGTTCAACCGCACCCGTCCCGTCGCGTTCGCCCTGGACCGGCTGAAGGGCGCCGGGCTCTCTTTGATGATAACCGTGCCGCTACTGTATGGCCTCCTATGGCTGATGCGGCAGCCCGGCCCGTGGTGGGTATGGGCTTGGCTCGGCCTCGTTCTGCTCATGTTGGCGATGATGGACGCCTACCCACGCTGGATCGCACCCCTGTTCAACCGTTTCACGCCGCTCGACGGCCCGTTGCGCACCCGGATCGAGGGGCTGCTGCGCCGCTGCGGTTTCGAGGCCTCGGGCCTGTTCGTCATGGACGCATCGCGCCGGTCCGCCCACGGCAACGCCTACTTCTCCGGCCTGGGCCGCAGCAAGCGCATCGTCCTGTTCGACACGCTGATCGCCGGCAACAGCGAGGCCGAGCTGGAAGCGGTGCTCGCGCACGAGCTCGGCCACTTCAAGCTGAACCACATCCTGATCGGCCTGCTGCAGACGGCGGTGCTGCTGTTCCTGGCCTGTTTTGCCGTCGGCTGGCTGTGCCGGCAGCCCTGGCTGCTGCCCAGCTTCGGCATCGTGCACCAGGACGACGCACTGGCTTTGATCGTTGGCATGCTGGTGATCCAGACCGCCGGGCCGGTGCTCGGCATCGCGGGCAACTGGCTCAGCCGGCGGCACGAATACCAGGCCGACGACTTCGCCCGCCGCATGGTCGGCGCCGAGCCGATGATGTCGGCGCTGGTCCGGCTGTCGCGCGACAACGCCAGCACGCTGACGACCGACCCGCTCTATGCCTTGGTTAACTTCAGCCATCCCCCTGTGCCGTTGCGCGTGCAACGGCTGCGGGAGGCGTAGAGCTTTTTCCGATCGAAGTGGATTGGAAAAAGTCTCTAGTTATCTGTTTTATCGAGCAACTTTGTCTGACCAAAATAGCAGATTGATCGGACGTTGCTCTAGATGCCCGGGCGTGTTTGGCCCCGCATGGGACGGAAGCCCTGCAGCGGTGCCTCGTTACCCCGTCCTGCCTGGGACCGCGACGGTGCAGCTGGGCTCTCCGGTGCCGCAGCGGCGGGCGCCGTAGCTTCGGATTCGGGCGGCGGTTGCGGCTCGGGTTCCGGCACCGCCGCGGGCTCGTTTAGGGATTCAGGAGCCGGCGTCGGGTCCGGCCTGGGACTCGGCGGTGGGAACAGCGGGACGGGACCGGCCCGTGGCGGCTCGATGAAGGGTTGGGAAACATACGGCGGCGGCAGATAGAGCGGGGTCGGATAGCGCGGGTAGGGCGACACGCAGCCCGCCAGCAGCCCAGCACTCATGGTCAGCGTCAGCCAGCGGATCATTCGCCCACCCTTACTAGAACGGCGGATTTTGCGGCGATTATCACGATAGGCCCTCCAGCAACGTCTCGACATAGGCCATGCTACAGCTTGCGCCTGCGAGGCTGAATCATGCGCCAGTACTCGACCGGGAACAGCCGTTGGATCAGCGTGATCCGCTGCGCGTCGCGTCCGACCAGCACGCGCTTCTCCCGCCGTTCGATGCCCTGGACGATGCGTTCGGCGGCGGCCTTCGGGTCGAGGCGGAGGAATTTGCTCCAGATCTCCATCTGCGCCTGAGTCTCGGCGTTGCTCAACCCGGTGCGTCGCGCATTGGCGGCGATCGCGGTCCGCACGCCGCCGGGGTGCACCACCGTCACACCGACGGGCGAGCCCTCCAGTTCGTGCCGCAACGCCTCGGAGAAGCCGCGCACGGCGAACTTGCTGGCGGCATAGGCGGTTTGCCCCGGCGGCGCGATGATGCCGAACACGCTCGACAGGTTGACCAGCTGAGCCGCCGGTTCACGCCGCAGCAGCGGCAGGAAGGCGCGGGTCATGCGCACGACGCCGCCGAAGTTGATGGAAAGCAGCCAGTCGAAATCCTTGGGCGAGACCTGCTCAAAGGACCCGCCCAGCGCCACGCCGGCGTTGTTCACCAGCACGTTGGCCCGACCGTGCTCGGCGAGGACCGCTTCCGGAAGGGCCGCCACGGCGTCGTTGTCGGCGACGTCGAGCCGGTGCTCGCTGACCTTGACGCCCGCGCTGCGTGCCCGGACCGCCACATCCTGCAACCCGGCCACGTTCACGTCGGCCAGCGCGAGGCTGCACCCCCGGGCTGCCAGAACGTCCGCCAGCGCCGCGCCGATTCCGCTTGCCGCGCCGGTCACGACGGCTACTCCACCCTGCAAGGGAAACATCACCGCCTATCTCGATTTTGCACTGCACGACCCATCGGTATCCCTCATCGATCCAAGTCAGGCCTAGTGGACTACCGTGTTTGCCGCGTCTTGTCTCAACAACCAACCTCAAGGCCCATCCATGCCGCCGGTTCCGGTATCGCCGCCGCCTTCACAGCAGCGTATGTTGAGCCGTGCCGGGCCATAAGGCAGTGCGATGCGCTTGGCCGGATGTTGGAGGAAGTTGCGATGGCATTACTCGTCCTGACGTTGGTCGGACCGGACAGGCCGGGGCTGGTGAGCAGCTTGTCGAAGGCACTGGCCGGCTGCGGCGGCAGCTGGCTGGAGAGCGAGATGGCCCGCCTGGCCGGACAGTTTGCGGGCATATTGCTGGTCAGCGTTCCAGACGCCCAAGTTGACACGCTCACCACCGAGCTGCAGCTGCTCGAGGAGGGCCACTTCCGCCTGACGGTGCAGCGGGCCGACTCCGACGAGACGCTGGAAGGCCATCGAACATTCCAGCTCGACCTCATCGGGCACGACCGGCCCGGGATCATCCGCGATATCGCCCGCGTGCTGGCGGAGCGGCGCGTCAACATCGAGGAGCTGACCACGAAAGTCACGAGCGGGGCGTTCTCCGCCGAGCAGATGTTCCAGGCGACCGCCCGGCTCCGCGTTCCCGACAGTGTCGAGGCTGCCGAATTAAAAGAGATTCTGGAACGTCTAGGCGACGAGATGATGGTCAGCATCGCCGTGCGCGACGCGTCGGTCCAGAGCTGATCAGCCGGCCCGGCGCTCTCCAGGTCTTCAGCACCGGTTTTTTCGCGGATGAACTTCATGCGCCTCGCCTGCCTCACGGCTGCGATTTTGGGCTTTTTGCTAATCGTGCCGTCCAGCTGGGCAGCTGGGCGGGATACGCCGGTCGGCCGCTGGCTGACGCAGGACAAGGAGGCGGTGATCGCCATCGAACCCTGCAGCAGCGGGCTGTGCGGGCGCATCGTCGGCGTAACCCTCGACCATCCCAGTGACCCGTTTCCGACCGATCACGAGGGACGCAGCCAGTGCGGCCTCACCATCATCCGCAGCGCCGTTCCGGACGGAGACCAGAGCTGGTCGGCCCGGATCACCGATCCCCGTGACGGTAAGATCTATCAGGCGCAGATGCGGCTCGACGCGCAGCACCGCCTTCGCGTGCGCGGCTACATCGGCATACCCCTGCTCGGGCGGACCGAGGTCTGGACGCCGTTCAGCGCCGACATCGGTGGGAACTGCCGGCTGCCAGCGCTGTAACTCCGGACGGTCGGTATTACACGCTGGTGACCGCCGAGTTCCGGCCGTCATCGGCGTGCATCACGTGGCCGCGCCAGACGACCCGGGCGCCGAGATAGCTGGCGACGACCTGGGCGACCGACATGATGTCGCGGAGCGGCAGCAGCCAGACCGGCACGGCGATCGCCGGCCGCCAGCCCTGTAGCAACGACCGATTGACCCGCCGCGCCGCAACGGCCCGGATGGCCCATGCTGCGATGAACAGTCCGACGGACCAGGCCGACCCGCCGGTCAGCACGCAAGCGCTCGCGGCCCAGAATAGCGGGAACTGCAGCACGGAGGTGACGAACAGCGCGGGTTCCAGCGCGCGGATAGTGCGCGCCCAGCGCATTTCGTGCTGCCAGAGCGTGCGCAGCGACTCCTCCGGCACGGCGGTCATTGGCACCGAGCCGGCCAGCCCGACGCGCAGGCCGAGCTGCCGGACCCGCTGGGCGAGAACGTTGTCGTCGGCCAGATGCCTGACCAGGGGCTCCAAGCCACCGATCCGCGCCAGGGTGTCACGCCGCAGCGCCATGGTGGTTCCCAGGCAGTCCTCGCGGCCCAGCGCACGCGACAGCAGCGCGCCAGGCAGGAACGAGTGGCTGATGCCGGTGGCGCCGAGCTGGGCAGCGGGACCGGCCATCGTCGGCAGGCCGACGCATAGGGACGTCACCAGGCCGACTTTTGGCATTTCCAAAGTGGCGATAATCCGGTTGAGGTAGTCGGGCGGCACGTGCAGGTCGCTATCGGAAAATACGAACGTATCGTGCCGTGCCAGAGGAAACATATTGATAAGGTTACTGATCTTGCGGTTTGAGCCATGCAGTGACGCGTTGATCGCCACCGCGATGTCGCAGGCCGGAAAGCGCTGCCGGACTCGCTGCACCGCGAGCAGCGCTGGGTCGTTCGCGTCCTGTACGCCGAACACGACCTGGAACTCCGGGTAGTCCTGTCTGCAGATCGAGGCAAGCGCCGCCTCCAGCAAGGGTTCGTCGCCGCAGAGCGGTTTCAATACCGTGACCGCCGGGCGGTGTTGCGCGGCACAGGGGGCCAGGGCGGCGAAGCGCTGCACCGCGACGGCGCCGGCCGCGACGACAGCCAGGCCGCCTCCCGCCATTAACGCGGTCAGCCAGATGAGCAGATTGAGGATGGTCGTTGCACCGTTCAGCAACGCGACTGCGGTCAACGAACGGCCAGCCGCCAGAGCGTGAGGCCGACGAGGCCCACCAGGACCTCGCGCATCCGCTTGATCAGCGACAGCGCCAGGGCCGGCCCGATCGGCAAGCCAAGGGCGGCGGCGGCCAGCACGAAGCCGCCCTCCTGCGCACCCAGTGCCGCCGGGATCGCGAAGCCGGCGCTGCGGGCGGCCATGCCGAGGCTCTCGACCGTGAACGCCTGCAGCGGCGTCGTCGGCACGCCAAGCGAGTTCAGCACCGCCCAGGTCTCGATGCTGCCCAGCACCCAGGCGAGCAGATGCAGCCCGACGCAGCGCAGCAGCGCCCCGGGTTGGCGGTAAAAGTCGAGCGCTGCCGCATGAAGGCCGTCGAGTGAGGCGCCGGCTAGGACCGGCCAGCGCTGGGCAATACCGCGCAATAGCACCTCGAGCGCACGCAGCAGGCCAAAGCGCTGCGCGAGGAGCAGGCCGGCCGCGGCCGCCGAGCCGCCGAGCAGCGCCTCAAGCCATATCTCCCAGCTCGCCCCATGCGACAGCCACGCCAGCGCGCACAGACCTGCCACCAGGAAGGCAACCTGCGTCAGCAGCTCGACCGTGACGTCCACGATCACGCTGGCCCCGGCACGGCTCGGGGCGATGCCGTGCCGGGACAGCAGCTGAGCGCCCACGATCTCACCACCGATCTGGGCGACCGGCAGCAGTGAGTCGATGCCCTCGCGGATGACGCGCAGACGGTAGAAGATCGCGATGTCCGGCCCGGACCCGGCAAACAGGGCGCGCCAGGCCACCCCGGCCAGGAAAAGCTGGCTTAAATGGAGGCCCACGAGACCCGGCAGGACCCATAATGCCCGCGCGATGCCATTCCGCTGTTCGGCGATGGCGTTCCAGTTCGCCACGGCACCCAAGATGATGCCCGCACCCACGACGGCACCGAAGACGAGAGGCCAGCGGATCGTGAAGCCGGGCCGGGCGCCCTTGGCGTCAAAGCCCGGCACTGGCCGCCCTACCCTGCGGCAATACGGCGCCGTTTATCCCGTCCAGGTCAGGCAGCGCTGCCATTTTCGTCAAAGCCGATCCATCCGAGCCAGTGATCACGTCCGCCAACATGGGGCTTTGTCACGTTCTGTTGCAAACGGCCGGCGCGGACGCGGTTGGCCGCTGTCCCGAAAGCCTGATCATCTAACAGCATTCCTGAATCATCAACAAGCGCTTTGAGGATAACTTCCTAGTATTGGCAATCTACCAGCAATAATCCTGCTGAACTTGCCCTTTGCCGGCGAAATCAACGCTCAAAGGCGGGTTGAGGGATTGTGGAAAATTCCTCCTAAGCGCGATACCGCACCCTCGTGATCGACAAAATTGCCGAGAACTGAGGCAAGAGGAGCACTGCGATGGCTGCACCAGCAAATTTCAACTTGACTTTCGATGAAGAGTTTAATTCGTTGTCTCTTAACAACGGCTCCGGTGGCACTTGGTCACCGGCGTTCAAATATAGCCCCAACGGCTCAAGCAGCGGCAGCACGAGCTCCTGGGAGGTCAACCCGCTTTGGGGTCCCACCTCGGGCGCCGACGCCAACGTCTTCTCCGTCAGCAACGGCGTACTGTCGATCGCGATCAAACCAACCCCCGCCGACGTCAGCGCCGCCGTCAACAATGCGCCTTTCCTCGCCGGGCAGCTCATAACCGACCGCTCGTTCTCGCAGACCTACGGCTACTTCGAGATGAATGCCAAGCTCTCCAACGCCACCGGTGCAGTGTCCGCCTTCTGGCTATTGCCGGCCGATGGCTCCTGGCCGCCGGAGCTCGACGTCGCGGAGCTGGACGGCGGCAACCCAACCACGCTGGCGCTGACCGCCCATTCCAGCGCCGGTACCAGCCCGCACTGGACCAATATCCCCGATGGCTCCCAAGCGTTCCACACCTACGCCATCGATTGGGAGCCAGATAAGCTCACCTGGTACTTCGACGGCAGGCAGGTCGCGCAGGAGGCCACTCCGGCGGAGATGAACAAGCCGATGTACATGCTGCTCAGCACGATCACTGGCACGTCAGGGTCGTGGGTTGGCGCGCCGAGCCCCGGCGAGACCGGCCAGATGCAGATCGACTACGTCCGCGCCTACTCGCATAATCCAAACTCGGCGGTCGCCGCGCCGGCGAGCGTCACTACCCCCACATCGTCGCCCGACGCTTCCACGACGCCCAACATTTCTGGGGCTTCCAACGCTTCTGCGACGGCCGGAGCCAGCAGGCTCAAGCTCAGCCTTTCGGAAGACGCCTGGCAGGGCGACGCACAGTTCTCCATCGCCATCGACGGCAAGACGATCGGCACGCCGCAGACGGTGACCGCGCTGCACTCGGCCGGCGCCACCCAGGACTTCTCCTTCAGCCAGGCGCTGACGGCCGGGACCCATGACATAGCCGTCTCGTTCCTGAACGATGCCTATGGCGGCACCGCGAACACGGACCGGAACCTTTACATCGACGGCGCCTCGGTTGACGGCACCCCCGTCAGTGGTGTCGCGAACATACTATTGGCCGCATGGTCAACCCAGCACTTCTCGATCGGTGCTCCCGCGCAGTCCTAACAGTTCGTCGCCCGGTTCCGCGCGCCCTCCAGCATGGAGCCGACCTTGGCGGCGAGCACGTCGAGCGCGAACGGCTTGCCGATCACCTCCATGCCCGGCGCTAGCTGCTCCTGCAGCGCCGAGCCGGCGTAGCCCGTGATGAACAGCACCGGCAGACCGGAATGCGACTCGCGCGCGGCATCGGCAACCTGTCGGCCATTCAGGCCGCCTGGCAGGCCCACGTCGGTGACCAGCATATCAACGCGCTCCCCTGCACGCAGCAGGCGGAGCGCCGTGGGACCGTCCTGCGTCGCCAGCACGGCATAGCCGAGTTCGCGCAGGTATTCCGTCGCCAGGGCGCGCACGCCGTCCTCGTCTTCGACCAGCAGGATCGTCTCGCCCGCGCCGCCTCCGGCCAGCCCGATGTTCGCGGCCGTCGGCTCGTCGTGCACGGCCATCGGGCCATGGCGGGGCAGATACAGCCGCACCGTCGTGCCCCGGCCCGGCGCGCTGTCGATGCACACGACGCCGTTCGACTGCCGCACGAAGCCATAAAGCTGCGAAAGGCCGAGCCCGGTGCCCTGGCCGATCGGCTTGGTTGTGAAGAATGGCTCGAATACGTGCTCGACGGTCGCCGCGTCCATGCCGGTGCCGGTGTCGGTGACGGCGACCTCCGCGTAGTCGCCGGGCTGCGCCCCGTCCTGGCCAGCGACGTCCACGGCCGACAGGCGCGCAAGCCGGGTCGCCACCGTGAGCTGCCCACCATCGGCCATGGCGTCGCGCGCATTGATGGCAAGGTTCAGTAGAACGCTCTCCAGCTGGTTCGGGTCGCACAGCACCGGCCAGACGCCATCCCCCAAGCGCAGGTCCACCGCGATGGCCGGCCCGACTGCCCGTCGGATCAGCTCCGCCATGCCCTCGACCAGGCTGTCCAGGTTGACGGATTTCGGCTGCAGCGACTGCCGCCGCGAGAAGGCGAGCAGCCGGTTGGTCAGCGCCGACGCGCGCCCGACCGTCTTGCGTGCGCCCTCGATGAAGCGCCCCGCATCCTCCGTGCGCCCCTGCTCGACCCGGCGCAGCACGAGTTCCAGACTGCTGCCGATCGCCTGCAGCATGTTATTGAAATCATGCGCAATACCGCCTGTGAGCTGGCCCACCGCCTCCATTTTATGCGCCTGACGCAGCGCTTCCTCGGCCACGGCGAGCGCGGCGGCCTGCTGCTTTTGGTCCGTGACGTCGCGCCCGATGCAATGGAACACGCCGTCATCGGCGGTGATCGCCCAGGCTATCCAGCGATACGAGCCGTCCTTGCAGCGATAGCGGTTTTCGAGATCGACGACCCTCTCTCCTCCCGCCAGTTTCGCCGCCCAGGCCAGCGACCGCTCGACGTCGTCGGGGTAAACAAATTCGGCGTAGGATCGCCCGACCAGCTCCGCTTCCGACCAGCCGAGCAGCGCCGGCCATGCGGGGTTGACCTCGCGGATGGTCGAATCGAAGGCCGCGACCGCAACGAGCAGGTTTGTCATGCTCCATAGCCGGTTGCGCTCGGCCGTGCGCGCGGCGACCCGCGCCTCAAGCGTCTCATTCAGCTCGCGCAGCGCCGCTTCGGCGCGTGCCCTCTCCACCGCGTCCCAGGTCTGGTCGGCGACCTCGCGCACGAGCGCGACCTCCTCCTTCGTCCAGTCGCGGACGGTGGCATGGTTGACATACATCCCGGCGTGCCAGCGTCCGTTGCGGATGATTGGCACGCCGATGATCGCGCGTGCTCCAATCTCAGCGAACGTCGAGTCGGACGTGAGGGGGCCTTGCATAACGTCGGCAATGCCGAGCGTCATGCCCTGCCTCACCATCGCCAGGTATGCGGTGCCAATCCCGGCGGCCGGGAAGGTGCCGGCAAGCAAGGCGAGGCGGCCATCCGTCCAGCCCGTGGTGAAGCTCAGCGTGTCGTCGCCAAGCATATTGAGGAAACCGACCTGGTGGGTGCCGAGATGGCGGCCGACGGCCTCCGAGGCGGCCAGCATCATCGCGTCCGGGTCACCGGTCTCGCGCTGGTCCCGCATCAGACGGAGCAGCAATGCCTGCCGGGCCTCGTTGGCCAGCAGCGCGGTTTCGGCGCGGACGCGCTCAACCGCCAGCCAGGTGCGCTCGGCCACGCCGTGAACAAAGACCAGATCCTGCGCCGACCATTCCCGGGGTGCGCCGCTGTGGACCGCGAGGATCGACACCAGCCGCCCGTTCCTGAACAGCGGCGCGTTCATGAAGGCAGCGACGCCGATTCCGCGATAGCAGGCTAGGGTCTCAGGCGAACAGGTAAGCGGGTCGGTCGCGACGTCCGCCACGACCACGGTTTCGCCGCGTTTCAGGCTGGCGATCGGCCCGTCATGACCTGCAAAGCGGTGGCGGCCGACATTGCTCGCCATCGAGCCGTCGTTCCAGTCGCGCGCGACGGTGGCGACCTCTCCCGCCGCGTCGATCTCCGCATAGGCGACCTGCGCCGCGTTCAAGTAGAGGCCAAGCAGCCCGGCGGACGCCGCGATCACGCTTTCCGGGTCCGTAAGACCACCGATTAGGTCATTGAGCTCGAGCCGGAACTTGAGCCAGTGCTCGGCGAGCACCTCGTCCGTCGTCTCCGTGCAGACGACCAGGACGCCGCCGATGCCGTTGGGAGAGGTCGCGTCATCGATCGGGCTGAAGCTATAGGTCCAATAGACCTGCTCCAGGCGGCCATAGCGAACAATCGGAACCAGGTGGTTTTCGTGCCAGGTGGCCCCCTTTCCGGCCATGACGCCAGCGATATCCGGACCGATGACGTCCCAGATCTCGCCCCATACCTCCTGACCGCGGGCACCCAGCATGGCCGGATGCTTTTCCGGGCCGAGCGAGGCCGAGTAGGCGTCGTTATAAAAACAGATATGCTGCGGTCCCCAGAACACGAAGATGGGGTGGTTGGTCGTCAGCATCAGGCGCACCGCCGTGCACAGGCTTTGCGGCCAATGATCGGGCGGACCGGGCGGCGCAGACGACCAGTCCCGCGCACGCATGAGTGAGCCCATCTCGCCGCCGCCGGAAAGGAAAGCCCACCCGTTCGCGGTAGTCTCAATATCCATCGGGCGTCGCGTGGGCAGGCTTCGTGCAAGCCGTCCTGTTGTCGCGCATCTGCATGACACAGTTGCTAGCACGGCGATCAGGACTACGTGATTAACATTTCTTTGATCGAAATGGCCTGAGGATGCGGCGGCGTCTTGCGGCCTCTGCGGTCAGGGACGAAACAACAGCTTATCGGTGATGAATACCTGTTCTGTTCGGTAGTGGCCGACGCCCCACGCGGTCTGTATGCCGTTTGGATTGGCCCCTGCGTCCTCGGTGCCGATATTCCACCAGGACCCGGAGAGCGGCGGCTGGAAACCATTCATGTAGTCCAGCAGCGTCACCGCCCAGGCATGGGCGGTCCCGCCTGGACCGGGGTCGCTGGCCCCGAGCTCACCGACCCAAACGGGCGCGATGTTCTGGCGCGCGACGAAGCCCCAGCCTGCCTCATACCTCGCCACGGCCGCCGGGCCATGGTCCGGGGCGACTCCGCTGATCTCGAACGGGTACGAATGGACGGAATAGACCACCTTGTTCGGCACGCGGAGCACGACGGGTTTGGCGGCCACTGGCCGTAGGTCGCCTTCCGGCGCCACGCCGCGATACTTCTGCAGGGCTTCGCAAATGATCAGGACATTGGGATTTATCGCACCGATCGCGTCGCCTACGTCCACGAACATCGCCCAAATATCGGTCGGTCCGCCCTGTCCCCAGTTGCCGGTGTGGGGCTCGTTGTCGAGGTCAAAGCCAATCACGGTCGGGTTGCCGGCATACTGCCGCGCAAAACGCAGCCAGTTCGCCTTGAACATCGCAGCCGAGATCGTGCCGCGGTGCCCGGCGCCGTCCGTCCCGTCCGAACCCGGTCCCAGGTCGTACCACAGCCCGTTCGGCTGCTGTCCGCCGCCGCCATCATTGGTATGGTGGTCAAAAATCACCTTGAGGCCAATCTGCCCAGCGTAGTCCACGACCTCCTTAAAGATCTCCCACGTAGTCAGGCCGCTCAGCCGGCTGTTGGCGGTAAAATCAATTGTGCCGGTCTCCCGGGTATTTTGCGGACGGACGTCGAGGTTCACATCTGACCAAGGGATGCGAACGGTGTTGAAGCCCGCCGCAATAATGCTGTCGCATATAGCGCGATAGCTCACGGTCCATAGGCCTTGCAGCGCGTAGCCGGCGGGGCCATCGGTGCCATACCAGCCGATCGAGGCGATGCGGACAGCCCTGCCCTGCGTATCGACGATTTGGCTGCCGCGCGTGCTGAGCCAGCCCTGCGGCAACAGGCTGCCGCCGCGGCCCGCTGGGCGGAACGCGCTCGCCGGCTCAGCCGCACAGGCGGACGTTAGAGATCCTCCCGACAGCAGGAGTGCAAAGACAGCAAGTCCCGCTATGAGGCGCCGCATGGTTTGTTTTAGCTCGCGACCCGCGATCTCATGCCCACCACTCTCTGACCGATCGCTCTCGGTTGAGCGTTGGACTGTACCCTGGACGCATCTGGGACCGCGAGTGTTTTGATGATCAGGAACGTGAAAAGCACCGCCATAAAATTGGTCGATCGGAGGAAATAGGTCTCAGTAAGGTTGATCGTGAAGAACATGACCATGATGCCAACGGTCATTTCTAGACTGAGCCGGTTTGACTTTGCATGAAGAAGAAGAAATTTAAGCCGTGGCGCTAGGATGATAGAGACAACCGAGAATAAAGCAAAGCCGATCACGCCCGTCTCAATTGCGATTGCAAGATATCCACTATGGTAGTTGTCCAATACCCAGCCATGCGAGTTCAAGTAGCTAGACGAGATATCGATGCTTGTCCAAAAGCTATTTAGCCCAAATCCGAGATAGGGGCGATCGAGCCAAAGGCCGATGGCATACTGCCAGATATAGGTCCGATCCGTCAGGTTGATGTCGGACCCGAAAATCTGGATGGAAGAGTTCCCGGTTATGCCAAAGTAGCACAGTTCCAGCGTTCCTAGGAGCAGCCCCACCAATAGGATACCGGTCACCAGCGGAGCAAACTTCGGATTACGGCGCAAGAGAATCAGGCCGACTACCGCAACGATCGCCATCGCCCCTCCGCCGCGTGAGCCTGAGCCCAGCAGGCAGCTCAGCCCGAGGGCACAGGCCGCCAGGTTGAATAGATTTCTCCGATGTGACAATCGCAGGAACGCCAAGATCAGGAACACCGCAGAGACCGTGCCCAAGCCCTGCTTTGTTGCAAAAGCGCCTTTCCATTGACCCTCATGCTGCCAGTCATTCAATAAAAGACCGATCGACGGCACGAAAACCGCCAAAACGAAAGACAGCGCCATAAGCCCGAGCAGGCTGTAGAACGTGCAGGTCAGCATCTCTTTGGTCGTCACGATCGAAGCCATGCGCCAGGCGGCCACGGTCGAGATCAGAAAGAGGATTGCCTTCGGCATGCCGCTCGCTGGGTCATCGCTCCAGAGTGGCGAGA
>JANXVC010000448.1 GCA_025351925.1 Rhodospirillales bacterium | reverse complement strand
GCTGCGTCAGCGCCGCCGTGACGGTCTTCAGGTCCACCGCCGCCAGCGCGCGCAGCGCCGTGACCCTCTCATTGCGCCGCGGCGTGCGCGAGCTGTCGAAGGTGCGGATGCGCGGAAACGCCACCCGCTCCAACACCGCATCCGACGGCGCCCAAAGAAAGCCCTCGCCGCGGCCGAGCTTTGGCAGCTCGGCCAGGATGCGCTTGCCCGCGGCGCGATCTGCTTGTCCTTCAATCCAGCGGCCGACAGCCCCCCTATCTTGGCTGGCGGTAAGCTTCATCGAGACTAGGATGTCGGCTTGGCTCAGGACGTCCTTGTGCAGCACCACTGGGCGCTGGGTGATCAGCCACGGCACGAAGCCCCGCACCCGCCCGCGCCGGACGATCTCCTCAACGCGTTGCAGCAGATCGTAGCCGTCGGGCTGCGCCCGTTGCGGCGCCCACAGGTCGGGCTCGTCCAGCACCAAGTGCAGCGGCTCCATATTGGCTGCAAACAGCGCCTCGGTGAACGCCGTCATGAACCCGCGCCGGGCGGAAGCGCTGCCCAGGTAAGAGACGTCCACCACGCAGGCGATCTGGTGCATGCCGATCAGCTAGTCGAGGGCAGCGCCCATGCCCGCTTCCAGCGCCACATCGGCGTGCAGCCCGCCGAACACCACGACAGGGCAGGGGAGGGGGGAGGCGCCGCCATTGGGTCCGACGCGTAGGCCCCACCACACCCCGAGTGGGTCCACCTCAGCTTATCCCGTGAGACTATCTCGACGTGCTTGCCTGCAGTTTGGGAAGAAGGCGTTCGGCCTAGAGACGGGGAACCGCTGCGCACTGGCGACTTGACGCTCTGGAGCTTCTCCTCTCCAGATCGCGCCAGCATTCAAAGGACCATCGTGTGTCGCTCATGGACCGCGACCGGCAACTCGCCACGCTGCGTTACTGGATGGATGTCGAGGGCCTGACCGCGCCGGACGCCGGCAAAGAGGAGCGCGAACACTACCAATCCTGTGTTCACGTGATCGACGGGCGGCTTCCTTGGCTCGAGCCGATGCCACAAGGGCCGCAGCGCATCCACTACGTACGCTTCGGGATCATGCGTCGACGCGAGTACGAGGATGCGCTCCGTGCAACACTTGATGCCCGGGCGGACGCTGTTGTCGACGGCGGACGCCGGCAAGTGTTCGGTCCTCTCACCTATCTTGGCGTGTTCACCGTCGCAGACGACGGGCGCAGCGTCGGGTTCGAACCTCAGGACCACCTCGCCGCGTTCGGCAGCACCTTCGCGGAGCTGCGCGGCGGCAATGCCAGCGCCTATGGACTGGCCATGGCGAGACGCTTCGGCGAGCTGCGCGACGCGATATTGTCAGACCCGGCACGAACGGTCGACCTCGGCTTTATCCGTGCGCTGGTGGACGAAGCAACCCGCTTGCTGGACTGGCCGTTTCGCCTGGACCGCACGGTGCAGGCGGTCGTGCTGAGCAAAGCGATGCAGGATGACGAAGGACGCGCTCGCGATCACCAACTTGAGCCGGTGAACGGCTTCTTCTTGGAGCAGCTCGCCGAAGCTGAAGCCGTGGTGCGCACCGGACGACCGTGTGGCCTGGTGCCGGACCTGCTGCGGCAGCCCGACCCGGCGGGCCGATCCGACTGCCTGGACCCGGGGGCGCTTGCCCATGCGCTGCGGTCCGAACGGCTGCCGGCCGGGCGTTGGCCGGGCGCGTTCCCGCTCACGTTGATGCAGCAGGTGGCGGTCAACCAGGCGACGGGCTGCTTGACCGAGGGTGGGATCTTTTCGGTCAACGGCCCGCCCGGCACCGGCAAGACCACGCTGCTGCAGGACGTGGTGGCGGCCGTCGTCGTGCAGCGTGCTGGCGAGTTGGCGAGCTTTGCCAACGCTGAGGCGGCATTCGGCGATGCGATTGGCCCTGACAGTCACTTCCCTTTGCACGTCCACGCCTCACCCATCGTGGTGGCGAGCAGCAACAACGGCGCGATCGAGAACGTCACGCGCGAGTTGCCAGACCTGCAAAAGGTCGCGCCGGAGTACAGGGCGGCGGTCGCGCGTTTCCGACCGACAGCGCAGGCGCTCTTGTCGCGTCGCGCGATCGCGGGCGCGGCGATGCCTGGCCCTTTCTCCACCTTGCCGGGGCTGGACGAACCGTCCGATGCCGACCCGGATTTCGACGCGCCCGAGGGCACGGTGTGGGGATTGATCTCGGCACCACTCGGCGCCAGGGACAAGAGAAACGCGTTCTGCCGGGTGCTGCGCCAGAAGGTGCCTGACCCGAGTGACCCGAATACCCTGGTCGATGGCCCAGCCAACCTCTTTCATCAGCTCTGGCACCTGCCCCGGCAGTCCTGGCAGCGGTCCTGCGACGAATTCCGAGCTGCGGTTGCCGAGGTCGAGCGTCTGAAAGCAGACCTCGACCGGCGGGAGCGCTTGGTGCAGCAGCTGCCAGGACAATCGGACCATGCCGCGCGAACGAAGCTGGCTTATGAAACTGCGCATGCTGTAGCGGCGAAGACTCATCGTGCCGCAGGAGCGGCCAGGGAGCGGATCGAGTCTGCCCGCGATATCCTGAGCTCCGTCAACGCTGAGCTCGCCCGCCTCAAAGGCGGGCTCACGCTGTCCCTCCTGGCCCGCCTTGGCAATGCGAGCGCCAAGCGTGGCGCTGCAAGGCGGGCAGAGCTCGACCTGCGTCGGCAGGCTGATGCGGACCGGCTGCATGATGCGCTGTGCAGCCTTGATGCCGTCCGGGCGGCCCATGACGAGGCCGAACAGCGGGCGAGAAGGGCGAAGCTCGAAAGTGAAGAGGCGTCCGGGATCTTCGACCAGGCCCGTGCGGCGATCGAGGCGATCGAAATGGCGCACGGGCGGGTGCGTGGCCTCGCGGAGGCGATCGCGCTTCCCTACGGCCGCCGGCACCAGGAGCTGCCCGGCAGCAGCGATGCCCTGGACCGCGCGCGGGCGGTGGTGTTCGTCAAGGCGCTCGGCGTCCACCAGGCGTTGATCTCGGGCGCGAGAAGCGCCGTGCGGCGGAACCTGAGCCTTGCGCTCACCATGATCTCCGGGAGGCTGTCGCCGTCCCCGGCGACGGCCCTCGATCTCTGGGGCACGCTCGCCCTGATCGTGCCGGTGCTGTCCAGCACGTTCAGCTCCTTCAAGCGATGCTTCGAGACGGTTCCGGCCGGTGGCCTCGACTGGCTGGTCGTGGACGAGGCGGGGCAAGCCGTGCCGCAACATGCCGTCGGTGCGCTGATGCGCGCGCGGCGCGCCCTGATCGTGGGCGACCCGCTGCAGATCGAGCCGGTGATCACGCTCGACCGTTCGGTGGACGAGCGCTTGCTGCGCCGTTGGGGCGCACCGCCAGAGTATCTCTCGACCGGCACCTCGCTGCAGGTCGTCGCCGATGCCCTCAACCCCGCAGGAACATGGGTCACCTCCGACGGCAGGCGTGTTTGGATCGGCTCGCCGCTGGTCGTCCACCGCCGCTGCGTTGAGCCGATGTTTTCGATCTCGAACGACCTCGCCTATGCCGACGCGATGGTGCTGGGCGACGGCAAGCTCGAAGAGGAGGCCGCGCTGGCCGTCGCCAGTCCGTTGCTGGGCCCGAGCTGCTGGATCCACCTGCCGACGGAGAGCACCGGCGCGGGTCATCACATGGCTACCCATGCTGCGATGGCGGCCGACATCATCCGCACCTTCGTGACTGCAGATCTCGCCCCGCGCCGCGACATCCCCGGCATGCCGGATGTCCACGTCATCTCACCGTTCCGCTCTGCACGACGGGGGCTGGAAGGCTTGCTGGAACAGCAGTTCCCGAGCTGGGGCGTGCGGCGCAAGGCTGCGTTCGAGCGGTGGCTCGCGAAGTCGGTCGGCACCGTGCACACCTTCCAAGGCAAGGAGGCCGAGGCCGTTGTGCTGCTGCTCGGCGGACGCACGCAGGGAGCCATCGCCTGGGCGGCGGACACGCCGAACGTTCTGAACGTCGCGGTGACCCGGGCGCGGCGTCGTCTCTACGTGATCGGTGACCGGAATGCCTGGGCGCAGGCGCCACGCGTCGCCGCCTGTATGGGGGAGAACCGGCTGCCGACCGTGTCGGCAGCCGACATGCAGGCGATGCTCGCGGCGTTCACGGCTCAGCAGGATCTTTCAATGTCCAGTCCAAGATTGCTGCGAAGGCGGCCTCGGGCCTGACTACGGCGTAGAACTCCTCCCGCACTCGGCAACTAAGCCTTGGGCTCATCGAGGGGTGGACCGCCCTCATCCGTCTCCGATGCATGAGTAGTCGCCGCCTGGTAGCCGGGCCAGGGTTCTTCCCATAGGATCGACCGCGCGTCCCCTCATGTTCTGGCTGTCCCGTCCATGCTGTTCCTCGCTACTGAACTTGCCTCGTTGCTCAGCACCGTTCGCCGGCCGGGCGACTTCGTCGCCGCCGGCACGATCGAGCTTCTGGCCCCCTCGCTGGAGGTCGAAGGCGTCGGACCTGTCGCGTTGCCGCTGCTGCCCGAGCAGGCCAATCGGATCATCGGCGTCGCCGAAGCCGCGCCCTATGGCCGCGGCGAGAAGACGGTTGTCGATCCAGCGGTGCGGCACTGCTGGCAGATCGGCCCGGATCGGGTGCGCCTCGGCGGACGCCATTGGGCAAGAACATTGGACCGCATTGTGGCGCAGGTCACTGAAGGGCTCGGGGTCACCGACCCGGTCACGGCCGAGTTTTACAAGCTGCTGGTTTACGAACCCGGCAGCTTCTTCGTCGGCCACCGCGACACCGAGAAGGCCCCGGGCATGTTCGCGACCCTCCTGGTCGTGCTGCCATCGACTTTCGAGGGCGGTGAGCTGCTCGTGCGCCACCAGGGCCGAGAGGCGCGCCTCGCGCTGCGCTGCGACGAGCCAGCCGAGGCGGCATTCGCCGCCTTCTACGCCGACTGCGTGCACGAGGTCTTGCCCGTCACCGCGGGGCATCGCCTGGCCCTGGCCTACAACCTGGTGCGGGTCGGCAAGGGCCGCCCGCCCAAGCCGCCCGACTACGTGGAACAGCAAGGCAGCATCGCGGCATTGCTGCAGGCCTGGCGCGACAGCAAGACGCAACCCGATGCCGATTTGCCGGAGAAGCTGGTCTACCTGCTGGATCATGCCTACACGCCGGCGGAACTCGGGTTTCCCACGCTGAAAGGTGCTGACGCGGCGGCCGCCGGCGTGCTCGCCGTCGCTGCACAGCAGGCGCATTGCGACCTGCATCTGGCGTTGCTGACCGTCGAGGAGAGTGGTGCCGCGGAGTATGCGGACGACTATCGCCCACGACGAGGCCGATGGGATCAAGGAGAGGACGCGTTCGAGGCCGGCGAGGTTTCTAATCGGACCGTAGAGCTCTCCGAATGGCGGCGGCTTGACGGCAGGGAAGCCGTGCTCGGCACCGTGCCGGTGGAAGAGGACGAGTTTTCGCCGCCCGATGCGTGCGATGATCTCACGCCCGACGAGGAACACTTCCACGAGGCGACCGGCAACGAGGGCGCCTCCTTCGAGCGCAGCTACAAGCGGGCGGCCCTGGTGCTCTGGCCGAGCGAGCGGCTGTTTGCGGTCCTGAGCCAGGCCGGGCTGCCGGTGACGCTGCCGTATCTCGACGACTTCGCCCGGCGGTGGGCCGAGAGCGGCGAGCATCAGCGATCACCGCTTTGGTGCGAGGCACACGACCTCGCCGGGCACATGCTCGCGCAGTGGCCAAAGCAGGGCGGGTATCAGCGACACCGGACGCCGAGCGACGCTGCCCGCATGCTGGTGTCACTGACGGCACTGGACGACACGGCCGCGATCGAGGGCTTCCTGACAGAAGTCACCGCCGAGGGCTGCTTCGAGAGGGGCGACAACGACGCCATCATGGGCGCCCTGGGCCGACTTCCTCCGACGCGGCGCTTGTCGCTGATCGAGCGGGTCGTTGCTGGCCGAGCTGCCGTCTCGTTGGAGGCCTGCGCCAATCTGCTGGCCCGGGCGGCGGCCGAATGGCCGGACCATCGCACGCCCCATCTGGTGCGTGCCGCCACCCGGCTGATCGAGGCGCTTCCGGGCGATCCGGCGCATGCCGTTCCGCGCTTATCATGGCAGGACAGTCCCAAGGTGGATGCCAGCGTCGTAATCGATCTCCTGACGGCCCTTTGCGCAATCGACGAGGCACTGGCCAAGCGCGCCGTGGATCACCTGCTCGCCTGGCCGAAAACCTACGGGCTGGATGCTGTCCTGGTCCCGGCGACCCGGACGTTGCTGGAAGCGGTCATGCCGTCTTGCGCCGCTGCAATGGAGACACTGCGGACCGCGTGCCTGGTGCATCTGCGCGCCAGGGTTGCGGAGCTGCTCGCCCCACCGACGGACTGGGTCCGGCGGGCGGACTTCTCGTGCCGTTGTCCTCGCTGCAGCGAGCTGGCGCGCTTTCTCGCCGATCCCGAGCGCAAAACCTGGGTGTTCAAGGCTGCCGAAGCCGACCGGCGCCACGTCGAGGAGGTAATCAAGGGCGCCAGCTGCGATGTGGACGTCGCCACGGACCGCCAGGGCCGGCCCTACAGCCTGGTCTGCACCAAGAACCAGGCCAGCTATGAACGCCGGGCGAAGCAGCGCAGGGGAGACCTCAAAAATCTGGCGCGGCTGGCGGAATAATCGGCGGCTGACAACGCCATAATGCAGCGTGCTTTTCCGCTGGCAATGCCACCGGAGACGGTGCAGCACTTGCAACCCGTCTAATTGGGATGACAGGACGCTCGGCTTTGGGACATGCGGCCACTACAAACGGGATGGCGGCACCGGTCGAGACGCTGGCCGGCTTGGTGGAGCGCGTGACCTACCACAACGCCGAGAACGGCTTTTGCGTGTTGCGGGTCAAGGCGCGCGGGCAGCGCGATCTGGTGGCCGTGGTCGGCAGGGCTTTCGCACCAAAAACTCTCTCTCCACGGTCTGCTTGCGAGGCGTGACGTGATGCTGGATCCGTAGTAGCCGGGCGACGTTGTTTGCGCCTCATCAGGGGCGTGCGCCATGGTTCCTTCCGCTTGCAAGCTTTT
>JANXVC010000273.1 GCA_025351925.1 Rhodospirillales bacterium | reverse complement strand
GCGCCAGCCCCAGTCGGCGACGTCGGCGGGCAGCAACAGGCGGTTCATGGCGAAGCCGATGACGGCGGCGAACATGATGGCGACCTGCTGGCTGCCGGACTGCCAGGAGACGAAGAAACCCTTATGGCCCGGAGTTGCCATCTCGGAAAGATAGACCGATACGCCGCCGAGTTCGACACCGGCGGAAAAGCCCTGGAGAAGGCGGCCAAGCAGCACGAGGCAGGGCGCCAAAAAGCCGATGGTGGCGTAGCCCGGCACGAAGGCGATCAAGATGGTGCCGCACGCCATGATCGACAGCGTCACGATCAGGCCTTTGCGGCGGCCGATCCGGTCAACGTAGGCGCCGAGGATAATGGCGCCGAGCGGCCGCATCAGGAACCCGGCGCCGAAGGTCATGAAGGTAAACATGAGCGAGGCGAACTCGCTGCCAGCAGGGAAGAACGCGCGGGCGATATAGGTCGCGTAAAACCCAAACAGAAAGAAATCGAACATTTCGAGAAAGTTGCCGCTCGTCACCCGGAGCACTGTGGCAATTTTGGAACGGGACGCGACGCTGATGGCGGATCCGACCATGCTGCTCTCCGGTTTGCAATTCAGGGGGTATTCTATATTGCCGGGAGCATGCGCCGGAACACGCCGGCGAGGAAGGTCTAGCCCGGGGTGAACGCCAGCAGCGCCGGCAACGCCAAATGCGCCAGCAGCGCCACGTGCGGGATGTGCGCCTCGGTGTAGTGCCCCGCGCGGTGGAGCAGGTTCAAGGTGCCGACCGTCTCGCCCTTCCAGCGCACCGGCATGTTCAGCACGCCTTCGCAGCCGAGCGCCAGGACGGTCGCATGGTCGTAGAATGCGCCGCGGATCGCGTGGGCGTCGCGACCGATCCAGGGCTCGCCGTTCTGCACCACCCGGCGCATCCAGGCGCTATCGGTGAGCGGCTTGCGGCCGCCGACGGGATACTCGGCCGGATGGTTGCTGTAGCAGCGCACGGATTCCTGGGTCTCGGGATGGTGCAGCAAAATGGTGAACAGGATATGGCCCGGCGTCTCGGCGAGCGCTGCGTCGAGGGCGCGCAACGTCGCGCCGGGCTGATCGGACGATGCGTGAGCGGCAATGATGGATGCGGTCATGGTGCTCTCCGAGACTGCCGGACAGCCGTTAGGCCTTGGTCGGCCGTGTCAGGGTAATTTTGTGGTCGGCAAGGAAATAGTCGTGGTAGCCGGCCCGGCTGATGATCTGCAGCCGCGTCGTGTCCACATAACCATCCTGTATGACCCGGTCGTCAATATAAACCCCGACTACCTGGCCGATCGCCATGATGTAGGCAGCGTCGCCGCCCTCCAACGGGGTCAGTTCCACGGTTTTGACCAGGCGGCACTCCAGCGCCGCTGGGGCGCCGCGGACCCGGGGCGGGCGGATCAGCGTGGATGGCTCGGGCTCCAGCCCGGCGTATTCGAACTCGCTTTGCCCGCGCGGCAGCGGCGCCGAGGTGCGGTTCATCGCGTCCCGCTGCTCCCACGAGACGATGGAGCAGGTGAACTCGCCGGTCTCCTCGATGAAGCTGATGGCATCCTTGCGGCCGACCGAGGAGAACATGACCATGTGCGGCCGGTCGGAGACCTGATTAAAGAACGAGTATGGCGATAGGTTCAGCTCGCCCGCGGCGCTCATGGCGCAAATCCAGCCGATCGGGCGCGGTGCGATCAGCGCCTTCACGGGGTCATGCGGCAAGCCGTGGCCGTGGGCGACGTCGTAGAACATGGGCGCTCCGTTTGATTAGGGGACGGCAGGCCCCCTGAGAAGCCGGAACCTGGTGCGAGCACCCCATCTTTGTCCAGAGCTGGGTTTGTCCGAACAAGGGGCTGAGATCGCTGTAGCGCCATCCTGAGTTGTCGGAGTAGGCTGCTATGATGAAGCAGCCCGGGCGCCGACGAACCTCCAAACCCATCGCGCTGATTGCCGCGCTGCTCGCGGGTTTGACAGCGGCCGGGCCGGCGGGCGCAGCAGCGATGACGGTCCGACAGGTGATCGCGGTGTTGCGCGCCGGGCGTCCGGCCGACCTGGCGGGCAAGGACCTTTCGCGGCTGGACCTCGCCGACCTTGATCTCAGCGGAGCCAACCTCGCCGGTGCCAACCTGTTTGGCGCAGACCTGACCGGAGCGCGTCTGGTCGGCGCCAATCTGGCCGGCGCCGATTTGGACCGGGCCATTATCATCCGCGCGGATTTCTCGAACGCCAACCTGTCTGGGGCGACGATGTTCCTGCCGGCTGCGTCCTCCCTGCTGGGTGAAAATCCAGCCATCGAGGCGCCGCGTTTCCGTCAGGCCAACCTGACCGGGGCGCACCTCCTGGCCAAGCTCGGCAACGGCGACTGGACTGGCGCCAACCTCGCCGATGCACATCTGGAATTGGGGCGGACGCAATTCCTGGCGGCCCTACGCTCGGACCTGAGCGGCTGCCGGATGGGCGGGGCCAACCTGGCGGGCGCGGATCTGTCGGGCGTACGCCTGGCGTTCGCAGATCTGCGCGGCGCCAACTTAAGAGGAGCCAACCTGCAAGGGGCCGATCTGGCCGGGGCTCAATTGGACGGCGCGGATTTCACCGGCGCGGCCCTGGCCCGCGCGGACGTGCACCGCGCATCGCTGCGCGGCGTCATCGGGTTTGACCAGGCAACCGGGCTGGGCAGCATGCGCAACCTTGATCTGGCCGAACGCTAGGCATGGCTCCCCGCGCTTTGATACGGTCCGCGGCCTTGCTTGCGCTGCTCAGCGTCCTCGCGTCCCCAGCGGCTGCGGAAAAGGAGCGTGTGGACTTGGCGCTGGTCCTCGCCGTCGATGTGTCGGAGTCGGTGGATGCCGCGCGTTTCACCCTGCAGATGAATGGCATCGCCAGCGCGCTTGAAGCGCGGGAGGTCCAGGCAAGCGTCCTTTCTGGGCCGCATCAGTCCATGCTGATCGCATTGGTGCAGTGGTCCAATCGGCCAGCACTATCGCTGCCCTGGACACTGCTGACCAGCGCCAGTGACGTCCAGCAATTTGCTGGCCGAATTCGCCACCTGCGCCGGGCCAGCAACGGCTTCACCTGCATGTCGGTCGCGCTGCGCAGCATCGCCGACAAGTTGCTGACCCAATTGCCGGTGCCGGCCGAACGCATGGTCGTTGATGTCTCGGGTGACGGGCAGGAGAACTGCAATCCGCAGGAGACCACCGACCAAGTGCGCGATGAGCTGGCCGGCATCGGCGTCACCGTCAACGGCCTGCCAATCCTGGAAGGCGACGAGGCTGCGACGCTCGAGGCCTGGTACCAGGATCATGTCATAGGCGGCCCCAATGCATTTCTGGTTCCGGCCGAGAGCTTCGACGACTTCGACCGCGCGATACGGCGCAAATTCGTAACGGAAATCAGCGCCTTGCCATGTGGGAACTGCGTCCATGAGGCCAGCCGCTAGGCAAGACTGGTCATTTCACCCTGCCTAGCCGGCCACCCTGCCGAGCCGGACAAACAAGGCAGGGTGGGCTTCACCATTCAGCCGGCCAACTGCCGCACGCGATCGATAGATCCGCTGCAGGACAAGTCATCCTTTTGGTCCAGCATACGCGCCTTTTCCAACTCCATCTTGGCCTGCGACATGCGGTCGTTCAGCGTTGAACTGCCAGCCTGGCCCGGAGTGGTCTCGACCGATTTGCCGCCGCCGGCTGCAGCCGCAGCGGCGGCGGTCGGCAGTCCCTCCTGCTGCCGCCGCACGTCTTGCGACGACGTTGCGATGTTGTTGCCGACGGCAGCGTTCAGTTCCTTGGTTCCAGCCGTGCCGCCCACCCGTTTGTCAGCGGAGGTTCAAGCGGCGCTCGGGGCTGCCGATGAAGCTGAGGACGGCGTACTGCCGGGATTTGAGCCGGATAGCGTACCGGTGGTCACTGGACCGAGACTTGGGCTTTGGGCCAGCTTACGGCCGAGTTCAGCGATTTGGTCTGAACAGGGCCCGGCAGCAGCGCCGGTCGGGATGGCAGTCAAGCCAAGGCAAAGTGCCGCCAAACCCGCGGTAATTTTGGATCGATTGTGCATTGCTTCCCTCCGTTTATGCGTTCCGGCCACAACGACCGGCATTGCCGGCATTTCCGTAGGGTCGAAACACGACCTCGTGATCCCAAGGGTACGGTTATGGGCGTGGCAGAGCGGCGATACTTGACTAGCTATATGCTGCAATCATAGATTGCGCCTCGCTTAACAAAAAACGGAGGATTTAATGGCCTGGAATACCCCGAAGATCGTTGAGATTGCTCTCGGCGCGGAAATCAACTCCTATGCCTGCGCTGACCTGAAGAAGTAAGCGCACTTTCTGGCAGCGCCCTGAGATCGGTGCGTTTCGCATTCTGGCCTCAGGGCTCTCGCTAGAACGTGTAGCCCAAGTATCCCATGCGCGTAGTCGTGCTTGGCACCGCAGCCGGTGGCGCTTTTCCGCAATGGAATTCCAACGCTCAATCTTGCCGACGCGCCCGTTCCGGTGACCCGGCCGCCCGTCCATGCACCCAGGCATCGATTGCCATTAGTGCTGACAATCAGCACTGGATACTGTTGAAC
The DNA here is from genome assembly GCA_025351925.1 of Rhodospirillales bacterium. Taxonomy (GTDB): domain Bacteria; phylum Pseudomonadota; class Alphaproteobacteria; order Acetobacterales; family Acetobacteraceae; genus CAHJXG01. Next base: position 40,351 of record JANXVC010000273.1, on the reverse strand, counting down.
GCCTCTCCAGATCTTCGCCAGCAGATCGAGCAAACTGCAGTCTTGCGACCAAATCAGGGTTTGCGCTCCTCGCCGATCGCTGCGGTTATATTGACCGGGGGTGACGTTGACGCGATTGCAGGGTTGCTGACGCTGCGCGAGCGTCAGGCGTTCACCGTTCTCGCTACTTCGCGTGTCCATCGCGTTTTAGATGACAATCCGATCTTCGAGGTGCTCGACCGCAGCATCGTGACCCGACAAATGATCACGCTCGATGCTCCCTGCCCAGTGACTTTGCCGGATGGGCGCGCGAGTGGACTGACAGTCACTCTCTTTGCCGTGCCTGGCAAAGTGCCACTCTATCTGGAACAGCCCGGCACGATCCCGGCGCTTGAAGAATCCGACCAAACGGTCGGCGCAGTAGTCTCCGACGGTCAGAGCACAATGTATTACGTGCCAAGTTGCGCCGCAATGACATCGGGCCTGGCGGATCGCCTCCGCAATGCCGCCGCGGTGTTCTTTGATGGCACGCTGTGGACGGATGACGAGATGATCCGCGCAGGGATCGGTCCAAAGACCGGGCAGCGTATGGGGCACATGAGCGTGTCTGGCTCGGACGGGACTTTAGCGGCGTTTACCGGGCTGAATGTGCAGCGGCGCATCTTGCTGCACATCAATAATTCGAATCCCATCCTGTTGGACGACTCGCCCGAGCGTGCCGAGGTCGCCGCCGCCGGATGGGAGGTAGCTTATGACGGAATGGAGCTAACCTTGTGAGCAACCGCGTCCTGTCCCCGTCCGACCTGCGCGCCGCGCTGAACGCGATCGGCGATGAGCGCTATCATATCCATCATCCGTTCCACCGCATGCTGCACGACGGCCGGTTGACGCGCGCCCAAGTGCAGGCATGGGCGCTCAATCGCTACTACTATCAAAGCCGTATTCCGGCGAAGGACGCGACCTTGCTTGCCCGGCTGCCGACCGCTGACCTGCGTCGGGCCTGGCGCAGCCGGCTGGACGATCACGACGGCACAGGGCCGGGCCTCGGCGGCGTGGCGCGCTGGCTAAAGCTGGCCGAGGGCGTTGGTTTAGACAGGGCCTATGTCGAGACCACCGACGGGATTCTGCCCGGCACCCGATTTGCGGTGGACGCCTACGTCGCATTCGTGCGCGACCGCAGCATCCTCGAGGCGATCGCGTCGTCGCTGACAGAGATGTTCTCGCCGACCATCATCGCCGAGCGCGTATCGGGCATGCTCGCCAACTACGACTTCATCACCAAGGACACCCTTGCCTACTTCGCCCCGCGCATGACGCAGGCGCCGAAGGACGTGGATTTCGCCTTGGCCTACATCGACGAGCACGCCCGCACCCGGCCGCAGCAGGAGCAGGTCCTGGCGGCGCTACGCTTCAAGTGCGACGTGCTGTGGTCGCAGCTGGACGCGCTGCACTATGCCTATGTCGAGCCGGGCCGCGTGCCGCCGGGCGCCTTCGTGCCGACTATATGATTGAAGGCACGGTGGGTGAGGAGGCGATTGCTGTTGTGCCCGCCTTCAACCGCGGCTTCCGGCTACGGCACGACACCGTGCGTAATGCATGGGTCGTTCTAGCGCCTGAGCGGCTGTTTCTCTTGGATGAGCCTGCGGTCGAAGTGCTGAAATTGGTCGATGGTGCCCGGAGTGTTTCGGACATCGTCGATATCCTCGCGACGAAATTCAACGCGTCACGTGATATGATCGCGGCGGACGTCGAAGCTATGCTGCAGGATTTGGTGGTCAAAGGAGCGATCCGGCTATGAATGCACTGCTGCCAATTCCACCCGTGGCGGCGATCGAGCCGCCGTTGGCGTTGCTGGCCGAGCTGACCCATCGCTGCCCGCTGCAATGCCCATACTGCGCCAACCCGCTGGAGATGGAACGCGCCGCGTCCGAACTGGACACTGCGACCTGGCTTCGTGTGCTGGAGGAAGCGGCGGCGCTGGGCGTGCTGCAGGTGCATTTCTCTGGCGGCGAGCCGACGGCGCGTAGGGATTTGCTTGAGATGGTTCGTCACGCTGCGGCGTGCGGGCTATATAGCAACCTCATCACGTCGGGCGTAACGCTGGACGCTGCGTCGCTTGCGGCGTTGGCGGACGCCGGACTGGACCACGTGCAGCTCAGCTTCCAGGACGCTGACGCAGCGCAGGCGGACCGCATCGGCGGCTACCGTAATGGCCATGCCCGCAAGCTTGTGGTGTCGCAGCAGATCCGCGAGGCCGGGTTGCCGCTGACGGCGAACTTCGTGGTGCATCGGCAGAACCTGGACCGTCTGCCAGAGATGCTGGCGCTCGGTGAGGAGCTCGGGGCCAGCCGGATCGAGATTGCCCACGTGCAGTATTACGGCTGGGCGCTGGTCAATCGCGCTGCCCTAATGCCCAGCCGCGCGCAGCTGGAGCAGGCAAACGCAGCCGTGGCCCAGGCCCGGGCCGACCTGCGCGGGCGCATCACCATCGACTACGTGGTGCCGGACTACTATGCGGCTCGGCCGAAGGCCTGCATGGGCGGCTGGGCACGGCGGATCATCAACATCACGCCGGCCGGACTCGCTTTGCCATGTCATGCGGCGGAGACGTTGCCGGGCTTTCAATTCCCCTCGGTCCGCACGACGTCGCTCGGTGCGATCTGGCGGGACGATCCCGGTTTCACTCGGTTCCGCGGCACCGCATGGATGCCCGAGCCTTGCCGGTCCTGCGAGCAGCGTGAGGTCGATTGGGGCGGCTGCCGCTGCCAGGCCTTCGCGATGACCGGTGACGCAGCGGCCACCGACCCGGCCTGCGCCATGTCGCCCGACCACTTTATGATGGCCGACGCCGTGGCGGCTTCTGACGCCGTCGCGGCGGCTGGCCCGGCTCCCGACCTGGTGTATCGCCGCATTCGCACCGCAGCCCTCGTCAAGTGAGGCGACGGGACGCGCTGCTGCTGGCGACGCTCGCCGCAATGCGTCCCGCCCGCGGCATCGCGACCCCCGTCGCGGCAGCGCCGTTCGCGATGGTCGAGGTCGCACCCGGCATCCATGTCCGTCAGGGTGTGCATGAGGAGGCCACGGTGGAGAACCAGGACGGCATCGCCAATATCGGCTTCGTCATCGGCAGCGCCAGCGTCGCCGTCCTCGACCCTGGCGGCAGCCGTGCGGATGGCGAACGGCTGCGCGCCAGCATACGGGAGCGGACCGACCTGCCGATCAGGTACGTTGTGCTGACGCATATGCACCCAGACCACGTTTTCGGCGCTGTAGCGTTTGCAGCGGACAAGCCGGCGTTCGTCGGACATGCCCGCATGGCGGGGATGCTGGTCCAGCGCGGCGAGTTCTATCGCAATAGCCTGGCCGACGTGCTGGGCATTGAGGAGGCGGGCGACTATGCCAAGCCTGACCTGCTTGTTGAAGGCACGATGACGCTCGACCTCGGCGCACGCAGCCTGCGGGTCCAGGCGCATCCGACGGCGCACACCGACAATGACTTGTCGATTCTGGACGAGGCGACCGGCACGCTGTGGCTGGGCGACCTGCTGTTCGTTGACCGGGTTCCAGCGCTGGACGGCAGCATCCTGGGCTGGCTGGCGCAGACAAAGGCGCTGCGGAGTTCGCCCGCGACCCGTGCGGTGCCGGGGCATGGACCGGTTGCCGTGCCCTGGCCCGCGGCCGCCTTGCCGCAGGAGCGCTATCTGGGCGGCCTTGTTCGCGATATCCGCGCCATCATTTCTCATGGCGGCGACATCGAACAGGCGGTAGCGACGGTCGGCTTGGCGGAACGGGACCACTGGATGCTGTTCGACGACTACAACGGCCGCAACGTGACGAGCGCGTTCAAGGAGCTCGAGTGGGAGTAGGCCGGCGCGAGGCGGGCCGCGACAACGGGGTGGAGCACATGAGAGCAATCGTAGCAGCATTGGGATTGACGCTATGCCTGGTTGTGCCGGCCTGGGCGGAAGAGGACGCTGAGGTCCGCGCCACCCGTTGGGTTGACCTGAAGCACGCGGTATTCGGCGACCGCGAGGTTACGGACGGCAGCGGGGTCATTGCCCTCGACGCGCCGGTTCGTGCTTTGGATGCGGCATTGGTTCCGGTGACCATCAGCCTCTCGGCCGGTGGCGGCGCCGGGCCGGGCCGGGTAAAGGCGGTTTGGCTCGTGGTGGATGGCAACCCGTCACCGCTTGCCGGAACCTTCAAGTTTGGCCCGGCTGCCGATCCGCGCAGCCTGAAGACGCGCATCCGTGTGGACCAGTACACCTCGGTACACGCCGTGGCGGAGACTGAAGACGGTCATCTGTATGCGTCCGAGCGCTACGTGAAAGCGGCTGGCGGCTGTTCGGCGCCCTCGACCAAAGACCCGCAGGTCGCCATGTCGCGGCTTGGCCAGATGCGACTGCGTCTCGATGGCGAGGCGCCGCTGCATGACGGCGAGGCTGCGACTGCGCATCTGCTCATCAGCCATCCGAATAATAACGGCATGCAGGTGGACCAGGTCTCCCACCTATTTGTCCCGCCACGCTATATCCAGGACGTCACGGTGCGCTACGGCGACGCGCTGGTGCTGAGCGTGGATGCCGATATCTCGTTGAGCGAGGACCCGGTTATCACCTTCGGCTTCGTTCCGCAGGGTCCGGGGCCGATGCGGGTGGATGTGCTGGACAGTACGCAGGCGCGTTTCCACCAAGATTTTTCGCTGGCAAGCGAGCGGAGCTGACCGAGGCCTCCGCTCGCCAGCGGTCTTATTTACACTGAAGCGCAACCTCGGCTTGGGCGCGGGTGAGCTGTTCAGTGCGCTCTTTGGCAACCGGGGTATCGCGGAACATCGCGCCGCGGTCGCCCAAGCCGCCGCGCTGCATGCTGATGATCGTCTCGGCTAACTCGTAGTCCTCAAACGACATCAGGTCGGCGATGGTGTCGATGCCGCAGGCGCAACGCTCCAGGAACTCCCGCTTGAAGCCGTTGCTGGCCATGCAGCCAATGACGTAGTCGGCCCGGGTGGCAGTCGGATAGTCGTGCGCGGGATGGTGGGCCTCGGCCCGAGCCGCCGGGCTGGCCAGCATACTGACGACCGCGACGAGGAGACCGGCGCGGATCATGGCTCGATCCCGGTGAATGTTGTGCGTTGACTCATCGCGGGCGCGTCCATTTTGGTGTCGGCGGGCGTACCGATGCGGATCTCCGCCAGCATCCCCGGCACCGCGTCAGCCAGCACGAAGACATAGCTCTTCGCCTGCAGCGATGGGATGCGCTCCAGCCGTTGTTCGCCCTCAAACGGATGAACGGTGATTATCCGGGCAGGCACGGCGGACCCCTCGAAGTCGAACGTTGCCTGGGTGATCGCCGCCTTGGTGATGAACGCCTCACGGATCTTGTTGCGGAAATACGACGTGGACAGGCCGACGTGTTCCTTCATCTCGTTCACGTCGCGCTCCAGCGTGAGCATCAGCAGGGGATTGCCGTGAAAATGGTCGAGCTCTGGAAATTGAACCTTGTGCTCGCCGGTCAGGTAGCCGAACGCGACATCCTTCGTGCCATCGGGATTAACTTGGCGAATATGCAAAGCGACCTTGTCGGTGAAGCCTGCCGGTCCCTCGCGGACGAAGCTGTAGTCGAGCGTCTCGGGACGGTCCACGTTGCGCAAATGCGGCGTCTCGAACAGTGCGATCTGCGCTGGGCTTAGCGGCCGTGTGTCCTCCGGCGGCATCTCATCGGCGCGGGCCACGTTCAACGGCGCTATGCAACACAACGACGCCAAGGCCATTGCACCCGCGCATAGCAGCCTCATTGTCTGAGGGGTTGAACTCTGAAAAAGGCGCGTTTCCATGATCGAATTAGTCCTCGTTTATTGCTTGTCGACCGCACCGGATCGCTGCATGGAGCGCCGGGAAGTGCGGGAGCCAGTCGGCAGCCCCATCGAATGCACCATGAAGGCGCAGACGATCGCGCGGGAGTATGTGGTGGAGCACCCGCGCTTTCGCCTGTCTGGCTGGCGCTGTGAGGTTGACAAGCCGCGGGAGAACCCGGCGTAGCCGGGTGCCAGGTCCTGCTCCAGGCAGATCTTAATAGACGACGACGCTGCGGATGCTCTCACCCCGGGTCATCAGGTCGAAACCCTCGTTGATCTGCTCGAGCGGCAGTACATGGGTGATGAGATCGTCGATGTTGCTCTTGCCTTCCATGTACCAGTCCACGATGCGCGGCACGTCGGTGCGGCCGCGGGCGCCGCCGAAGGCGCTACCCTGCCACACCCGGCCAGTCACCAACTGGAACGGTCGGGTGCTGATCTCCTGGCCTGCCCCGGCGACGCCGATGATGGTGCTCTTGCCCCAGCCTTTATGGGCGCATTCCAGCGCCTGGCGCATCAGGGTCGCATTGCCGACGCACTCGAAGCTGTGGTCGGCGCCGCCCTTCGTCAGATCCACAAGGTAAGGCACGATGTCGCCGCTGACCTCCTTGGGATTGACGAAGTGCGTCAAGCCGAACTTCTCCGCCAACTCGCGGCGGCCTGGGTTGATATCGACGCCCACGATCATGTCGGCGCCGGCGAGTTTGGCGCCCTGCACCACGTTCAGCCCGATCCCGCCGAGCCCGAACACCACGACATTGTCGCCGGGCTTGACCTTGGCGGTGAAGATTACGGCGCCGACCCCGGTGGTTACACCGCAGCCGATGTAGCAAATCTTCTCGAACGGCGCGTCCTCGCGCACCTTTGCCAGCGCAATCTCAGGGAGCACCGTAAAGTTGGCAAAGGTCGAGCAGCCCATGTAGTGCAGCACCGGCTTACCCTGGAAGCTGAACCGGCTGCTGCCGTCCGGCATCACGCCGCGGCCCTGGGTAATCCGGATCTTCTGGCACAGATTGGTCTTCTGGCTGAGGCAGTAGTCGCACTCGCGGCATTCCGGAGTATAGAGCGGAATGACGTGATCGCCCTTTTTCAGTGACCTCACGCCGGGTCCGACGTCAACGACGATGCCGGCGCCCTCATGGCCCAGGATGGCGGGGAACATACCCTCCGGATCGTCGCCGGACAGGGTGAACTTGTCGGTGTGGCAGATGCCGGTTGCCTTAATCTCGACCAGCACCTCGCCCTCCCGCGGTCCCTCGAGTTGAACAGTTTCGATGCTCAGCGGCTGGCCGGCTGCGAATGCGACGGCGGCACGGACGTCCAAGATGCGTCTCCAAGGTTATGGCGGGCGCAACCTACCGCAACGCACGCATGAATCCAGCCCCATTGGCGAATGTGGCTAACACGAAATTTCTTGCTGCAGTGCAGCATAGAAAGATTCGTGCGTCTCGGTGATTTTTCGGCGTTTGGGGCGTCTTGCCGGCTTGAACAATGGCTGCATATGCTGGACACCGAGCGTCTCGCAACCAGTCAGCCGTACGATGCTGATTGTGGGGCGCACCGGTCTGCTGAAATGCAGAATTGCTCGGCCGCAATGATCGGCCACATTCAGGAGGGATTGACGTGAAGCTTAAAAGGACTCTGCTCGGCTGCACAATGATGTTGAGTGTAGCCGCATTTGCTCTCGGCTCGCCGGCGTCCGCCAATGACGAACTGCAGAAGCTGCAGGGCGACGCCAATCAGTGGGTAATGCCCACCGGCAACTACGCCAACCAGCGCTACAGCGCGCTTGACCAGATCAACGCGACCAACGCGTCCAAGCTGCACCCGGTGTGGTCGTTCTCGACCGGCGTGTTGCGTGGTCACGAGGGTGGCCCGCTTGTCATCGGCAACACGATGTACGTGCACACGCCGTTTCCGAACAACGTGTTCGCACTCGATCTGAACGACAACGGCAAGATCATCTGGAAGTATGAGCCGCGTCAGGACCCCAGCGTCATCGCCGTGATGTGCTGCGACACGGTGAACCGCGGCGTCGCGTACGGCGACGGCAAGATCATCCTGAACCAGGCCGATGCAACCACCGTGGCGTTGGATGCCAAGACCGGCAAGGAGCTTTGGCACGTCAAGAACGGCGACCCTGCTAAGGGCGAGACCATGACGATGGCGCCGATGATCGTGAAGGATAAGGTTTACGTCGGCATCAGCGGCGGTGAGTTCGGCACGCAGGGCCGCTTTACCGCCTACAACATGAAGGACGGTTCGCTCGCTTGGAACGCCTACTCGGTCGGACCAGACGAGGGCATGCTGGTTGACCCCGTGAAGACGACCAACATGGGCAAGCCGATCGGCAAGGACTCGTCGATCAGCACCTGGCAGGGCGATCAGTGGAAGACCGGCGGCGGCAGCACCTGGGGCTGGTATTCGTACGACCCCGCGCTCAACCTGGTCTATTACGGGACCGGCAATCCGAGCACCTGGAACCCGACGCAGCGCCCAGGCGACAACAAGTGGTCGATGACTATCTTCGCGCGTGATGCCGACACCGGCATGGCGAAGTGGGTCTATCAGATGACCCCGCACGACGAGTGGGACTACGACGGCATCAACGAGATGATTTTGGCTGACATCCCGGTCAAGGGGAAGCAGACCAAGGCGCTCGTGCACTTCGACCGTAACGGCTTCGGCTACACGCTGAACCGTGAGACGGGCGAGCTGCTGGTTGCCGAGAAGTATGACCCAGCCGTCAACTGGGCTACACACGTTGACATGCAGACCGGTCGTCCGCAGGTCGTAGCGCAGTACTCGACGCAGCAGAACGGCGAAGACAAGAACAGCCGGAACGTTTGCCCGGCGGCCCTGGGGTCCAAGGACCAGCAGCCAGCGGCATTCTCGCCGAAGACCGGCCTGTTCTATGTGCCGACCAATCACGTCTGCATGGACTACGAGCCGTTTAAGGTGTCGTACACCGCGGGCCAGCCCTACGTCGGGGCGACGCTCTCGATGTATCCGCCGAAGGGCGAAACCAACCTTGGCAACTTCATTGCCTGGGATGCCGGTCAGGGCAAGATCGTCTGGTCGGACCCGGAGCCTTTCTCGGTCTGGTCAGGTGCGCTGGCGACAGCGGGCGACATCGTGTTCTACGGCACTCTCGATGGCTACTTGAAGGCTGTGGACATCAAGAGCGGCAAGGAGCTGTACAAGTATAAGACGCCCTCCGGCATCATCGGCAACGTCACCAGCTATACGCATAACGGCAAGCAGTTCATCGCTGTGCTGTCGGGCGTGGGCGGCTGGGCCGGGATCGGCATGGCGGCTGGGCTTGGCAACGACACCGACGGCTTGGGTGCGGTTGGCGCCTACAAGCAGCTTTCCAACTACACCCAGTTGGGCGGCGTTATGACCGTGTTCGGCCTCGACTAAGCCGGCACCTACCATCTCCGGCCGCACGGTTTGTGCGGCCGGAGACACTTCCGGAGACTATGGATGCGAAATACATCACTGCTCGCGTTTTCTGGTTTAGTTGGTGCGGGACTTCTACTCGCTATCGCCGGCTCACCGGGTGCAAAGGCGGAAAATGACCCGGTTTACGAGGTTCAGGCCGGCCGGGTGGACCAGCATACGTTCAATGGCTACCGTCGCTATGGCGAATCTTGCCTACGGTGCCACGGACCGGATGGCGCTGGCAGCTCTTATGCTCCAAACCTCACCGAGTCCCTAAAGCACCTGTCGTATGATGATGTCGTCAACGTCATTACCAACGGTCGGCAGAACGTGACGAAGTCACAAAATAACGTCATGCCAGCATTCGGCACAACTGAAGATGTCATTTTGTATATGGATGACATATACGGATATTTGAAAGCTCGTTCAGACGACAAGCTGCCGCGCGGTCGTCCGAAGCGTATTGGCGATGACAGCTAAACAAGTGATCAGCCCGCAGCGTAACTCTATTTGGTCAGGGCAGCGACTATACTTCACGCTGTTTCTCGGCGTGGCTGTGTTAGCCGGTCCTTCAGCGAATGCCCAACGCGCCGAGATGATCTCCCGCAGCGAGTTGCGCGTGTGCGCCGATCCGCACAACCTGCCATTCTCGAATGAGGCCCGCGAGGGTTTCGAGAACAAAGTCGCTGAGATTGTTGGTGCTGATCTGCAGCTACCGGTCAGCTATGTCTGGTTTCCGCAGGTAACCGGCTTCGTACGCAATACCCTTCGTGCCCGCGAGTGCGACCTTGTCATGGGAGCTGTTAGCGGTGACGGGGTCATGGACAGCACCAACCCGTATTACCATACGGGTTATATGCTGGTGACACGGACGGCAGACGGGATTTCGGCGCGCTCCGTCGGCGATCCGGCTTTGGCGGATAAAAAGTTCGGCGTCATTGCCGCGACGCCGCCTACTGATCTTTTGCTGCGGCATAACTTGATGCCCCAAGTGCGTGCCTACTCGCTCCGTGTTGACACCCGAATCAGCAATCCGCCGCAGGCTATGCTGCAAGACCTCGTAAACGGCGTCATTGATGTGGCTTTGATTTGGGGTCCGCCAGCCGGTTTTGCAATCACGCGGGAGCACCTGCCGCTAACCGCGGTATTTATCGAACCGGAGCCGAACGCTCCACGCCTCGACTACCGCATCGCCATGGGCGTCCGCGCTAATGAGCCAGAGTGGCGGCGGCGCATCAATCAGGCAATCGGGAAGCACAAGGCGGAGATCGCCACTGTGCTCGCGAGCTATGGCGTGCCGATGATGGGCGATCAGGGTCAGCCTGATCCTTGAAGTTATGGGCCGTCTTGTGGCTCGCTGTCGGACTAAGCGGTGCGCCGGCGTATGGTGACCCTATTGTAGCGATACCTGGCACTTACCGTATGGACGATTACCGCGCACCGGTTCCTGATACGGTACCAGGTGCTGAGGTGGTCCACCTTCCGGCGATGCAGGAGATTTTGGCCCGTCACGCTGCATTGTTGATCGACGTGCTACCAGCGCCTCGTCGCCCGGCAAGCATGCGGCTAGGTGCGCCATGGCTCCCTGTCCCGCATCACAGCCTTCCCGATAGCCTGTGGTGGCCGGACATTGGACGAGGCGCCATTCCCGACATAGTGGCAAAGCGGATGCGGCAGCGGTTAGACGAGCTTACGCGGAAAGACCCCGCCCGCCTCGTCGTATTTTTTTGCCTGGCCGATTGCTGGATGAGTTGGAATGCTGCGCGACGAGCCGGGGAAATGGGCTTTCACGCGGCTTGGTTCCCGGAAGGTGTCGATGGTTGGCAGGCCGCCGGTTTGCCGACGCAAAATACGTTGCCTGAGGAGGTCGAGTGATCTTTGTGGGCGACCTTGCTCGATCCTAAGTATTTCCACGAGATCATGCTTCGCCATGGTCTCGTCGCAGCCTAATCTGCCAATCCACGCTGCAGCGTTTGCGCCAGGGTCCCCAGCTTCGCCTCCATCTGCACGGGAACCTCGCAGGCGTAGCGGATGGTGCGCTCGATATCCTCGTATTCGCGGATCAGAAACGCGCGGCGGCTGACGATCTCCTCACGTTGCCCAACCGGTGCATCAACGGGCAAGGCGCGGAGCTCGGCGGTAATGCGCGAGGTCAGTTCGGTCAGCGTGCGCTGGCGTTGGGCAATGCCGCGCAGTCGCTCAATAACCTGAGCGCGTTGCAGGTTGGTTTCGTCAACTAGCCCGGCGAATACCAGCGCCAACTGCGCAGGCCGATCCGCATTAGGCACGGTTGCTACAAACCGGTCGAGCCGGGCCGCGCCGTCCTGAGCCGATATCCCGCGCGGCGACACAGCAGCCACGACCGTGGCCACCTGCGGATTGGCGCGCCAATCCCCGGCGGCGTCGTGTCCGCCCCATAGCGTGCTGGCGGTCAAGCTTGGCACCAAGCGCTGCACGCAGGGCCAATTTGGATCGATAGGCGGCCCAGCCGCGCCAAGCGCCATCGCCGACACGCCCAGCCACGCAATTCGCATTACCTTCATTCCGGCCCAGCCTTTCGCGCCATCAATCCGCGGCCCGGGTCATAGCCCACCACCGCAAGTGCCATGAACACCGCGGTACAGCCGACCACGATCGCGGCCGACCCCCAATCTACCCGGCCATACAGCGCGAAGCGGATCAGCTCCGTGGCCGAGGTGAAGGGGTTCAGCTGGCACACCCACCATAGGGTCAGGCTGCTCTCCTTAACGCGCCATAGCGGATACAGTGCGGAAGATGCGAAAAACATTGGGAAGATTACAAAATTCATTACCCCGGCAAAGTTCTCCAGTTGCCGGATGAACGACGACATCACCAGGCCGAGCGCCCCGAGCATCAATCCAGAAACGATCAGAGCCGGAAGGACGGCGAAATAGCCGATAATAGGCGGCTCGATGTCCCAGAACCAAGCGATGCCGAGGAAGATGTAGGACTGTACGACCGCGACCGCGACGCCAGCCAGCAGCTTCGACAGCAGCAGGAACCAGCGCGGGAACGGGCTGACCATCAAGGTCTTCATGCTGCCCATCTCGCGGTCATAGACCATCGACAGGCTGCTCTGCATACCGTTGAACAGCTCGATCATGGCGATCAGGCCCGGCGCGATATAGACCTCGTATGGAATGTAGGTCTCGTAGGGTGGAATGATCGAGACGCCCAGCACGAAGCGGAATCCGGCGGCGAAGATCGCGAGCCAAACCAGCGGACGCACCAGGGCCGAGATAAACCGGCCGCGCTGATGCACCCAGCGCAGGCCCTCACGCCGGACGATACCGCCCATGCAGCGGGCATAGGACGCAAACGTCAGGCTGCGGATTTCAGTTTTTAGCATGGGTCAGGTGCTCGAATGCGTCCTTGAGGGTGGCGGCACCAGCCTGGGCCAGGATGTCCGGCACCGGCCCGCTTGCCAGCACGCGGCCCTTGTGCAGCACCACGACACGCGCGTCGTCGTCAGCCTCGTCGATCAGGTGGGTCGCCCATAGCACCGCCAGACCTTGTTCGCGGCATAGGCGGCGGACATGCTCCAGCAGAAAGCCGCGGCTCTCCATATCGAGCCCGGCGGTTGGCTCGTCCAGCAGCAGCAGCGCTGGGTCATGCAGTAAGGCGCGGGCCAGTTCGACCCGGCGTTTCTGCCCGCCGGACAGCAGGCGCACCCGGTCGCGCGCGCGCTCTGCCAGGCCCACCCGGGCCAGCTCGTCGCGGATGCGCGGGGCGGCTACGGCGCCGGCCATGCCGTGCAGAGCCGCGTGGTATTCGAGGTTCTGCTGCACCGTAAGGTCGAGATCCAGGGTCGGCTGCTGGAACACCACGCCCATGCGGGCCAAAGCGGCCGACGCGTCGGCACGGAACGGCTGGCCAAATACGACGATGCGGCCCTGATGCGCGTGATAAAGCCGGGTGATCAGCGCGAACAGCGTCGTCTTGCCGGCGCCGTTCTGGCCCAGCAGGACGGTAAAGTCGCCGGGCCGGATGCAAAAGCCCACGCTGTCCAGCACCTTGCGGGTGCCGAACCGGTGGGTGAGGCCCTCGACCTCCAACGCGATCGGCAGGGTGAGCGAGTCCGGCATTACGGGGTCACCACGACGCCCCAGGGCAGCCGCCCGACCGGCACCGACTTCGTGACCCGCAGCGCGTCCACGTCGATGACCGACAGGTCGTTGCTGACGCCGTTGGTCGCGTAGAGCCGCTTGCCGTCGAGTGAGAAGGCCATGTTCCACACGCGCTGCCCAACCAGCAGGTACTTGCGGACCTCATAGGTCTTGGTGTCCACGACGGCGATGCGGTTGGCCGGGCCGAGCGCCACGAAGGCGGTCTTGGTATCCGGCGTGATCGCGATGCCGACCGGTTGGACGCTTTCCGCGGGCACGCCGGGGATGGCGAAGTTGATGGTGTGGGTGACCGCATGGGCGCCGGCGTCGATCACCGACACGGTGCCACCGACCTCGGCACTGACCCAGACCTGGGCGCCGTCCGCGGTGAACCGGGCGACCCGCGGGCGGCTGCCGACCAGCACGTTGGCGATCGATTGCTTTGACGACGTGTCGATGAAATGCGCCATGCTCGTCGTCTCCGACGTGTTGACCAGCACCTTGCCATCGGGGCTGACACCCATGCCCTCCGGCTCCACGCCGACCGGGATTTCCGTCGCGACCCGCCCGGCCGCGATGTCGAGGACGGACACCATGTTGTCGTTCTCGTTGGCGATATACAACGTGCCTCCATCCGGGCTGAGCGTCACAAGCTCCGGGTCCGGGCCGCTCGGCAGGATGCGGGTGACGGTCAGGGTGGCGAGATCCAGCACCTCGATATGGTCGCTGTCGCTGGTGCAGATATACAGGCTGCGCCCGTCCTTGCTGGCGACGATGCCGCGCGGGCGGTCGCCGACCTTGATGGTGGAGGTGACGGCTAGGGTGGTGCCGTCGATCACGGTGATCGTGTTGTCCTTCTCATTCGAGACGAACAGCCGCTCGGCCCGGGCCGTCGAGGTCGCCAGCAGCAGCGCCAGCGATGCCCCGGCCGCACTGCGCATTACATTTTGCATGTCGTCTCCGGCTGGTCGATGCCGAGCGTGTCCAGCTCGGAGAATTGGTGCAGGTAGCCTGGCTGGGGGCTGACGGAGACCAGGCTGCGGGTGTCGGCCAGCAGCACGGGCTGACGCAGCTGGCCGTCCCAGGCGCGGAAGGTCAGGCGGGAGCCCTTGAAGGCCGCCAGCTCAAACTTCGGGCTGCGCAGATAGGCGCTGATGGCGGCGGGGTCGGCGCCGGGTCCGCGGCTGGCGGCTTCGCCCACCGCACGGATTGCCATCCAGGCGCCGAGATCACGCGGCGTCATCCAGCGGCCGGCCTGCTTTTGGAACCGCGCCTGGAGTTGTGTGGCGCCCCATTGCTCGAACGGGCGCGCCCAGGCGGCGGGGACCAGGCCGTGCGTGCCGGCGATGGGCCGCGGGTCCGTCGTGCGATAGGCCAGGTCGTCGCCGAACTCGTTCGCCGTGTCGGCCACCACCAGGACGTCATACGATAGGCCCTGGGTGAAGCGCGCGACCTCGGCGCCGATGGTGACATGGCCGGTGTCGGTACGCTGGGCGCCGGGCTCGAAGGTCCAGGGCTTGTCGGCGACGATGCGGATTTGAAACTTGCGGGCCGAGCGGCGGAGCGCGTCGGCATAAGCCGCGTCCGCCCCTGCCTGGCCCTGCACCAGCAAAATGTTGCGCCAGCGTTTCACCGCCAAATACTGCATCAGCGTATCCGCCAGCATGGCCCGGCTCGGCAGCAGATGCAGCACGCGCGCCCGGCATCCGGCGCCGCGCAGGCTATCGTCCTCGGACGTGGCGTCCAGCAGGATGGCGTCCCGCGCCTCGGGCAGGTCCGCAACCTGCAGCAGCAGCGGCGCGGGCAGATCGGTAACGATGATGCGCTCGCCGCCTGCCAGCATGGCGCGGGCCGCGGTCAGCACCGCCTCGGCGTCGGGCTGCAGCGCCTCGTGCAGGGTGTAGCTCTGGTTCAGGAATCGCCCGGTCGTCTGGTCGTCGGCCAATGCCAGGCGGGCGCCCTGCACGCCCTCATCGGTCAAGGGCGGGTCGAGCACCACCTGTGGACCCACATGCTTCGGCGCCAAAGCAAGATAGCCGATGCCTACGGTCACCGGCTCGGCCATGACGGCAGAGATCCCCAGCAGCGACGCCAGCAGCAACGCGATCGGACCGGCAGATCCCGGCATTCGTTTCCCCCAAAGGCCGCGTTTGAAATGCAGCTGTGCTGATTGTGGGCCGCGCATGACGGCTTGTCAGCCCCTCCCGCAATGTCACATGTGCGGCCCGGACGCACGGCGCGCAATTGACAACCGGCGGCAGCGTGCGCGCATTGCCACCATTAAATTTGCCCGGGAAGGGAATGGCTGTATGCAAATCCGACGCCGCACGCTGCTGTTCACGTCATTGACCGCCGCGTTGCCGCTGAGTGCCGTCCGTCCGGCCGCAGCCGCACCGGTTATCCGAGTGGGCACGCTGCGGTTCGGCTCGGTGGCGTGGGAGCTGGATGTGATGCGGGCGCATGGGCTGGATGCCGCCGCCGGTGTTGCGGTCGAGACGGTCGAGTTCGCCGCCTCGCAGGCAACCCAGGTCGCGCTGCAGGCCGGACGCGTCGATATGACAGTGCAGGACTGGCTGTGGGTGTCGCGTCAGCGCGCATCGGGCGCCGATTGGACGCTCTCGCCGGTGTCCAGCGCATTGGGCGCGGTCATGGCGGCGCCAGGCTCCCCTGTGCAGACGGTGGCGGACCTGCGCGGCCGGCGGCTCGGCATCGCCGGCAGTCCGCTGGACAAAAGCTGGCTGCTGCTCCGGGCCTACGCGCAGCAGAAATTCGATCTCGATTTGGATCAGGCCGTCATCAAGAGTTTTGGCCCGCCGCCGTTGATCGGCGAGCAACTGGCAGCGGGACGGCTCGACGCCGTGCTGACCTACTGGCCCTTCGCCGCGCGGGCCGAGGCGGCCGGGCTGCGCCGGGTGCTGGCGATGGAGGACGCGGTCGAGGCGCTCGGCATCCCGCGCGGCGTGCCGTTCGTCGGCTGGGTGTTCTCCGACGCCTTCGCAGCGCGCCACCGCGCGGCGGTGCAGGCATTCATCAAGGCGTCCGACCAGGCGCGGGCAATCCTTGTGGCCTCGGATGCGGAGTGGGAGCGGATCGCGCCCATGACCGGCACGTCGGGACCGGGCGAGCTCTCCCAGCTGCGCTCTTGGTATCGGCGCGGCGTCCCCGAGCATTGGGATCTGGAAGCGACGGCCCGGCTGTATGACGTGTTGGCAGGGATCGGCGGCACGGCGCTGGTCGGGCCGGCGACGCACCTTGTGCCGGGCACGCTCTGGTCGCCGGTCTAAGCAGGGTTGCGTGGCCTGGGACACGAATGAATGCTTGCAAGACCAGGCCACGCAACCCTGCTCAGGTTGTTGTCTGTGCGCAGACTGATAGAGGTCTGCTTAGGCTCTTTCCGGTTGGGCTGGACCGCGCGCCTGGTCCCCATAATGGTCTTGCTCGCCGGCTGGGAGCTGGCCGCACGGCTGATCGGCAGCCGGCTGTTCCCGCCTGCCAGCACGGTGATGGCAGCGCTCCGGCACGAGGCCGTGTCCGGGTCATTGGCGCATAATCTCGGCATAACCCTGGCGCGAGTCGCCTGCGCCTTCACCGTGGCAATGGTCTTGGGGACCGCGCTCGGCGTCGCCATGGGACGCTGGCGCTGGGTGGACCGTGCGCTCGACAGCCTCGTCACCGGCCTGCTGAACCTGCCGGCGCTGGTGGGCATCGTGCTGATCTACGTCTGGTTCGGGCTGAGCGAGGCCACCGCGATCGCCTCCGTCGCGCTCAACAAGTTGCCAAGCACCGCGGTCACCGTGCGGGAGGGCGCCCGGGCGCTGGACCAGGGGCTGATCGACATGGCGCACAGCTTCCGCATGGGCCGCGGCGCGGTCCTGCGCCATGTCGTGCTGCCGCAGCTCTATCCCTATCTGTTCGGCGCAGCGCGGTCCGGCCTGGCGCTGATCTGGAAGATCGTGCTGGTGGCGGAGCTGCTGGGCCGCAGCGACGGCGTGGGCTTCCAAATCCAGGTGTATTTCCAGTTGTTCGACGTGACCGGCATCCTCGCCTACACCCTGGCCTTCATCGTCGTGGTGCAGGTGATCGAATGGCTGGTGCTGCAGCCGTTGGAGCGGCGGGCCAACCAGTGGCGGTGATGCTGGACGTGAACGTGGCGCAGAAGCAGGTCGCAGCCCGCAATGGGCCGCGCACGGTCATCGCGGACCTGCGCTTCACCCTGGAGCGGGACGAGATCGTCGCCTTGGTTGGCCCGTCCGGCTGCGGCAAGACGACGCTGCTGCGCGTCATCGGGGGCCTGGACACGCATTTCGACGGCCGGATCGCCTGGGCGGACGGCGTGACCCCTCGCATCGGCACCGTGTTCCAGGAGCCGCGGCTGCTGCCCTGGCGCACCGTCCGGCAGAATATCGCTCTGGTTCACCCGCCCGACCCGGCGGCGGCAGAGGCACTGCTGGAGCTGCTCGGCCTTGCGCCATACGGCGACCTGTATCCGCCGGCGCTGTCGCTCGGCATGGCGCGCCGAGCCGCCATCGCGCGGGCATTTGCCGTACAGCCGGCCCTGCTGCTGCTGGATGAGCCGTTCGTCTCGCTCGATCCCGCGATGGCGGAGCAGGGCCGGACGGTGCTGGCGACCGCCTGGCGCACGCGCCAATGCGCAGCCTTGCTGGTCACGCACGACCTGGCCGAGGCGATGTCGCTTGCCGACCGCATTCTGCTGCTGTCCGCCGGGCCGGCCCGGGTGGTGCGGGAGATTGTGGTGCCCGAAGGCAGCCGGCGACGCGGGATCGCCGAGGGTGCCCGCGTCGCTGCGGCGTTTACTTGAGGGTTTCGAGGTAGGCGATCACGTTCGCCCGGTCCTCGTCTTTTTTCAGCCCGACGAAAATCATCTTGGTGCCTTGAACCACGCCGCGGGGATCGGCGAGATAGTGGTCGAGCGTCGAGGCGTCCCAGGTCACGTTGTAGGCCTTCATCGGCTCGGAGTAGCTGAAGTTCTCGATGCTGTGCGACGGCCGGCCGACGACGCCGTGCAGGCTCGGACCGATCTTGTTCTCGCCGTCCTTGATAGAGTGGCAGGCCGCGCACTTGTTGAACACCGTCTTGCCGAGCGCCGGATCGCCCTCCGCCCGGGCCGTGCCTACGGTCAGTGCCACGGCCGCAATTATCGCAAATCCTGTTAGATAACGCATCTTCGCTCCCCAATCGCCACGCCATGCCGGCGCTGACCTACCTCGATTATGGGAACATGAGGGGGAATGTCGAGGCGTTCTAGCGTCAGTGCTCCGCTTCCTGCCCGGGCGGCGCTGCGTCGCGGGACCTTCGGCAGATCGTGCGGACATAGGAATCATGGCCGATCTCATAGGCCTGGGCCGACCGCCCGATCACCTCCTGCCAGCCGCTGGCGCAGCCGAGTTCGGTCTCGACGTGCTTGGAAAGGATGTCCGTTGCTGTCTCCTCGGTGCAGCGGTCGGACGGGATGGAGTTGAGGCAAACCAGGATGATGGCCTGAAAACCGGTCATGTCGCGGCGGTCATTTGGTCGCGGCCCCTTTCCCGTTATGCCGCCGGCAATGTAGCATGGCGCGCGACCAAAAAGCGTAGGAGGAAAATATGCTAGTAGTTGCTGCGATGTATCCGGGTGGCGACGGTACCCGTTTCGACCATGCCTACTATCGGGAGTCCCACATGCCGATGCTGCGCCGCCTTTGGGGTCCGATGGGGCTGCAGCACGATCAGGTGATGCGCGGCCTGGACGCGCCGGACGGCGCGGCATCGGCATACATCGTCACCACGCTGATGACCTTCGACTCGATGGCCAGCTTCAAGGCCGCCGCCGACCAGCACGGCGCCGAGCTTTTTGGCGACATCCCGAATTTCTACGACGGCACGCCGGCGCTCGCCTATTACGAAACTCCGGCCTGACCGATGGACACCAAAAGCCAGCACGCCTGTTTCGGCGGCACGATGGGCTTCTACAGCCATGCCTCAACCGCTACCGGGACCGAAATGCGCTTCGGCGTCTTCCTGCCGCCGCAGGCGCAGCGGGGACCGTGCCCAGCGCTGTATTACCTCGCCGGGCTGACCTGTACCGAAGAGACGTTCGCCATCAAGGCCGGCGCCCAGCGGTTGGCAGCGGAGCGTGGCCTGGTGCTGGTCATGCCGGACACCAGCCCGCGCGGCCTCGATCTGCCGGGCGAGACGGCAAGCTGGGACTTTGGCGCCGGCGCTGGCTTTTATCTCGACGCGACCGCCGCACCCTGGGCGGCGAACTACCGCATGGCGCAGTATGTGACGCTGGAGCTGCCGGCGCTGATCGAGGCGAACTTCCCGGTGCGCCCCGACCGGCGCGGCGTGTTCGGGCACTCCATGGGCGGGCACGGCGCGCTGGTGACGGCGTTGCGGGAGCCGTCGCGCTGGCACTCGGTCTCCGCCTTTGCGCCAATCGCCAACCCGGTGGCGGTGCCCTGGGGCGAGAAGGCGTTCACCGGCTATCTCGGTCCCGACCGGGCGGCCTGGGCAGCGTGGGATGCCAGCCTGCTGATGCGCCAGCGGCCGTATCCCGGGCCGATCCTGGTCGATCAGGGCAAAGACGACCAGTTCCTGACCAGCCAGTTGCATCCGGAGGCGCTGGAGGAAGCAGCGGCGGCATCGGGCCAAGAGCTGACGCTGCGGCGCCAACCCGGCGATCACAGCTACTGGTTCATCCAAAGCTTCGTCCCCGACCATATCGCGCACCACGCGCGGCAGCTGCTGGGATGATCTGATGCGTATTTTGTTGGCCGTGCTGGCGCTGTGCGGCGTCGGAAATTCCGCCATGGCGCAGGAGCGGATGGCGTTTTGGAACCTGACCAGTTTCACCATCACCAACCTGGTCATGGCGCCGGCCGGCAACGGCGGGGTCTTGGGCGAGTTCGGCTCCAACCAGTGCGCCAATGACCGCGACGGAACCGTGGACCACGATGAGCGCCTGCGCCTGACCGGCATCGCGCCCGGTCGCTACGACGTACGGCTGACCACCAAGCCCGGCCGGGTCTGCACGATCCGCAACGTGGAGGTGAAGAGCGGCGGCAAGTACTCGTTTTCCCTGGCCGACAGCGACCTTGTGGACTGCAAGTAGCCCAAAGCTGGCCGATAGGATGTTTGAATGACGAGTTTAGTGTGGCGGAGCGTGGCCATCTCCACCGCCATCGCTGTGATAACGCCCGCGGTGGCGCTGAGGCCGACGGCTACGCTGGCCCAGGCAGGCGTCCCGCTGGATGACGGACTTCCCGCTGAGACTGCCCTGCCGACGGTCAACATCGTCGGCAGCAGCCCGCTGCTGGGTTCCGGCATTGACCGCAATAAGCTGCCGGCCCAGACCAGTGTGCTGAACCGGGGCGACGTCGCCCGCGACGGCACGCCCAACGCACTGCGGGCGCTCAACGAGCAGGTCGGCGGCGTCAACCTTGAATCCGCATCGGGCAACCCCGACCAGCCGACCCTGCAGTATCATGGCTTCCAAGCCTCTCCCCTGCAGGGCGTATCGCAGGGGCTGGCGGTCTATGTGAACGGTGCGCGCTTCAACGATGCCTTCGGCGACACGGTGAACTGGGACCTGATCCCCAGCATCGCCATCAACCAACTGAACCTGGAAGGCCCCAACCCAGTGTTCGGCCTGAACGCGCTGGGCGGATCGATCAGCGTGCAGCTGAAGAACGGCTTCACCTACCATGGCGGCGAGGCGGCGCTGTATGGCGGTTCGTTCGGCCGGGTCGTCGGCGAGTTCCAATATGGCAAGCAGGTCGGCAATCTCAGCACCTACGTCGCTGGCTCCGAGCGGCACCAGGATGGCTGGCGCAACCTGCAGTCGTCCGACATCCGGAACTTCTACGGCGACCTCGGCTGGCGCGGCGAGCGCTCCGAGGTGCACCTCAACCTAACGCTGGCGAACTCGGTGCTGAACGGCCCTGGCACGTCACCCGTCGAGCTGCTGGCCGCCGATCCGGCCGCGCAGTTCACGGCGCCGAACCTCATCGCCAACCGCTATCTGGGCGTGAACCTGCAGGGCAGCTACGACGTATCCGAGACGACCTCAGTCCAGGCGCTCGCCTATTACAGCTACCTGCTGCAAAGGCTGACCAACGGCAACGTGTCGGCCGATGTGCCTGCCAATGACGGCTCCGGGCTGCTCGTCAACAACAACGGCGCATTCAGCACGACCCGCGGCGGCGGGTTGATCCCGGACTTCTTGAACGGCGGTCCCTATTCCCAACTGAACCGGCAATCGACGAACACCAACAGCTATGGCGCGTCCGTGCAGGTGACGAACACCAGCGACGTGTTCGGTCTTAAGAACCATCTGGTGGGCGGCTTCAGCTTCGACGGCGCGCAGACGCAGTTCGGCGCGACCGCACTGATTGGCGGCCTCACGCCCCTGGACCGTGTTTTTGCCGGTCCTGGCATCACGATCGACGAGCCGGGCACGAATACGCCGGTGCGGCTCGCGACCAGCAACGCCTATTACGGCGTCTTCGTCTCCGATACGCTGAACGTGACTCCACGGTTGGCGGTCACGGTGTCCGGCCGCTTCAATGCGGCGCAGATCGACCTGTCCGACCAGGGTGGCGGCAACCTGACGGGTCAGCACACCTATAACCGCTTCAACCCGGCCATCGGCGCCACCTACGACGTCACCCCCTGGCTCACCGCCTATGCCGGCTACTCCGAAGCCAACCGCGCGCCCACGCCCGCCGAGCTATCCTGCGCCGGGCCGGCCGACAGCTGCAGCCTCGCTAACTTCTTCACCGGCGACCCGAATCTAAAACAGGTCGTGGCGCACAGCGTCGAGGCCGGGCTGCGCGGCACGGTCCGGCCCGCGGACGACGTGCGGCTCACCTACAATCTGGGCCTGTTCCGCACCACGCTCGACGACGATATCGCCTTCGTCAACAGCGTCACTCTTGGACGGGCGTTCTTCCAGAATGCGGGCCAGACGCGGCGGCAGGGCGTGGACGCTGGCGTGCAGATCAAGACGCCGCGCTGGCTGGGCTACGTCAATTACAGCTACACCGACGCGACCTTCCAGAGCACCTTCGTCGAGGCCGCCGGCAGCAATCCGCAGGCTGACGCCCAAGGCAACATCACCGTCCGGCCCGGCAATCGCATCCCTGGCATTCCGACGAACCAACTCAAATTTGGCGCCTACTGCAAGGTCACCGACAAGTGGACCGTGGGGGCGGCGGGGATCTACCAGAGCAGCCAAACCCTGTTTGGCGACCGGGCCAACCTCACGCCGCGCCTGCCGGCCTTCGTCACGCTTAACCTGAACACGCAGTATCAGCTCACGTCGAATGTCCAGCTTTTCGGGCTGGTCGAGAACGTCAACGACGCAAAATACTACACCTACGGCACCTTCTCGCCGACCACGGCGGTTCCGATAGCCCAGGCTCCGAACGCCACCAACCCACGCTCCTATAGCCTGGCCGCTCCGGTAGGCGGCTTCGGCGGCGTGCGGGTGACGTTCTGAGGCAGCACTCCGGCCAGCATGATTTGAGCGGCCCATGTTGTGCAGCCGGATCATTGGTGTAGAAACCATGCACAGCGCCGACGAAACGCAGTCGTGATGCTGTTATAGTATTACATCAACAACAGAAGCCGGGCAGCAACCGGCTTTGCATTTGAAGGAACCGTCATGGCCAGCGACATTCACATCCATCCCTCCGTGGACGACGGCATTAAGCCGGCGGTCGCGGGCTTTGCCGGCGGCACGCTCGTCTGCAAGTGCGCCACCAACCCGGTGAAGGTCGAGGTCTCGGCACAGACCGCCTTCAACCACGCCTGCGGCTGCACCAAATGCTGGAAGCCGGCGGGATCGGTGTTCTCGGTCGTCGCCGTCGTGTCGCGCGACAAGATCAAGGTGCTGGAGAACGGCGACAAGCTGAAGGTCGTCGATGCCAACGCGGCGATCCAGCGCCACGCCTGCACCGGCTGCGGCGCACACCTATACGGGCGGATTGAGAACAAGGACCACCCGTTCTACGGCTTGGACTTCGTCCACACCGAGCTGTCGCACGAGCAGGGCTGGGCAGCGCCGGAGTTCGCGGCGTTCGTGTCGTCCATCATCGAGGCCGGCGCCAAGCCCGACCAGATGGGCGCCGTGCGGGCGCGGCTCCGCGAGATCGGCCTCGAGCCGTATGACTGCCTGTCGCCGCCGCTGATGGACCTGATCGCGACCCACGTGGCCAAGCGTAGCGGCGCGCTGGCAGCATAGTTTACCGCTAGGCCCCTGGTGCCGTCCGCCATTCCGCGCAATCCTATCGCCCGCGTGCGACAGGGGCGCGGGATGGAGGAACGGACATGCTGCATATTTCCCGGCGACGGCTCGTCGCCACCCTGACCGCCACCGCGGCAGGCCTCGCGACCGCGCAGGCGCACGGCCCGACGCGGCAAAAGGTCACCCAGACCATCGATATCGCCCGCACTCCGGCGCAGGTCTGGGCCATCGTCGGCGACTTCGACTCCATCGCCAAATGGCATCCGCTGATCGCATCCAGCCCGGCAGACCACGGCAACGCGATCGGCTCCAAGCGCACGCTTACGCTCAAGGTCGAGGGCGATCCGCACTTCGAAGAGGAGTTGGTCAAATACGACGCTGCCGCGCACAGCTACCAATACAAGATCGAGGCGGTGGACCCCAAGGTCTTGCCGGTGAACAACTACACCGCGTGGTTCGAGGTCCAGGACGGTCCGTCCGGCGGCAGCACGATCGAGTGGCGGGCGGCGTTCTACCGCGGCTACATGCTGAACGACCCGCCGCCCGAGCTGAACGACGCCGCGTCGTCCAAGGCGGTCGCGGGCGTGCTGCGCGCCGGGCTCGACAACATCAAGGTCCTTGCCGAGCGCGCTGGTTGAGGCCTGCCCTGGCCTGCCTGACGCTGATGGCCCTGACGTTGCCAGCCCGGGCGGAGCTTGCCTACGTCACCAACCAGGGCGATGACTCGGTCTCGGTCGTGGACACCGCGACGGGCGCCGTCGTCCAAACCATTGGCGTCGGTGCGAAGCCCGCCGGGGTGGCGGTGGCGGCGGATGGACGGCATGTCTATGTCACCAACCCAGAGGGGCACAGCGTCAGCGTCCTGGAGCGCACGAATGGCCGCCTGACACTGGCGGCGGAGGTGCCGGCGGGCGCCGGGCCGCTCGGTGTCGTGGTGAGCCCGCAGGACGGCCGGGTGTTCGTGGCGGATTGGTATGGCGACACGGTTGCGGTGCTGGACGTGGCCGGGCAGACCAATGCTGCGCCCATCAAGGTCGGCCAGTCGCCCTCCGGCCTCGCCATCGACCCTGAGGGCACACGGCTCTATGTCGCCAATCGCGAGAGCGACACGCTGTCGGTCATCGATCTCCGCACCCTCGATACGCTTGCGACGGTGCCGGTTGGACACGCGCCGTTCGGGGTGACGGTGCAGGGCGGCCGGGTCTTCGTCGCCAACGTGCAGTCGAGCGACGTGTCGGTGGTGGACGCGGCCACGTTGAAGGAGACCCGGCGCCTTGCGGTCGGCGAGTTCCCCTACGCCGTCGCGGTCACCGCGGACGGCTCGCGCATTTTGGTGACCAACCAGCACAGCGGCACGCTATCGGTGTTTGACGGCGCCTTCACGGCGCTGCCTGAGATTGCCGTGGGCGACTATCCCGAGGGCATCGCCATGTCCGCCGACGGCACACGGGCCTATGTGGCGGTCTGGATGGACAACCGGCTGGCCGAAATCGATGTCGCCGCCGGCAAGGTCGTCCGCAAGATCAAGGTCGGCGAGAGCCCGCGGGCGTTCGGGACGTTCCTGGCGCCGCCATAGCCGGCACTCCATATTC
The DNA here is from genome assembly GCA_025351925.1 of Rhodospirillales bacterium. Lineage (GTDB taxonomy): Bacteria > Pseudomonadota > Alphaproteobacteria > Acetobacterales > Acetobacteraceae > CAHJXG01. The sequence goes on along the minus strand of JANXVC010000273.1, from coordinate 15,110 downwards.
TCACCCAGGACGCTGCACTGGGACGAGGAGACCGCTATGAGCCGCTATGCCGGAGACGATGCCGAGCCGATGCTGGGACCGGATGGCCCGTTGGTGGAGACCGTCATCGTGCCGGGCGCGCGTGACCTCGGCGGCTTCCAGGTGCGGCGCGCGCTGCCGTCCACCGAGCGGCAGATGGTCGGCCCCTTCGTGTTCTTCGACCATATGGGACCCGCGGTGTTCCACGCCGGCCGTGGCCTGGACGTGCGGCCGCATCCGCATATCGGGCTCGCCACCGTGACCTATCTGTTCGAGGGCGAGATCATGCACCGGGACAGCCTGGGCACCGTGCAGGCGATCCAGCCGGGTGCGGTGAACTGGATGACCGCGGGGCGCGGCATCGTGCACTCGGAGCGCACCGCGGCGGAGCTGCGTCCGGCAGAGAAGTCGCTGCACGGCATCCAGACCTGGGTCGCGCTGCCGCAGGCGCATGAGGAGACAGCGCCGGACTTCTCCCATGTCGGCCGTGACGCGCTGCCAGAGGTGACGGGGGAGGGCAAGCGCGTCCGGGTGATCGCCGGCGAGATGCTCGGGGTGCGCTCCCCGGTGCGGACCTTCTCCGATATGATCTACGCGGATGCGACGCTGGACGCAGGCACCAGCCTGCCGATCGGCACCGAGCATATCGAGCGCGCGGTCTATGTGCTGGACGGCACCATCGAGATCGGCGGCGATGCCCACGGCTCCGGCCGCCTGCTGGTGCTGCGGCCCGGCGACCCAATCACGCTGCGCGCGCAGACCGCCGCCCGGGTGCTGGTGCTAGGGGCGAGCCGATGGACGGGCCGCGGCACGTCTGGTGGAACCTGGTGTCGAGCCGGCGCGAGCGGATCGAGCAGGCCAAGGCGGACTGGCGCGCCGGCCGGTTCGACCGGGTGGCGGGGGACGCCGAGTTCATCCCGCTGCCCGAGTAGGCGGCGATGGGCGCTGATACCGCGGCGTTGCTGGCACGCATCCAGGCGCTGCGCTCCAAGACGACCGACCGCGGCTGCACCGAGCAGGAGGCAATGGCGGCGGCGGCCAAGGTGACGGAGCTGCTGAACCGGCATGATCTTTCGATGTCCGAGCTCGAACTGCAGGCGCAGCCCTGCATGCGGGTGGAGCTGCCGACGGGTCGGAGCCGGATCGGACCAATCGATGAGTGTGCGCCGGCGGTGGCGGATTTCGTTGATTGCCGGTCTTGGTTCGAGACCGATGCGGAGGGCCGGCTGATACAGGTGTTCTTCGGCCTGCCCGCCGACATCAAGGCGGCCGCCACCCTCATGCCGCTGATCGCCCGCGCCTTCGAGACCGAGGCCAACCGGTTTCGAGCTAGTCCCGACTACCTGCGCGGCCGCGGCGGCAAGCGGCGGGCGCTGCATACCTCGTTCGTGCTCGGCCTCTCGCACGGCATCCAGGCGAAGCTCGCGGCGATGCGTAAAGGGCGTGAGGCGGCGCTGCATAGATTGTCCGGCCGGGACGTGGCGGTCGCGAAGGCCGGGGTGCTCGATGCGGAGATGGACAAGCTTGGCCTGCACCTTCGGTCACGCAACCCGTCGGAGCATCCGGTGAACCCGGCCGCGTTCGACGCCGGGCAGGCCGCCGGGGAGCGGTTCGAAATGCAGTAAACAGTCTAACCCGCGCCGACGCCCTCCACCATGCTGCGCGTCTTGGCAGCCAGGGCATCGAGGGAGAACGGCTTGGTGAGCACCTCAATGCCCGGGGCGAGCTGCACATCCAGCGCCGGGCCGGCATAGCCGGTGATCAGCAGCACCGGCAGGTCGGGCCGGTCCAAACGGGCTGCGTCGGCGAGCTGCCGCCCATTCATTCCCGGCAGGCCTATGTCGGTCACCAGCAGGTCCACATGAGCGACGGACTGCAGCGCCTGGAGGCCGCCAGGACCGTCCGCGGCTTCGAGCACGACGTGGCCCTGCTCGCGCAGCGTCTCGACGACCAAGGCACGGATGATCGCCTCATCCTCTACAACCAGCACCGTGCTTCGGGCCTCGGTGCGGGCGTCCGGGTGATGCGCGTGCGGCGGCGGCAGCGCTGCGGGTTCGGTGTAGCGGGGCAAAAACAGCCGCACTGTCGTCCCTTTACCGAGCACGCTCTCCAACCGCGCCGAGCCGCCCGACTGGCGGGCGAAACCATAGAGCTGCGACAGGCCCAATCCGGTGCCCTGGCCGACGGGCTTTGTCGTGAAGAATGGCTCGAAGGCCCGCGCCGCCACGCTCGGCGTCATGCCGATGCCGTCATCAGCCACGCTGATTTCGAGATAGCCGCCCGGCTTCGCCTCGTCCTGGCCGGACAGATCGGCCCAGGTCAGCTGCCGGTCGGCCGTCGCGATTGTCAGCGTGCCGCCGTCAGGCATCGCGTCGCGCGCGTTGATCGCCAGGTTCAGCAAGGCGCTCTCGAGCTGGTTCCGGTCGCACATCACTGGCTGACTGTGGTCGCCTAGGCACAGCTCCACCGTGATGCCTGGCCCCATGGTGCGCCGGATCAGCTCGGCGAGGTTCGTAATCGACGCGTCCAACGCGATCGGGCGGGGCTGCAGCGTCTGGCGCCGGGCGAAAGCGAGCAGACGGTGGGTGAGCACCGCCGCACGCTCCACGCCGTTGCGCGCGTTCTCGAGATAGTGCAGCGCCTCGGGCACCCGGTTCTGCTCCACGCGCCGCTGCAGCAGCTCCAGGCTGCCGCCGATACCCTGCAGCATGTTGTTGAAGTCGTGTGCGATCCCGCCGGTGAGTTGGCCCACCGCCTCCATTTTCTGCAGCTGCCGCAGGGCGTCCTCGACCCGTGCGCGCTCGTCGGCCTCCTGCCGCAGAGCCGCGTTGGCGTCGTGCAACGCGCGCGTGCGCCCGTCCACCCGCCGCTCCAGCTCCCGGCGCCCGGCTTCCGCGACGTCCAGCGCAGTAACGACTTGATAGGCAGCTGAGGCAAAATGTGCCAGGCTATTCAGCAACCGTGCATCCTCGGCGTCGAACCTCCGCTCTGGCGTGTGGGCCATAGCCCAAACCGTCCCGATCGGCTTGTCGTCCCGATGGAAAGGCACGATCAGGGTTTCGAAGATCGATGCTTCGAGCCCGCTCACGGCGGGGAAGTGCCGCGCGGTGACATGTCGAAACAGCATGGTGTTGTTCTGAAGGAGCACCATTCCGCAAGGGCTGGTCGCGCGCGGGATGACATCGTCGAGGTAGGTTACAAGGTGTCCAGCGACAGCGCGCCAGCGGAACATCTCGGGATCGCCACCGGGCTCCAAGAAGCTGATGCCAGACGAGCCGGCCCGGCACAGCTTCAGCACGACATCGACAAGTTTCTGCAGCACCGCCTCCGGGCGTGACGCCAGCTTGCGAGCCAGCGCAGCCAAGGCGACGTTCTCGGCCTCGAAATCCGGCTTCCGAGAGGGCCGATGGTCCAGCTCCTCCGTAATCAAAACCTCATTGCAGGCGGCGGCAACGCTGCCTAGGGTAACAATCTTATTCATTTTGGTGGCGTTCGCCCGGCATGATGCCGGATACGCGGCCCGGTTTGCGGCAGACTTAATATGCCATATGCGAAGCTTTGTTTGCCGGAAGAATGTGTCGGCATGGCGAGGAACCCCACTCGTTCACGCTAGCATTGCACCACCTAGCGGCAGAACGCCTGACATGTCAAAGTACGGTTGCATTAAATCTATAATCTTCAACTTGAAGTCGATTTGTCGGACCGTGCTGTGGTCGCATGCTCAATCTGCGGACTCACCCATAACGCTTTGTTATTCATACATTCTGCCGCTGCACCGCGCTCGGCAACGCCGCGATGCGCGTCATCTCGCCGCGGGTGAGCAGTCCGGGATCGTCGAGCGCGGCCTCACGGCCATCTGCAGCGCGTCCACGCCCCAGAACAGCGCGTGGTTTACCGCCAAAGTTGGCACCCCGAACACGCCGGCCGTGAGGGTGGCGTCGGTCCAGGCATGCAGCCGGGCCTTGGCATGGCACTCGGAGATCAGCGCACTGTAGTCGTGAATTCCGAGCCGGGCACCGAGCGCGTCTTGCGGCAGTTGTTGTAGCAATGCGCCAGTGCCCGCAGTCCTTGCAGGCATCGGGTGTGTTCCTCTTAAACGAAGGAAACTCCATGCTCACGAGGCGACCATGCCCCGCTCAAGCCCTAATCGACAACACACTATCTTACCCGCAGCACCAATCCCGCGGAGCGGGTTCGTGCATGGGCGCAAACCGGTCAGAATCGTCTCTCCAATGCAAGGTCTCCCCCACCCAAGGCAGTCTTCGGCTGGAATCGCTAAGATAGGTGATGCTTAGGCCATAACGGCCACTGCCCGTGTCGCAACGGTAAGGCCGGCAAAATCCGGCGCCGCCGCGGCTTCCCGTGCAAGCTGAAGCACCATGGATGCACCCGGTCGCTGCGCCGGGTCCACGCCGCGTAACGCGGCCCGGGCCAAGCCAATCTGCGCCGCCATAAGATCGGTGAGCAGCGCCGCTTTGGCCCGGCCAGCAAAGCTCCCCGTCCCTGATACCGCGCCAATCGCGGTGCGCAGATCTTCGATGCCCAATGCTTGGCCCACCTGTTGCCAAGCGGCAGCAGCGTCCGCCGGAGGCACGCCCATGCTTTCGGCCAGGCGTACGATGGCGGGTGCCGCGGCCAGGAACGGCGCTGCCGCAACCTGCGCCGCCAAAATATCCGGCAGCCCGGCGTCGCGCAGCCGCTGCGCCGCAAGCCCGGCCGCTGCCTGCGACCCGGCCGATGCGGTCAGTGCAACGATGCCCGGATGCAGAGTTGCGATCGCCACATTAAGTGGTTCGTCCAGCTCCGCAGCTCCCAGCAAGTCCCGAGCTGCCAACTCATGCAGCCGCCGAACCGTCAACAGGGCGCCGAGCCTGACCGCGGCTGCAGCCGGCACCGCGTCGATCGCGTCATACAACCCCTCCAGATTGAACAGCGCACCCGCCAGCCAAGCTGCCCGGGCAACGCGAACAGGGCTGCCCTCCGCCGCGAGACGACCCAGCGCCGCCGGGCCGAGCCGGTTCGCGACGGTGTTGGCGACCGTCGTCGCGATCAGCTCGCGCCGTAGCCGGTGACCCTCGGCAAACCGGGCAAATCCTTCCCGCAGCTCGGCCGGAAAATAGGCGAGCAAAGCGGGGCCAAATGCCGGATCTATCGTAAGATCATTGGCGGGCCCAGCGCCCTCGATGGCATCGGTCAGCCAGAGCTTGGCGACAGGCAGCAGCGCCGCCACCTCCGGCCGCAGCAGCGCCTCCCCGGCGGCAGCCCGGGCCGTAAGCGCCGCGGCATCCGGCAGGCCCGAAACCGCGCGGTCCAGCGTGCCCTCTGCCTCCAACCGCGCTATCAGTGCAGCGTGCGACGCGAGGTCGTGGACGCCATCCTGCATCTCCAGCGATACCGCCAGCGACTGCTGGTGATTGTCGCGCAGCACCAGCGCGCCAACCTCTGTCGTCATGGCGGCCAGCAGGTCGTCGCGTTGCCGCCGGGTCAGCGCGCCCTCCCGCTCGGCGTCAGCCAGCAGGATCTTGATGTTCACCTCGCGGTCGCTGGTCGAGACCCCCGCCGAGTTGTCCAGCGCATCGGTGTTTACCCGCCCGCCCGTCCCGCCGGCGCCTGACCGGGCATACTCGATACGGCCGGCTTGGGTGATTGCGAGATTCGCCCCCTCCCCCAGCACCCGCGCGCGCAGCTCGCCGCCGTTGACCCGAATGGCATCGTTGGCGCGATCCCCGGCGTCGGCCTGGGTCTCTGCAGATGCTTTCACGTAGGTGCCGATGCCGCCGAAATACAGGAGGTCGGCCGGGGCGCGCAGGATCGCCTGCATCACCAATGCCGGCTCAATCGGGCGGAGCGGCAAGCCCAGCAGCGCGGCGGACGCGGCTGGCAGTGTGATGCGCTTCTCGGCACGGGAGAACACTCCGCCGCCGGCGCTGATGACCGCAGGGTCGTAATCCGCCCAGGACGACCGCGGCAGCGCGAATAGCCGGGCGCGCTCATGGTATGAAGTCTCGGCGTCCGGATCGGGATCAATGAAGATGTGCCGATGGTCGAACGCGGCCAGCAGCCGGGTCTTACGGCTGACCAGCAAACCATTGCCAAACACGTCACCGCTCATGTCGCCGACGCCGACACAGGTAAAAGGATCGGCCTGGATGTCCAGTCCCAGCTCGGCGAAGTGCCGGGCGATCATCACCCAGGCGCCCTTGGCGGTGATCCCCATCGCCTTGTGGTCGTAACCCTGGCTGCCGCCCGAAGCGAACGCGTCGCCCAGCCAAAAGCCGCGTTGCACCGCGATGCCATTGGCGATGTCGCTGAATGTCGCGGTGCCCTTGTCGGCGGCGGCGACCATGTAGGGATCGTCGTTATCTCGCCGCACGATCCCATCCGGCGTCACGACCTGGTCGCCGTCCAGCGTGTCCGCCATGTCGAGCATCGCATTGATCAGCACGCGGTAGCAGGCGACGCCCTCCGCCATGAACGCCTCGCGGTCACTGGGCATCGGCGCCTGCTTGAGGACGAAGCCGCCCTTGGCGCCAGTTGGCACGATGACGACGTTCTTCAGTCGCTGCGCCTTCATCAACCCCAAAATCTCGGTGCGGAAATCCTCGCGCCGGTCGGACCAGCGGATGCCGCCGCGCGCCACCGGGCCGGCCCGCAGATGGCAGCCCTCCATGTGGGCCGAATGCACGAAGATCTCGCGCCACGGCCGCGGCAGGGGCATCTCGCCAGCCGTCGCGCTGTCGATCTTCAGCGTAAGATAGGGTTTGTCCTGATGAAAGTTGGTGCGCAGCACGGCGCGTAGCAGCGTCATCAGCCGGGCTAGGATACGGTCCTCGTCAGGATTGGCCACGCTGTCCAGCAATGCTGCCCAGGCGATGTCCAATGCGGCCTCATCCCGGCTCGGCCGCCCCGGTTCGAACCGAACGTGAAACAAGTCAACCAGGGTGCGCGCCGCTGCAGGGTGGGCCGCAAGCGCCGCCTCCACGCTCGCCTGGCTGAAGGCGAAGCCGACCTGCTTCAGCCAGCGATACATCGCCCGCAGCAGCCAGCACTCCCGCCAGGTCAGCCCGGCGCGCAGCACCAACCGGTTGAAGCCATCGGCCTCCGCCCGTCCGTCCATCAGGACATCCAACGCGTCCAGCACGGCCGGAAAGCGTGCCGCGGCGACGTCCGTCCCAGCACGGAGCGAGAAGACCTGCAGCACCACCCGCGTCGCCGCGGCAGGGTCCAGATCATAGGGCACCTCCTGCAGCGCACGCAGGTCAAGGCTTTCTAGCAGCGGTAGCGTGTCGGCCAGCGGCGTCGGCGCGCCGGGCTGCGCCAGGCGCATCGTCAATTGGTCGGCCGTGGTGCCGGGTTGATGCTCAAGCCGGACCGCAGCGCGGCCGCCGGCGATCGCCCGCTCAGCCAAAGCAAGGTCAGCGACGCCCTGGGCCGCCGTCGCCTGCTCCCGGTAGGCGGCCGGGAAGGCGTCGCCCCAGCGGGCAATCAGCTCGGCCGCCGCAGCTTCGCCCTCGGCGTCGATCAGCGCCTCGCCCAGGCGGTCGCGAAAATCGCGCGCCGTTTGCCGTATCGCGCTCTCAAGGACAGCAATATCGACGCGCGGCACCGCACCCGGCGTCGTGCCGACGATATAGTTGACGCGAGCCAGCGGTTCGTCGCCCAGCGCGATGTAGAACGCGGCGAGGTGTCCGGCGAAGGCGCGGGCCAGCATGGCGCCGACGCGCTCGCGCAGCCGGGTATCGAACACGTCGCGCGGCAGCCAGACGATGGCCGAGACGAACCGTTCGAACGGATCCTGCCGCAAGACCAGGGCGGCGCGCGGGCGCAGCCGGAGGTCCATGGCCCGCCGGGCGCCCTCCATGATGGCCGCCTCCGGCGCCTGGAACAGCTCGTCTCGCGGCCAGGTGTCGAGGGTGTTGCGCAGAGCACGGCCGTCATGGCTTTCCGGATCGACGCCGGACGCCGCCAGGATGGCGTTGACCTTCTGCGCCAGCAGCGGAATCGAGCGTGGATTGCGGTTATACGCCGTCGCCGCGAACAGCCCGAAGAACAGCCGCACGCCGGTCACCGCACCATCCGGCGTAAAGATGCGCGTCGCGACCACGTCGCCGTGCTGCGCCCGGTGCACGGTGGAGCGCAGGTTGGCCTTGGCAACCGCCAGCGCCACCGGCTCCAATAACGCGGCGCGCACCTGAGGCGGCACGGCTGCAAGGTTCGCGAGAGCGTCGAATGTCGCGACGTCCGGATGGCGGAGCAGGCCGAGGTTCTCCTTCGCCACGACGGTCAGCGTGCCATCCGCCCCGACGACGATCCGACGATGACCAAGCAGCACGAAGTTGTCGTCCGCCATCCATCGCAGGAATTCCTGGGCCGGCGCGGCGCTTGGCCCCAGGTTGGCGGCAACCTCACGCTCGGCGAGCCCAACCCGCGCGAGCATGGCGTCGTAGTCGGTGTTCGCGGCCCGCACGTCGTCCATGACACTGCGCAGGGTGGCCTCCAGTGCCGGCCCGTCATCGCTGCCCTGGCGCCGGGCGGAGCCGGTGAACTCGATGCGCATCCAGCTTTCCAGCTTGGCGCCGTCCTGGCTCTCGCCCCAGCCCAGCAGCCGGCCCTCGGGATCACGCCGGATCGGCGTTACCGGGTGCAGCAGCTGCCGCACGACCCGGCCGCCCTTGGTCAGCGCGGCGATGGCGCTGTCCACCAGGAACGCCATGTCGTCGGTCACGATCTCGGCGACCGCCCGGGGTCCGGCCGACGATCCCGGCCGGGTGACGCGCACCAGCGCCTCATTGGGTCGCCGCCGCGCCGCAAGTGACCACAAACTGGCAGTGGCTGAGGCAAGCGCCTCGGGCGTTGCGTCTGCCAATTCGGCATTCGGCACCCCGGCATAGAGCCGGGCGATGAAGTCTGCGGCCCCGCTCGGCAGCGTTGGGGCGGAGCGAGTCAGCGCCTCCGCGGCGGCGCGCAGCAGTTCCGCCCGGACCGTGTCATGGACAAGGGGCGCATAGTCCGGCATGGGACGTCTCCGCTGCAGCGTGCAGTGTGGTTTTCGTAATCAGGCGAGATAGCGATCGGGCGGTTTTGCCGACTTTCGTGCTGTGTCAGGCTGCTCCATTCCGCAATCTCGCGCCAGGATTCATCAACCGCGGATGCAAAGGTAATTCGAGGTGTGCGGGCCTGCAGACTACGATGGAAGATTATAGATTCAGTTAACTTCCGCCTGGTTTGGCGCTGAGGCGTGTGCTTCAGTCGCTGCGGTTTTGCCCGGTCGGCATTAACCCGGAATGAACTAACCGTAATATGTGTTAGCACTCTAGCTGATAGAGTGCTAACAAGAGGAATGCCGGCAAACTTCTAAGCCATTAGGTTCTGGGACCTTCGGGGCTGCCGGCCGCGTCACCCCTCCCCTTCTTTGGAGACATCCCTATGAAATTCCGTCCGTTGCACGACCGCGTCGTGGTCCGCCGTATCACCCCGCTGGAGAAGTCCGCCGGCGGGATCATCATTCCCGACACCGTCAAGGAAAAGCCGATGGAGGGCGAGGTCATCGCCGCTGGGCCGGGCGCCCGCAATGAGCAGGGTGCCATCGTCGAGCTGGATGTTAAGGCCGGCGACCGGGTGCTGTTCGGCAAGTGGTCCGGCACCGAGGTCAAGCTCGATGGCGAGGAGCTCCTAATTATGAAGGAGAGCGACATCATGGGCGTGATCGAAGGCGCCCCGGCCGTCGCCAAAGCAGCTTAAGCAACAATAAAGGAAGCAATCACATGGCAGCCAAAGACGTTCGCTTCGGCGACGACGCACGCGCCCGCATGCTGCGCGGCGTGGATATCCTCGCCGACGCCGTGAAGGTCACGCTGGGCCCCAAGGGCCGCAACGTGGTCATCGACAAGAGCTACGGTGCGCCGCGCATCACCAAGGATGGCGTGACGGTCGCAAAAGAGATCGAGCTCGCCGAGAAGTTCGAGAACATGGGCGCGCAGATGGTGCGCGAAGTTGCCAGCAAGACCAACGACATCGCCGGCGACGGCACGACGTCGGCGATCGTGCTGGCCCAGGCGATCGTGCGCGAGGGCGGCAAGGCCGTCGCCGCCGGCATGGCGCCGATGGACCTGAAGCGCGGCGTGGACAAGGCCGTCACGGCCCTCGTTGAGGAGCTCGCCAAGCGCACCAAGAAGATCACCACCGAGGCCGAGACGGCGCAGGTCGGCACCATCTCCGCCAACGGCGAGGCGGCGATCGGCAAGATGATCGCCGAGGCCATGCAGAAGGTCGGCAACGAGGGTGTCATCACCGTCGAGGAGGCCAAGGGCATGGACACCGAGCTTGAGGTCGTCGAGGGCATGCAGTTCGACCGCGGCTACCTGAGCCCGTACTTCATCACCAACGCGGAGAAGATGACGGTCGATCTCGACAACCCGTACATCCTGATCCACGAAAAGAAGCTGTCGGGCCTGCAGGTCCTGCTGCCGCTGCTGGAGGCCGTCGTGCAGTCCAGCCGTCCGCTGCTGATTATCGCCGAGGACATCGAGGGCGAGGCCTTGGCAACGCTCGTGGTGAACAAGCTGCGCGGTGGTCTGAAGGTCGCGGCCGTGAAGGCGCCGGGCTTCGGCGACCGTCGTAAGGCCATGCTGGAAGACATCGCCGTGCTCACCGGCGGCCAGGTGATCTCGGAAGACCTTGGCATCAAGCTCGAGAGCGTCACGCTCGAGATGCTGGGCCAGGCCAAGCGGGTGCTGATCGAGAAGGAGAACACCACCGTCATCGAGGGCGCCGGCGCATCCGACCTTATTAAGGGCCGTTGCGAGCAGATCCGTGCGCAGGTCGAGGAGACGACCTCGGACTATGACAAGGAGAAGCTGCAGGAGCGCCTGGCCAAGCTCGCCGGCGGCGTGGCCGTCATCCGCGTCGGCGGCAGCACCGAGGTCGAGGTGAAGGAGCGCAAGGACCGCGTTGACGACGCGCTGCACGCCACCCGTGCGGCCGTGGAGGAGGGCATTGTGCCCGGCGGCGGTGTCGCGCTGGCCCGTGCCAGCCTGATCCTGGCGCAGTTGCACGCCGAGAACGAGGACCAGAAGTTCGGCATTGAGATCGTGCGCAAGGCGGTGCAGACCCCGCTGCGGCAGATCGCCGAGAACGCTGGCGAGGACGGTGCGGTCGTTGGCGGCAAGGTGCTGGAGAACGCCGAGTACGGCTACGGCTACGACGCGCAGACCAACGCCTACAAGAACCTGGTCGAAGCCGGCATCATCGACCCGACCAAGGTCGTGCGGGTCGCGCTGCAGAACGCGGCCTCGGTTGCCGGCCTGCTGATCACCACCGAGGCGATGGTGGCGGAACGTCCTGAGAAGCGCGCGCAGTCACTGCCGCAGGGCAGCGGCATGGGCGGCATGGGCGACATGGACTACTAAGCCACCACTGAACGGAGCGCCGCCGCCGGGGCGGCCGGGCGGCGGCGCTGCAAACGTTTCGTTCTACCCATTCGCCGCAAGGTCTGGCTATCATGGCGTTTGGGAGGATGCGATGGGCGAATTTCTAGGTCAGGTACTGGGACCGCTAGCCCAGATGCTCGGACTGGCCCAGGGCGCGGCCGGCGGCGGGTTGCCGGCGCTCCTGGCGCAATTGGAGAACGCTGGGCTTGCAGAGCGGGTCAGCTCATGGGTTGGTCACGGCGATAACCTGCCGGTTACCGCCGAGGAACTGGCCACTGCATTCACCCCGGAGCAACTGAATAGTTGGGCGGAGCAGGCGGGCACGACCCCCGATGCACTGCTCGAGGTTCTATCCGAGGAGCTCCCGAACGCAGTAAACCAGGCTACGCCGGTAGCGGAGGCCCCTAAAATCTAGCGATACCTCGCAGGCAGCAACTACGTAAACTGCTTTGGACCGGTGACCGGTGCGGTCAGCACGGCGCGTAAGCCCGGGTTATTGTTCTCATACGCCAGATCGCCACCCAGCTGCTCCACCAGGGCGTTCATCATGCGCGTGCCGAACCCCATTCGGGATGCGGCGTTACCGCGGCCCTTATCGGCAACCACAACACAGAAAACCACGGCTCCCCCGGTCAACCGGATCTCGATCGGCCCGGCTTCACCAGAATATGCGTGCTTGTTGATGTTGGTAATGAGTTCCGCAACGATCAGGCCCAAGGTGATCGCACGGTCGGCCGACAGTGTGACTGACATCAGATCGAGCGAGAGAAATTTCAGCCAGTCCGAGCCCATCGAGGACATGGCGTCCGCACAAAGCTCCTCGACATAGCGCGCAGCCTCGATCGTCCGGATCTGGTCGCTACGGTATAAATGACGATGGACCAGCCCTACCGCGCTCAGCCGCCGCCGTGCCTCCTCCAATGCGTCGTGCAGTTCGGGGCTGTCAGATCTGCGCGCCTGCAGGGCCAGGAAGCTGGACACCAGCTGCAGGCTATTCTGCACCCGGTGGTTGACCTCGCCGATCAGAAACTCCTTCTGCGCCAGCAGCATATCCTTGTCCCGCAGGGTCTCGGTCAGCCGTTGGTTTAGCTCGTGCACATGCCGGGTTTGCCGTACATCCAACAGGGCATTGCGCAGGCGATCTGCGGCCTCGGTCTCCGGCACGGTCCAGCCACGGGCACGGCCGCGAACGGCTTCGCGCCACACGCCAAACGACGCGCGCGGGGTGAGCACCGCAATAGGGTCTGGATTTGCGTTCTTGTGCGGATTGCCGGCCCAGTTGACGGTCTCGGCCTGCTCAGCCCTGAACCATAACAGCAGCCAGGGCGTCTCGACCCCAACCGACAGCGCCAGCAATCCGCTGCTCCGCTCACGGAACTGCTCGGCCGCGGGATAGGCCTCGGCCAGGCGGTCGGTCGAATAGGCAGTCTCGCCGGTGCGGGCCAGAACCCAGCCTGCCAGGTCGTGGACCTGATCGCCAGTCGGGCAAGCGCCATAGGTGACCAGCTCACCGGCCTGCACGACCGCCACGCCGTCGGCGCCGAACATCCGGCCGAGCTCGTCAAGCTCGTCCAGCAAGCCAGCGATGGGTGAGCTGGTTCCAGACAGCTTCCGTATGATGTCGTCCTCGAAGGCACGCAGCTCGATGCGCTGGCGATAGCCCGCGGCCTCCGCCTTCGCCTTGATCTGCCGCGCCATGGCGCCCGCCAGCGCCCGGCAGGTCACGCGCACGTCGAAGGTCATCATCCACGGCGTCTCGTTATGGCAGGCGATCAACCCCCATAATGCGCCGTTCTTGACGATGGAGACCGAGGCCGACGACCGCACGCCCATATTCCCAAGATAGCGAAGATGGATCGGCGACACGCTGCGCAAACTGCTGTCGCTCATGTCGAGCGGCTCTGGCGCGGTCCATTCGGGCCGCAGCGGCGCGGGCTGATAAAAGATGTCGGGGATCACCCGGGTGCGGTTGCGGACATACAGCGCGCGAGCCTGGCGCGGGATGTCGGAGGCGGGAAAGTGGTGGTTGGCGAATGAATGCAGATCGTCACGCCTGGCCTCGGCCAACACCCGGCCGGCCTCGTCATCGAGAAAATGATAGACCATGACCCGGTCGAAGCCAGTTACTCGACGGAACTCGACGGCGGCCCGGTCGCAGAGCGCCTCGAGCGTGGGCGCCTGCTCGAAGTCTGATGCCGCCGTCTCCAACTCCTCCAGCACGAGGGACGCCAACGAGGCCGGCAGCGGAACCTCGGATGCGGGCTCCAACTCGACGATCAGATAGGGGCCGCTGGAATAGGCGCTGACATCCAGCAGCTCGCCGCCTGAGGTCTCGAGCTGCCCAGCGAAACCGCCGCTGTTCTGTCCAAGCAGTGCCGCGACCCGTCCCGCCAGCGCCTCGCCGAGCAATGCCGCAAGCGCTTGGCCGGCCCAGCCCGTCACGCCAAGGCGCTGTTCGACGTCGCCCGCGACATGGCGAACAATCAGGCCGTCGAGCTCGGCGACGAGCATCATTCCATGTGGCTGGATGGAACCGGGCACATGGATCGGCTCCCGATCGCAGAGCGTCAGCTCGACTTCGAGATTGGTCATACCAGGATCCGCGCCCTGAGACGGCCATTTCATCGCCATGGCGACGGACGGCATGACCACCTTGATCTTATTTTTCGAAATTTGCTCACCCACGTTAGAGACTACAGCCAGCCGGTTGCTTCCGTCAAAAAAATTACACGCGTTGGCGATGGGCTGCAGGTTGCGAGGAGTGACCGGCGTTAAAACAAGATCAAGGAAACAGACTCGATACGCAAGCGTGACGTGAGCTTGCCTGGACCAGGCATCGCGGAAACCCTGCCAACGTGCTGAACTGCGCTCGGAGTATCGGCGGGAGCGGGACATGCAGGGATTAGTCATCGTGACAGGCGGCAGCCGCGGCATCGGCGCGGCGATCTGCCGCAGGCTGGCGCAGGACGGCTTTGCCGTGGCGGTGAACTATGCAGCGCGCGCCAAGGCCGCGGCCGAAGTCGTGCAGGACATCATCGCGGCCGGCGGCCGGGCCCGCGCCTTCCCGGGCGACGTCGCCCGCGAACAGGACGTGGACGCCCTGTTTGCCGCCGCCCAGGACAGCTTTGGGCGCGTCGTTGGATTGGTCAACAATGCTGGCATTATTGGGGGGGCGTCGCGAGTGGACGAGCTTACGCTGGACGCCTTGCAACGCACGCTGGCGGTTAACGTCGTCGGCACGATCCTCGCAGCCCGGGCCGCGGTGCGCGTCATGTCCACCCGGCACGGCGGCGTCGGCGGCTCGATCGTCAACCTGTCCTCCGTCGCGGCCCGGCTGGGCGCGCCGGGCGAGTTCGTGCACTACGCCATGTCGAAGGGCGCCATCGACAGCTTCACCATCGGACTCGGCCGCGAGGTCGCCGATGAGGGCATCCGGGTCAACGCGGTCGCCCCCGGCGTGATCGATACCGAGATGAATCCCGGGGAACGCCAGGCCCGCCTGGTGCCGAACGTTCCCATCAAGCGCGTGGGCCTCGCCGCCGAGGTGGCCGAGGCTGTCGCCTGGCTGATCTCGCCGGCCGCATCCTACGTCACCGGAACGACGCTCACGGTGTCCGGAGGTCGGTAACGGCCTGCACCGCTATCCGCCCATGTTGGCAAAGA
>JANXVC010000267.1 GCA_025351925.1 Rhodospirillales bacterium | reverse complement strand
GGTCGGGCTTCTGTGAATGGCCCAGCGCCCACACCTTTCCGCGACACCAATTCGTCCGTTCTGGCGGCCGGTTCTGACCTGCAGGTGACTGACGAACCGGTGCGGTATGGCGTCCTCCAAACATGCTCAACCAGCGTTGAGCATGTTTGGAGACGCCGCAACAAGCATCACCCGTCAAACCGGAGCCGCCCGGACCTTTGCTCACCTGGGTGTGCCGGGTGTCATTTTCCAAAGTCGGCTTCAGCGGAATTTCAAAGGCGACTTCAGTGGCGCTGGGCGCAGTCCTGGGGCACATGCGATCAGCAAGTTCGCCCTGAGTTTGGCTTTCAGGACGAAGCCCGGTTGCGAAAGCGAGAAGCACGCTCGACAAGATCGACCATATGGGCGGCGGCATGGGTCGTCAGTGGGTGGTGCGTAAAGCCCGGCCTCGGGGAGATGTAGGACGCCATCTCGCGAGCTTGCTCGAGTTGCTGGTCTGAAACCATGCTCAGCAGCGAGATCACCAGGTTTTCCAACGCGATGACACGGATGTGCAACGCCCCCAACTCAGCGGCGTTGTTTTCCGGCATCGGGACTTTGTCTTCGACCACTGTCGTGTCTGCCTGCGGACCATTGGGCCCGGCACCCCCCTCGTTGTCCCATCGAGACAATGCTCTCTGACGCGGTAGCGAAGCATCATGGGCGTCGGCCCCTTGGTCAGACATGCGGTCGCCTCCTTCGGACAGCGTTTGGATCGACTTCCCGCGCAGGATGCTACGGGGCGCGATGAAACTCCAAGTAGAAGCGCACCGGTCCGATTGGCTCCACGTGGTGCCGCATCTCTGGCTCGATCACGCCGGGTTGGCCCGGTTCCAGAATGCTCTCCGACAGCGGGGCCTCGATACAGTAGCGCAGCTTGCCTTCGAGGACGTGGATCATGGCCCACGCGCCGTCCTTGGTTTGGTGTGCGCTCAAAAGGGCTGGCGGCACCGTGTCATGCGTGAACACCGGTGTCCGCCGGGTCACCACGTACCCTGCTGGGATCACTATGGCTGCCTCGGTCACTGGTACCCGACGTTCATTACGTAATCACGCAAGAGGGCTTCGTCGCTTTCCACTTCGCCCAGCAAGCTCTGCAAGGCGTCCCGCGCATAGATGATCCCAATTGGCTTCCCGCCCTGATCGACGATTGGAATGCGCTGCAGGCCACGCGCCTTCATCATCGACCAGATATCCTGCAACGGCTCGTCAGGCTGGCAGGATGCCACATCCTGCGTCATGATCGTGTCCACATTGGCAGTACAGCCGCTCCCAACACACCGGGTGATCTGCCCGACGATGTCGGTTTTCGTCAGCACCCCCACCATGCTGCCATCCTGGCCGCACACCACGACGAGGTCGGTGTGCGGCTTGGCCATGAGCGCAGCCGCATCCTTGACAGGAGCGGTCCCGCTGATCGTTGCCAGGCGCTCGCGCGCCCTGGATAGTACCTGTTCGGCAAGCATACCTGCCCTCCTTCGTGTGTGCCGCAGCGTGTCGCCCCACGCCCAGGGCTGCGCGTCAGATCGGCATGCGGTAGCCGTAGAACTCGTGATCCTCGTTGTAGCCGCCTTCTCCGGCGCCGAGGTCGGCGAAGTCGTGCACGAACTCGATCGCGGCCACCCATTTCACCATCTTGAAGCCCAGCTCGTTCTCGCACCGCAGCCGCACGGGGGCGCCGTGGATCACGCTGACCGGCTCGCCGTTCATCTCGTAGGCGAGGATGGTCAGCTCGTGGCGCATGTTGTGCATCTTGTGGACGTCGTAGTAGCGGCCGCCATCGGCGCCGTCGGCCAGCGAGTAGAACACGGCGTAGCGGGCCTCTTTCGTCGGGCGCACCAAGTCAAGGATGTGACGCATGGGCACTCCGCCCCACTTGGCGACGCCGGACCACCCCTGGATGCAGAAATGGGTCGTGACCTGCTCCTGCTTGGGCATGGCCCGCAGGTCGGCCAGCGAGAACTCCTGCGGCTGCTCGATCAGCCCATCCACCCGGAGCCGGTACCGCTTGAACCCGTCCGCCACAAGGTCGTCGAACTCCGCGGAGTGCGGCATGGTCCCGTTCGGCCAGAAGTACGGCGAGATGTCCGTCTCCGAAAGCTGGGAGCGCGGGTCCCACCATTCGGCGAGCCCCTTGATCCAGCCGACCATGAACATGCCCGTGTGCTGCACGAGGCGGGCGTGCCTGATCGTCACCGGCGATGCCACGGCCCAGGCCGCCGCAACCACCGTCATGGCAAGGAGGAACGGCAGCAGCCCGGCCCAGGACTTGCTCTCCACACCAGCGAACATATGGTTGGTGTTCTCCCGCAGGCTGGTCACGAACACCATGATCCCGTGCGCCAGGATGAACAGCACGAACCAGGCGAACGAAATGAAATGGATGGACCGCGCCACCTGCCGGTTCAGAACGCGCCCGGTCCAGCCGAGCCGGTTGGAGATCGCAGGGCTTTGCAGCAGGCCCGTGGCGATGGACACGGGAGCGGCCACGAACACGGTGACGAAGTAGGTGAGCTGCTGCAGGGCGTTGTAGCGGGTCCAGCTATGGTCCACCGGGAAGTTCAGCGACGCATACTGGAGGGCGGTCGAGAGCGCGTTCGGGAACACCTCCCAGGTGGCGGGCACCAGGCGGAGCCACTGGCCGGTGGAGAAGATCAGCGCATAGAACAGGACGCCGTTCACCACCCAAAGCAGATTGACTGAGAAGTGCCACCATCGGGCCAGCCCGATGGTGTGGCGCAGGCCCGGGATGCCCAGCCACTTCGGAAGCGTGACGGAGTCGTCCTTGGCAGTCCAGACCCGGCCGGTGGGCACGGGTTTCTGGAAGCGGAACCAGTCGGTGCCCGGCGTGCAGTCCCGCTTCCAGTACAGCCGGGGGTGGTCGGCCAGGATCTGGATGCCGGCGCGGATGATGAACATCATGAACAGCATGTTCAGGAAGTGCTGCGCCCGCAGCCACCACGGGAAGCCGGAGTCCACCGACGGCGCGGCCTGGGCGATGCCGGGGTAGCGCGCCACGAACGCTTTGGCGGCCGGGAATTCCAGCAGGCCCTGCGCCAGGGCGACGGCGAGGATCAGGCCGGCAAAGGCCAGCGGCAGCGCCCACAGCACGCTGACCCAGCGCGTGCCGATCCGCACCCGAGGGACGATGCCCTCCTGCGGCGGGAGCCAGTGGTTCAGCAGGATGCGGTCGTCTGCCGGGGTGAGCTTTGCCGCCAAAGGATCGTGGGACGGCGCGGCGCTCAGGGGGGTGGCCATGGGCGTTGTCCTTCTTGACGCGGCGCGCGCACCGCATCCTGTTCTGAGCCACGCCCGACCACAGTGGTCATCGCGCCACGATCCTCCCTATGGCTGCCTCAACGGCCCAGGAGGATCTCGCGCAAGACGACGGCTTCGTTATGGGCTTCGTCCCGCGCGCCGAAAACCAGGGTGACCCGGCCTTGCCGCGCCAGTGCCCTCAACGCTTCGACCGCCTCGGGGTTGGTTTTCAGTTCTGCCCGATACCTGTCGCAGAACTCTTCCCAGCGGGCCGGGTCGTGCCCGAACCATTGCCGCAGCCCGGTGCTCGGGGGCACGTCCTTGTTCCAAAAGCTCAGTGCCGCCCGCACCTTGCTTACGCCTCTCGGCCATAACCGGTCCACCAGGACGCGCACCCCGTCTTCGGGGCTGGCCGGCCGATACACGCGCTTCAGCAGCACATGGCCTGCCGGAACAGGCGGCGTCATGGTGTCGCTCGCTTCAATGGCGGTGCACTCGTCACGCCCCAACCTGCACCGGGTTTGGGATCAGGTGCGGCCGACGCCTGCCAAGGCCAAGCAGCTTTTCGCCGTCCGACCGGAGCGCGCCGTTGGGGTCCACATGCCGATAGAGCGTCTGCCGGCTGACGCCCAGCTCAGCGCACAGCGCGCCGACCTTGGTGCCGGGCTGGCCCATCGCAGCTTGCGCCAGGCGCAGCTTGGCGGTCGTCATCTTGAACGGCCGGCCGCCGTTGCGGCCGCGGGCGCGTGCGGACGCCAGGCCCGCGCGGGTGCGCTCGACGGTCAGCCCGCGCTCGAACTCAGCAAGTGCTGCGAAGATGCCGAACACCAGCCGGCCGTTCGCCGTCGTGGTGTCGAGGTTGGCGCCCTGCCCGGCCAGCACCTTCAGGCCGACGCCGCGGCCGGTCAGGTCGTGGACGAGGTTGACCAAGTGGCGCAGGTCGCGGCCGAGCCGGTCCAGCCTCCAGGCGACTAGGGTGTCATCCTTGCGCAGTGCCTTCAGGCATGCATCCAGCCCCGGCCGGTCGTCACGCTTGCCGGAGGCGTAGTCCTCGTAGAGCCGATCGGCCGGGATGCCAGCACCGAGCAGGGCGTCGCGCTGCAGGTCGAACACCTGGGAGCCGTCTGCTTTGGACACACGCATGTAGCCGATCAGCATGGGCGCGGGCTGCTCCGTAAACGGATGAATAGGTGACAATCTGCCAGGGTAGCCAAAGTCTCGCTCACGCTGTCACATAACCAGTCATTTTGTCTATGCTCTCCAAATATACCCACCCGTTGAATGTGTGACGATCCTCGGTGCGGTCCTCAATCATCCTGCTCACCATCAGCCCGAGCGTCAGGTTGAGCTGTTCCAGACCCTTCTTTCCCTTGTCGGTCGAGAACAAGCGACAGATCGGCCATGCCTCGCTCCCAAATGTGCTGGATTACAGCCGGCTTTGGAAAGTGACAGAGACCGACATCGATGCTGGGGAGTTGTCGATTTCCAGAAGCCGGTTGCAGCAGTGACCAGAAGACCCTTGCAGTGATTTATCCCACTTCGGCCACGACCCACCAAGCACTCGGTTCGCACCATTGGAGCTTGGTTGCTTCGGTAGCGGTCTTTGCGGTCTATGCCGACGAACCGAGGCCATCCGGCCAAGATGCTCAGCGTCCGCTTCATCCAGCATATTGCGCGTTGAACCCTGCCGCAGCGAAGGGCTGCTTACCATCATCGCGGGCCAGCGCCGTCCTCAACTTGGAGCAAGCTCCGGTCAGGAAAGCCGAACGCCATCGCTGCCGGCATGCAGAGAGGTGGAACGGTCATCGCGCATGCGTTGCAAACCGGTCTCGGTAATCCTGCGGCATGATGGCGAGAAGGCGAAGAAAGCTGCGGCGCAGCGTTTCCTCCGACCCGAATCCGCAGCGCGCGGCGACGCGCTTGACCGGCAGCCGGGTGTCGGCGAGCAGGCGCCGTGCTGCCTCCACCCGCAGCCGCTCCACGGCGCGGGCCGGCGTCAATCCGGTCGCCTCGGCATAGCGCCGGCTGAAGCTGCGCCCGCTCATGCCGGCCTGCGCGGCGAGGGCAGCGAGCGACAGGTTCCCATCCAGGTGCTCACCCACCCAGCGGTGGAGGGCGCCGAACCGGTCCTCCGCGCCTTGCAGCGACAGCGCCGCGCTGAACTGCGCCTGCCCGCCAGGACGCTTGAGGAACACCACGAGGTGCCGCGCCACGTCGAGCGCCACCCCACGGCCGAGATCCTGCTCCACAAGGGCCAGCGCGAGGTCGATGCCTGCCGTCACCCCGGCGGAACTCCAGACCGGCCCGTCGCGCACGAAAATCGGGTCCGCTTCGACCCGCGCGGCCGGGAACCGGCGCGCCAACTCGGCGCACCAGCGCCAGTGCGTCGCCGCGCGGCGCCCGTCCAGCAGCCCGGCCGCGCCCAGCAGGAAGGCGCCCGTGCAGACGGAGGCGACCCGCCGTGCCCGCCCGACCCGTTGTCGCACCCAGCCCACCAGCGCCGGGTCGGCTGCCGCCTCGTGCACGCCCGGGCCGCCGGCGACCAGCAGCGTGTCCACAGCGGCGTCCGCCTCCGGCAACGGTGCCGCCAGAAGGCCCAATCCGGCCGAGGCCGTGATCGCCGGGCCAGACGCGGCGACCACGCGCGGCGCGTAGGGCGGTGCCCGTCCTTCCGCGGCCGCCAGCTGGTTCGCCGAAGCGAACACCTGCAGCGGCCCCGCGACGTCGAGCAGCTGCACCTGCTCGAAGGCGAGCAACTCGATCGGCAGCGGCCGGCTTGGCGAGAAACGAGGGTGTTCTGGCATTCTCGCCACACCATGGCGCGTTAGTCTTGTAGCCGTCCATCAGGAAAGAAACAAACCCATGACCTTGCAGATCGGCTTCCTGCTGTTCCCGCGCGTGCAGCAGCTCGACCTTACCGGCCCCTACGAGGTGTTCGCCTCGTTGCCGGACGCCCGCGTCCATCTCGTCGCTCGGTCGGTCGACCCGGTGACCACCGCGACCGGGCTGGTGCTGACCCCTACCATGAGCTTCGCCGACTGCCCGGCCCTCGACGTGCTGTGCGTGCCAGGCGGCGCAGGCGTCAACGGCCTGCTGCGCGACGCGGAAACGTTGGGCTTCGTGCGCCGCCAGGCTGCCGGGAGCCGCTACGTGACCTCGGTCTGCACCGGTGCACTGGTTCTTGGCGCGGCGGGGCTGCTGCGGGGCAAGCGGGCCACCACGCACTGGAACGCGCATGACCTGCTGGCGGGCTTCGGCGCGGTGCCGGTGCACGGGCGGGTGGTGCGGGACGGCAATCTTCTCACAGGCAGCGGCGTCACGGCCGGCATCGACTTCGCCCTGGCGCTCGCGGCGGAGCTTGCCGGGCGCGAAGCGGCCGAGGCGATCCAGCTCAACCTCGAATACGCGCCGGCACCCCCGTTCCAGGCCGGCACGCCGGACACGGCGCCGCCCCACGTGGTCGAGCAGGTCCGCACCCGCTCCGCGGCGATCCGGGCAGAACGGGAGCAGCTCGTTGCGGAGATCGCGGCAGCCTCGCCTCCCGAGCCCGCGTCCCATCCGTGATGACACTGTTCGAGGCGGCCGTTTGCCGGAGCGTCCATGCCAGGCAGGCAGCCGCTGCGGCACCCTGACCGAAGCTGACGTTTGCGGCACAGAGGAATGCGCTGCTGTTCAGCAGAAAAGCAACTAAACCTCGTTCGTAAAAGGGCCGGAAAGGCACTGGTCGCTGCTGCCGAGCAAGTCCTGCCAACTTGCCGCGCCTGGCTTGGGCCGCCAGGCAAGCGAGGTCGTGCCCCGCGGCTCCATCCAGCAGTCCCCGCTGCCGGCCGGCGCGGCGTCCGCACGGTGGATCTCCAGCCCGAACGCGCCCATTCCCGGCAGGCCAAGCTCGGCCCAGCGGGCGTAGGCGCGTGCCAGGCGGACGGCCGCGGCACGGCCGCCGTAGCCGACCAGCTCGCCCGCGTCCCACAGAGCCACGGACCTTTCCGTCTCGTCCACCAGGCCGAACGCCGATACAGGCCGGCTTCCTGGCGCAACCGGCCGCCAGGATGGCCATGCCTCGCCCTCGTCTGCCGTGAAAACCGCCATGCCCGGCTCGGTCCGGCCCAGGAAAGCTCGGAACTGCGCCGCAATCGACGCTGGGCCATTGCCCGGAGACACGCCGAGCGGAAGGGCGCAGCGCACGCTCGGCGCCCCGCGCACCTCGCTCCAGAACGGCAGGGTGTCGAGCCGGCGATATGCCCCGCCACGGTCCTGGCCGGGACCGAGCAGCGGCACGAACCAGCCCGGCACGGCCTGCTCCGCGACCAGCACCGCCCCTTGCCGGCACAGCACCGTCACCTCGCAGCCGCTGCCGTCGCGCAGCTCGACGGGCACCAGGATGCGGTCCCCGTCTGCGACCTGTTTGAACAGCACCGCCGGCAAGTCCCAAGTCGCCGCGGTAATGACCGCTCGGTGGTAGGGAGCACCCGCGCCATGACCCTGCGCGCCGTCCCCGGCGACGATCTCCACGTTCCCGATGCCGACGCCCTCCAGGTCCGTTCGGCTCTGCTGCGCGAGGCCCGGGATCAGCTCGATCCCGACCACCTTTCCAGTTGGGCCGACCAGCCGGCCCATCACCGCGGCGAGCCAGCCGGAACCGGAGCCGATCTCCAGCACGGCGTGCCCGGGTTCCAGGCCGAGCAGGTGCAGCAGCCACAGCACGTAGCTCGGCTGCGAGTTGGACGAGGGCAGCAGTTCGCCCGCGGCGTCCACGTGGCGCATGACTTGGTCGCTGTAGACGGCCGGAAGGGCTTGGTCCGGTTCGGCATCGAGGTCCTGCAAGGGACCATCGCCGAGCCTGAAGCGGTGCACGAAGCGGTGCCGCGGCGTGGCCGCCACGGCGTCCCGCAGCCGCGGCGGCAAACCCTCCAGCAGCCCATAGCCCCGGAAGGCGTCGTCCAGCATGGCGATGAACCGGGCGGCGTGGAGTGCGATGTCGTCGTCGGACAGCGTTGGCATCAGGTTCCTCCAACCCGGCGACCCGCCAGGCTTGTGCCGAGCCATGCGCCTGGCAGCGAGGGATGCGGACATTTGAAAGAAATTTCACTGCCCTGTCCGCGTTGCCGTTTGGCAAGCGCATAGGGCGGCAATGACGCAATCAATACAGCCTTGGAAAAGCCGGACCAGAAGCGCGGTCGCTCCTCTGCCAAGGGATGTCGGTGCGGCGCTGGAAGCGCTGTCCGACGACGACCTGCTGCGGCTGCGCGCGCTTGCCCGGCTGCGTGCCCGCGGCTTGCCCGGCGGCGTGGCCTGGTCCGACCTGCTGCACGAGGCGGTGCTGCGCGCCCTCGAAGGCACGCGGCGCTGGCCGCCTGGCCTGCCGCTGTTGGCGTTCCTGGCCGGGATCATGCGCAGCCTCTCCGACGAGCAGTGGCGCCGGCGCCGGCGCGAAGGCTCGGCTCCGCAGCCGGAAGACGCTGCGGCGGCGACGCTGGCCGGCACGGCTTCCGATGCCGATCCGGAGCGGGCCTACGCGGCAGCGGAGGCGCTGGCCGCCGTGGACCGGCTGTTCGCTTCCGACGCAGTGGCGCTGAAGGTGATCGCCGGCCTGACCAACGGCCTGAGCGCGGAGGAGATCCAGCGCCACTATGGCTTGGACGCGGTCGAGTACGACACGGCACGCCGACGGATGCGGCGAGCCCTGTTGCGCCACGGCCTGGCGTGGGCCTGGCCATGACCGCACGTTGGAACATCCCATCCGCGCTTGCCGCGCTGCTGGACGCCTTAGAAGCGGACCTGCTCGGCGCGCCCTCGGCGGAGGTGCAGGCTGCCCTCCGCGAGACCGGCCGGGCACGGGAGGGCGCCGTCCGTGAACTCAGGTCGCTGCTGCAAGACGCCGAGGCGGACGGCCATGACGGGTGCCCGCTCGTCTTGCCCCGCGGCGGGCACGACGGCATGGGCACGCAGCGGCACTGATCCGGGACGGGAGGACGCATGTTCAGCCACGTGAACGTCGGGGCGCGCGACCTCCTGCGTCTGGCAGCCTTCTACGACGCCGTGCTCGCCCCGCTCGGGCTGGCGCGCGCCGGGGACGGGACGATCGGCGGCCAGCCCGGGCTGCTGTGGCAGTACCCGGGGCAACGCTGGCCGCAGTTCTGCGTGCAGCCGCCCTGGGGCGGCCTGCCGGCCACCTGGGGCAACGGCGTGCAGGTCAGCTTCGCGGCATCCTCCCGCGAGGCGGTGGATGCGGCGTGGCACGCGGCCCTCGCGCATGGCGGCGCCGACGAGGGCGCGCCGGGACTACGGGAGCGCTACGCCCCGGACTTCTACGGCGCCTACTGCCGCGACCCGGAGGGCAACAAGCTGTGCTTCGTGCACGCGGATGGGCTGCAAACGAGCGGGGCGGCACCGTGATGGAGCCGTTTGCGTGCCGGCGACGTCCGAGCCGGGTTGGCGAGGCCGTCAGCGCCTGAATACGAGGGCAAGCCCTGCCCCCACCAGCACGCCGCCGCCGGTCCGGTTGAACCCGCGTCGCACGGACGGGCGCCACACCAGCGAGGACACCTGCCCGGCCAGCAGCGCGTAGCACAGCGTGTTGGCCGCCGCGAGCACGACGAAGCTCGCCACAAGGATCGCGGCCCGGGGCAGGAATGGAGCCGAGGGCGAGATGAACTGCGGCACGAAGGCGACGAAGAAGGCGATGCCGTTGGGGTTCAGCGCCGTGACCACGTAGGCTTGGCGGAACGCGGCCTGCGCCTTCAGCGGCGGCGCCGCGTCGGCAGGCACGGGCGCGCCACATCTTCACGCCAAGGAACACCAGATAGGCCGCGCCCACCCACTTCAGCGCCGTGAACGCCTCCGCTGAGGCCGCCAGCACCGCGCTCAGCCCGGCCAGCAACAGCGTGATGGCCGTCAGGTCCCCGAGCGCCACCCCGGCGACCAGCGGCAGCGCGTGCCGCCGTCCCCCGCCCAGGGACTGGCCGATCACCAGCATGTAGCGCGACAGCAATGATGGCCGGTCGCATTGCCTTCCAGGGCGCCACGCCCGTGCTGGCTGGCGTCGATGCGGCGTCGACGTATTGCTATCTCCTGGCAGCAGAGCAGCGCCGTGACGCCGACACCTGGGGCGTGCACTTGCTCGATGCCGCCCAGCAGGGGCTCGATCCCGACTACACCGTCGCCGATGCCGGGCAGGGCTTGCGCGCTGGGCAGAGGGCCGCCTGGGGCGACACGCCGTGCCATGGCGACGTGTTCCACATCCAGCGCCAGTGCGACGGGCTTGCCCACACGCTGGCGCGCCTTGCACAGGGCGCCACGTCACAGCGCAAGACGCTGCAGGCCAAGACCGGCCGCGCCGGGCAGCGTGGTCCGGACGACGAGCTTGCCGCTCAGCTGGCGCTGGCCCGGCAAGCCGAGACCCAGGCGCATGAGCTGGCCCGCGACGTCCGAACGCTCACCCAGTGGCTGCGCCATGACGTTCTGGCGCTTGCGGGCCCAGCCCTGGCCATCCGGCAAGCGCTGTTCGACTTCATCGTCGAGGAACTCGCCGCTCGCGAGCCCGCGGATGTCCGACGCATCCGCCCGGTGCGGGTCGCGCTGCAAAACCAGCGCGACAACCTGCTCGCCTTTGCCGGCGTGCTCGATGGCAAACTGGCCGACATCGCGCAAACCCACGCCGTCGCCGAACCCCTCGTGCGTGAAGCATGCCTGCTGCACCGCTTGCCCAGCACCTCGTCCGCATACTGGCAGGGATGGAACCGGCTCCGAGCGACGATGGGCGGCAAGTTCCACACGCTTGTCGACGCGGTTACGCAGGCCATGGCAGACACGCCGCGCAGCAGCTCGCTGGTGGAGAACCTGAACTCGCGGCTGCGCACCTACTTCACCCTGCGCCGCCACCTCGGCGGGGCGTATCTCGATCTGCTGCGCTTCTTCCTGAACCACCGCCGCTTCCTGCGCAGCCGGCGTGCCGAGCGCCAGGGCAAAAGCCCGCGGGAACTGATGACCGGCCAAGGTCATCCGCACTGGCTGACCCTGCTGGACCTGGGACCGCTTCAGCCCCAGCGAGCTTGACCCGGGGAGGCTCGCCGCCTCCGGCACGAGACACCCTTTCCGCCAATATCCGACCCTCACAGGCCGGCAGTTTCCGCGCGCCTTGTGTAACCCAAAAAGGCCGGATTCTGAACCACGCCGTTTTTTGCCACTTCCGCAAAGTATCCAAGGTGGGCCGGTCCTGAATGGTTCCAGCCCAGCTCGCGCCAGGAGATCGGCCCATGACCCAGGGGCTACGCATGAAATCCTTTGTTGGTGCGCAGGAGGTCCGCTCTCCTGAATGTCGTGTGTTTTCAACATATTGTTCCATCACAGGTGAGGCCCCGGTTAGGACGCCGATGCGGAATACAGCAACCATCCTCGCCCAACGGATGGTGGTGCCTCCAGCCCCTTCACCTTTCACCAGCTAATGTGAAATTCGGCTGCAGTGCTGAAAGAGTTACGATCTGGAGAACGGGCTCCAGCACAAAGATAAGGCAATAGACGGCCAATATAGTTTCATGCGTTGCCCCTGGCCCATGACCGAAGACCTCTTACGGGATCATCCAGGGGAAGACATACTGCTGCAGCACCACGAGCACGCCCAGCACGACGGTGAGGGCGATGCTGTGCTTGAAAGTGCGGGCGAACACGACGCCCTCCTGGCCCTTGAGCGAGGTGACGGACACGCCGGTGGCGATGTTCTGCGGCGAGATCATCTTGCCCATCACGCCGCCCGACGAGTTGGTGGCGGCTATCAGCACCGGGTTGAGGCCGAGCTGGTTGGCCGCGACCACCTGAAGATTGCCGAACAGCGCGTTGCCCGAGGTGTCGCTGCCGGACAGGAACACGGCCACCCAGCCCAGGAACGGCGACACCAGCGGGAAGAAGATGCCGACGGAGGCGACACCCAGGCCCAGCGTGTAGTTCAGCCCACTGTAGTTCATCAGATAGGCGAGGCCCACGATCAGCGCCACGGTGAAGATCGCGATGCGGCTCTGCTTCCAGGTCTGGCCGATGCACTCCATGAAACGGCCAGGGCCGACGCCGACGAGGCCAGCGGTGATGATCGCCGAGAGCAGGATCGCGGTGCCGGTCGCCAGTGGCTGGAACGTCCAGACCGCGGCATACGGCTTGTCCTTATACAACGTGATCAGCACCTCGTTGTGCAGGCCGGGCCAGGGGATCGCCTGCGCGCCGATGGCGAAGATCTTGAAGTGGGTCCAGGCGATCACGATGACCGAGACCACGATCCACGGAACCCAGCCCTGCCATCCCGGTATTTTGGCCGGGACCGTGCTGGCCGTTCCCGGCTGCACCACCTCGGCGCCTACCGCCCGGGCCGCCACCGGGGCGACGCGCATGGTGAACTCGGCGTCCGGCGCTGGCGCCCAGACGCGCAGGAAGGCGAGTGTCGCGACCAGCGCCGTGAGCGAGGAGAGCACGTCGGTCAGCGCATAGTCGAGGTAGTTGGACGACACGAACTGCGCCACGGCGAAGCTGCCGCCGGCGATCAGCAGCACCGGCCACAGCGCGCGAACCGACCGCAGGCCGCCGTAGATCGCCATCACGTAGAACGGCAGCAGCATCGCCAGAAACGGAAGCTGCCGGCCGATCATGGCGCCGAGCTGGGCGGCGGGCAGCCCGGTGACCTGGCCGAGCACGGTGACCGGGGCGCCGAGCGCACCGAAGGCGACCGGCGCGGTGTTGAAGATGAGGGTGAAGGTCAAGGCCTCCAGCGGCGGATAGCCGACGAGGATCAGCAACGCGCTGGTGATCGCGACCGGGGTGCCGAAGCCCGAGATGCCCTCCAGCAGGCAGCCGAAGCAGAAGCCGATCACGACGAGCACGATGCGGCGGTCGTCGGGCAGGTGCTCCAGCACCCAGTCGCGGAATGCGTCGAACCGGCCGGAGACGACGGCGATGTTATACAGCAGCAGGGCGTTGAACACGATCCACATGACCGGCCACAGCGCGAACACCGCGCCGGCCGCGACGCTGTCGAGAGCCAGGCCGACCGGGAACTGCCAGACCAGGATCGCGACCAGCAGCCCGACGATCAGGCCGGCAAGCGACGCCTGCCACGCCGGGCGGCGCAGCACGCCGAGCATCACCAGCACGGTCACGATCGGCAGCGCCGCGACCACGAACGATAACGGCAGGCTGCCAGCCACCGGCGTCAGCAACTGATGGAACATCATGCTCTCCCAAGTTCTTTTTTGACTTCGGTATGAAAGTTGGACTGGTCAGGCCAGCGTTGCCCTTGGTCTCGGCGCACCCTTCATCTGCGTGGGCATAAACTGCGCAACGGATTTGCTGAGGCTTGATGCCAGCCTCTCCAAGCGGAACAGCTCCGGTCGCAACAGGACAAATCCCAGCAGGCCGCGCAAGTAACGGTCCGGCCACGGGGGGATTAGATCCTCTCAATGTGGTGCCCGACCTGACGGACCTGATGTATGGAGTTCACGCTTGAGGGGGTAAGCCGCGGTGCAAAGGATACAGTGCACACAGGAGCGCCGGATTTTTGGGAAGATCGCGGTATGGGGTTTGGATACTGCGCATGGGCGACGTGGGTTTGCATGGATCAGACCCCTTCCTGCATGCGGCCAGGGTTCAGGATGCCCAGGGGATCGAAGCTGGCCTTCACGCGCCGGGTGAGCGCGTCCAGCGCACCGCTCAGTGGCTCGAATACCGGCACCGTCATGCGGACGCGCTCCGGCGCTCGGATCAGCGTGGCGTGCCCGCCGGATTGCGCAACGGCCGCGCGGATCAGCGGCGCGCCGCAATCCGTGCCGGCTTCGACGCTGAGCCATACCAAGGCGCCACCCCAGTCGTAGAACGCTTCGGCAGAGCCGAGCCCGGCCTGCACGCGCCGCACCAGCGCGGGTGCCGCACTCGGCGGAGGGCAGACGCGCCACAGCGCCCGATCCGACTTTCCCGCGGAGTGCTGGTCGACAAATGGCTGCACCGCACCGACCCCGGTCCAGAACCGCTCGGTGTCCGCAGGGCCAAGCCGCAATGCCTCACCCAGCAGCCTGCCCAGCACGTCTGCGCGGAAATCGACCGAGGGTCGCGGTCCTTCCAGCCGTAGCGCCGTCGTTGCCGCCCCGGCCAACTCCGCAATCCCGGACCGGGCCACCAGGACGACCGGTAGGTGCGCCGCCGCGGAGACTTCATGCGGGGAGTTCAGCGCCGCGGCCATGGCCGCAACCGCGTCTTCGTCAGACAGGCTCTGCAGGATCAGCGTGCAGGCTGTCTCCGGCCGCGGGAGTACCCGCACGGTGACCTCCGTCATCACAGACAGCGTGCCGAAGGCGCCGGCCTGCAGCTTACACATGTCGTAGCCCGTGACGTTCTTCACGACCTTGCCGCCGGCCTTCCAACCGTCGCCCCAGCCGTTCACCGCTGCGAAGCCCAAGAAGTGGTCGCGTGCTGCACCGGCACGCACACGCCGCGGGCCGGACAGATTGCAGGCTAGAATACCGCCCAGCGTCTGTGCCCCGGAGGTCCCAAGTACTTCGCGCCAATCCGGCGGCTCGAAAGCCAGCATCTGGTGATGGGCCACGAGCTGATCTTCGATCTCAGTCATGGTTGTGGCGGCGCGGGCGGTCAGCACCAGCTCGGACGAGTCGTAGTCAACAATGCCGCATAGCGCTGAGAGGTCGAGTGTATGCTCCGTCCGGGACGGACGCCCCAGCGCCCGCTTGCTACCGCCGCCCAGGATCTCGAGCGGCTTGCGTTCGGCGGCCGCCCAGGCGACCACCTGTTCGGTTTCGTGCGCATCGCCCGGACGGAAAACCTCCATCGCTGTCTGCCTAAAAGCGTGGCAGGTCGGGAAAGCGGACCTGCCCGGCGTGGACGTGCACACGACCCAGCTCGGCGCATTTGCAAAGC
Organism: Rhodospirillales bacterium; assembly: GCA_025351925.1. GTDB lineage: Bacteria > Pseudomonadota > Alphaproteobacteria > Acetobacterales > Acetobacteraceae > CAHJXG01. Next base: position 8,654 of record JANXVC010000267.1, on the reverse strand, counting down.
TGTGGAAACACCTTGCCGGGGTTAAGCAGGCTGTCCGGGTCGAAGGCGCACTTCAGCCGCTGCTGCTGGTCCAGATCCGCTTCGTTGAACATCGTGCCCATCAGGTCGCGCTTCTCCACGCCAACGCCGTGCTCCCCCGTCAGCACGCCGCCGACCTCGACGCACAGCCGCAGGATGTCGTTGCCGAACTCCTCCGCCCGCTCCAGTTCGCCCGGATTGTTGGCATCGTAAAGGATGAGAGGGTGCAGGTTGCCGTCTCCGGCGTGAAACACGTTTGCCACCCGCAGGCCGTATCGGCCCTCCATCTGCTTCATGCGGGCCAGCACCTCGCCCAGGCGCTTGCGCGGGATAGTGCCGTCCATGCAGTAGTAGTCGGGCGACAGGCGGCCGACCGCAGGGAACGCGGATTTCCGTCCGGCCCAGAACAGCAGTCGCTCCTCCTCGTTACGGCTCGTGCGGCAGGTTGTTGCACCGTGCTCGGCCGCGATCGCCTCAACGGCCTGGACCAGATGGTCCACCTCGGCCTCGCACCCGTCCAGCTCCACGATCAGCAACGCCTCGGCGTCCATCGGATAGCCGGCGTGAGCGAACGCCTCCGCGGCCTCTACGGCCAGGCGGTCCATCATCTCCATGCCACCGGGGATGATGCCGGCACCGATGATCGCCGCGACTGCGTTGCCGGCGCCTTCGATGGTGGGAAAGCCGAGCAGCAGCGCGCGGGCGCCCGGTGGCTTCGGCAGGATACGGACCGTAACCTCGGTTACTATACCCAGCAGCCCCTCCGAGCCTACCATCACGCCCAGCAGGTCGTACCCGGCGCTATCAAGGTGCTTGCCGCCAAGCCGTACGATTTCGCCGTCCATCGTGACCATCTCGATCCCAATCACGTTGTTCGTGGTCAGGCCGTACTTTAGGCAATGCACCCCGCCCGAGTTCTCCGCCACGTTGCCGCCGATGGTGCAGGCGATCTGGCTGGATGGATCGGGCGCGTAGTAGAAGCCCTGGTCCTGCACGGCGTGCGTGATGCCCAGGTTGGTGACGCCAGGCTGCACGACGACGCAGCGGTTCGGGACGTCGATCTCCAGGATGCGCATGAACTTGCCGAGGCCCAGCAGCACGCCGTCCGCGAGCGGCAATGCGCCGCCAGACAGCGACGTGCCGGCCCCGCGTGGCACCACCTTCACGCCATTGGCGCTGCAATAACGGAGGATGTGCACGATTTGCTCGGTGTTCTCCGGCAGCACGACCACCATGGGCAGCGTGCGGTAGGCGGTCAGGCCGTCGCTTTCGTAGACGCGACGCTCCAGCTCAGTATCGATGACGCCCTCGCCGGGCACGATCCGGCGTAGGGCCGCGACGATCTCCGCACGACGCGCCAGCACGGCCCGGTCTGGCATCGGCATTTGCAGCATGGCACTCTCCCTATGCCCGACGGTCCCCGCCCGGCTCTACCCAGCGGCATTGTAGACTCAGGTCGTGGCCTTGTCGGAACTACAAAATGCGAATTCCCTGCAATATGCGACTGCCTTGCTTGACGGCTGAGGTTCAGGAGTATCAGCTAGGCCGCGTCCGGCGCTGACGCCGCTACCAGGACGGCCTCCTGTCCCTCAAGCGGGGGCGAACAGGTGAACGACATGCTTACGAAACGCGCCTGCTGGTAACGAGCAAGGACCGGGTCATTGCCAGAGATTGTCTCAACAAGCGCGGCCACGGGCTTTTCCTGCGAGGAAGTGGCCCCGCCGCGCACTGCGTTAGTTGCAGATACAGCCGGCCTTCTCGCTGAACTCCGCTCGCTCCTGGGCAAGCGCCACGTGCTCACCAAGCCGGAGCAGACCCAGCGCTACCGCACCGGCTACCGGTTCGGCAACGGCAACGTGCTTGCGGTTGTCCGACCAGGAAGCCTGGTCGAGCAATGGCGTGCATTGAAGGCCTGCGTCGAGGCCGGCGCAATTGTTATCACTCAGGCAGCCAACACCGGGCTGACCGGCGGCTCCACACCTGACGGCAACGATTACGATCGCGACGTCGTCCTTATCAGCACCATGCGCATGCGGACGCTGCACCTTATCGATGGCGGCCGGCAGGTCGTCTGCCTGCCTGGCGCGACACTGGACCAGCTCGAGAAGGCACTCAAGCCGCTGGGTCGGGAGCCGCATTCGGTGATCGGTTCATCCTGTATCGGCGCTTCCGTATTTGGCGGCATCTGCAACAACTCAGGCGGCGCGCTAATCCAGCGCGGGCCAGCCTACACCCAACTCGCCCTTTACGCACAGGTCGGCGAGGACGGTCGGCTGCGTCTCGTGAACCATCTCGGCATCCGGCTGCCGAGGCCCCCTGAGGAGATGCTGGGCCAGCTCGATCGATGGGAGATCGCCGAAGCGGACATCGAGCACGACGCCACAAGCTGGGCATCCGACCACGACTACGTCAACCACGTTCGGGCGGTCGACGCCGATACGCCGGCCCGGTTCAACGCGGATCCGAGGCGCCTCTATGAGGCGTCGGGCTGCGCAGGGAAGCTCGCCGTCTTCGCAGTGCGCCTGGACACGTTCCCGGCCGACAAGCAGACCAAGGTCTTCTACATCGGCACCAACGATGCGCAGGAGTTGTCGGCCCTCCGCCGCCATATCCTATCGGAATTCCAGACCCTGCCGGTGGCTGGGGAATACCTTCATCGCGGAGCGTTCGATATTGCGGAGGAGTACGGCAAAGACAGTTTTCTGCTGATCCAACACCTAGGGACGGCGCGCCTGCCCCGTTTCTTCGCTCTAAAAACCCGGTTCGACGTCGCCATTGAGCGTTTGGGCGTCCTGCCGGCCTACCTCAGTGACCGGGTTCTGCAAGCGCTCAGTCGCCTGTTCCCCCACCATCTGCCGGCCCGCATGCGGGAGTATCGAGACCGGTACGAGCACCACCTGCTACTGAAGATGGCGGGCGATGGGGTCGAGGAGGCTCGGCGCTTTCTAAAGAAGTTCTTCGCGACATCTGCCGGGGCCTACTTCGAATGCACCGACGAGGAGGGCGGCAAGGCCTTTCTGCATCGCTTCGCTGCGGCCGGCGCCGCGGTCCGCTACCGTGCGGTGCACCACGACGAGGTCGAAGACATCGTGGCGCTCGACGTGGCGCTGCGGCGTAACGAGGCGGACTGGCTCGAAACCCTGCCGCCAGACATCGACGCCGCTATAATCCACAAGTTGTATTACGGGCACTTCTTTTGCCACGTGTTCCATCAGGACTACGTGGTCCGAAAGGGGCAGGACTGTCTGGACCTGGAGCATCGTATGTGGTCGCTCCTCGACAGCCGGGGGGCCGAATATCCGGCGGAGCACAATGTCGGACACCTCTATAAAGCAAAACAGGCGCTGACGCAGTTCTACCGCATGCTCGATCCCTGCAACGTGCTTAACCCCGGCATTGGGCAAACGTCCAAGTGCAGTCACTGGGACTTCGGGCATCCGAGTGCCCCGCACAGTACGGCGCGTTAGAACCACCCCTTTCAAGGTCTTTGATTAGGCCCCAGGTGCCGCGTTCTGATCTGACGAGCGGGCAGGAGCGGCATCATCTGGACCTCTGTCATTGAACGGTTTGAGCGGCATGCGCCGGCGAGCGTGATGGCGCGGACAGCGCTGGAGCATGCGTTGCCGGCAGAATGGATCGACGAGGTGTTCGACGAGCACCGGCAATGCCAGTATTCGCGCGAGCTGCTGTTTTCCACGGTGGTCGAACTGGTGACGCTGGTGTCCCTGGGCCTGCGCCCGTCGCTGCATGCGGCGGCGCGGCGGATGGAAACGCTGCCGGTTACGCTGGCTGCGCTGTATGACAAGGTCAACCACACTGAGCCTGGCATCCTGCGCGCCCTGGTGCGCGGCAGCGCCTGGCGCCGGTGGCCGCGGCCGTGGACGACGGCACGACCCTGCCGGGCTGGCATTTGCGCGTGCTCGACGGCAACCACCTGCCGGCCAGCGAGAAACGCTTGGCGCCGCTGCGCGGGCACCGCGGCGCTGCGCTGCCGGGGCAGACGCTGGTGGTCTACGACCCGGACAGCGGCCTGGTCACCGACCTCGTGGCCGGCGAGGACGCGCACCAAAGCGAACGTGCTTTGGTAGCGCCGTTGCTGGCCAGCGCGCAACCGGGGCAGCTGTGGATTGCCGACCGGCATTTTTGCACGCGCGCGGTCATGGAGGGCTTGGACGAAGCAGGGGCTGGCTTCATCGTGCGCGAGCACGGTCGCCAACCCCGGCTGGCCGGGCAAGAGGCATGGCGCGAATGCGGCCGCACCGAGACGGGCCAAGTGCGCGAGCAGCTGATCGAGGTGACAGGGGCGCCCGCGCCGTGGCGGCGCATCGAGCTCGCGCTGGATACGCCGACCGAGGCGGGCGAGCGCGTGATCCGGCTGTGGAGCAACCTGCCCAAGGAGATTGGCGCCCAGCGGATCGCCACGCTGTATCGTAAGCGGTGGCGCGTCGAGGGTATGTTCCAACGACTGGAGTCCGTGCTCAACAGCGAGATCCGCAGCCTGGGCCACCCCCGCGCGGCGCTGCTGGGCTTTGCGGTGGCAGTGCTGGCCTACAACGTCCTAGCCTTGCTGCAGCGCTGCGTGGAGCAGGCGCATCGGGAGCAGGAGCCGCCGCCGGAGGTGTCCACCTATCATCTGGCCCAGCACGTCAGGAGCGGCTACGAGGGCATGCTCATCGCGCTGCCGCCCGAGCAGGGGTGCTCCTACGATGGCGACCCGACCGCGTTGGCTGGCCGGCTGCTGCAACTGGCACGCAACGTCGATCCCCGCCAGGTCGCAACCAGCAAGCGCGGACCCAAGGTCGCCAAGCCCAAGGGATACGTCGACGCCGCCACCGTACGGGCTCATGTCGCCACCGCACGCGTGCTTGCCCACGCTCGGGCAGCAACACCTTGAAAGGGGTACGCGTTAGAACCAAGACGTTAGGCAAGCAGGTGGGAGACATGCACGGGGGACTGTCGCGAGATTGGGGGCCGTAACGTTCTTTCGGGATTTCTCCAGTCCGGGCTTGATCCAATCGGAAGCAAGACTGGTGCTGACCGGTATCCGACACGACGTAGTCTTCGTCCATGCCACGGACTACGCCGCTCAGCGCCCGACAACATTACAACACCCAGCTTGCGGCGGTCCCGTAAAGCCAGACGGCGTGGCTGATGATCTCAGCCGGCGTAGCTCGGACAGGCAGGTGTCGTCATCCCGCCCGCCTACCCGGCTCAGCCGCATCTCGCAAGCCGGCCAGCCGCCAAGTTGACGGTGCCGTTGCGCGGCTACATGGCTACTCCGCCGCGGCTTGCGCGTGCTGGCGCTGGTCCTGCCCGATCTCGTGGTGCGCGAGCATCTCCAGCACCCGCACCATGCCCGAATGGTCCCATGCCTTGCCGCCCGCCGCCGCTGCCGCGTTGAACAGCTCCTGGCAGGTCGCGGTGTTGGGCAGGCTGACGCCCAGCGCCCGCGCGCCGGCCAGCGCCAGGCTCAGGTCCTTCTGGTGCAGCTCGATCCGGAAGCCCGGCTCGAAGTTGCGCTTGACCATGCGCTCGCCATGGACCTCCAGAATGCGCGAGTTGGCGAAGCCGCCCATCAGCGCTTGCCGCACCCGCGCCGGGTCGGCGCCGGCTTTGGAGGCGAACAGCAGCGCCTCGCCCACCGCCTCGATCGTGAGGGCCACGATGATTTGGTTTGCGACCTTCGTGGTCTGCCCGTCGCCGTTGCCGCCGACCAGGGTGATGTTCTTTCCCATCAGCTTGAACACCGGCTCCACCCGCGCAAACGCCGCCTCGGGGCCGCCGACCATGATGGTGAGGCTGGCCGCCTTGGCACCCACGTCGCCGCCCGATACCGGGGCGTCCAGGTAGTCGCAGCCGAGCGCGTTGATGCGCCCTGCCATGTCCTTGGTGGCGATGGGCAAGATGCTGCTCATGTCCACAACCACCTTGCCGGGCGAGAGGCCCTCGGCGACGCCGCCCGGTCCGAAAAGGGCTGCCTCCACGTGCGGGGTGTCGGGCACCATAGTGACGATGATGTCGGCGTGGCGCGCGACCTCTGCCCCGCTGTTGCAGGCGGTGGCACCGGCATCCAGCAGGTGCTGCGGCACGGGATGCAGGTCATGAACGAACAGGCTGTGCCCGCCCGCCAGCAGGTGCCCCGCCATGGGGCGGCCCATGATGCCCAGGCCGATGAAACCAATGTTGCTCATGATGGGTCCTTTTCAGAGGGAAAGGGGTTAGGCCGCCGTGCGGTAAGGCTGCATCCATCCCAGCCCCGCGGCAGACGGCTTGTACTCGCAGCCGATCCAGCCCATGTAGCCAAGCTCGTCCAGGCGCCGGAACACATAGGGGTAGTTGATCTCTCCCGTGCCCGGCTCGTGCCGTCCGGGGTTGTCAGCGACCTGCATGTGGCCGATGCGCGCGAGGTTGCGCTCGATGGTCGGCAGCAGGTCGCCCTCCATCACCTGGGCGTGGTAGATGTCGTATTGCAGCTTGATGTTGGGGTGTCCGGCTTCGTCCAGGATGGCCAGGCCCTCCGCGGTGCGGCTGACGAAGAAGCCGGGGGGAGTGTCAAAAACCTGGGGCAACATGCTTGCTTGCCTGTTTCGGGCTGATCGGCCTGGCTGACGCCTGACCATGAGGGCGGCAAGCGTGATGCAGTGGACGGTGCGGCTGGAAGCGAGGACCAGCGCGGACGAGGTGACGACGACGGAGCTGGTGACGTTCAGCCGGCCGGGGGTGGTCAGCACGCTTGCGGAGGTCGGCCTCATGCTCGACGAGACCAAGACGCTGTTGGCCAAGCTGCAGGCGGGCATGCTGTGCGGCCAAGTGGCGGCGTATGCGGCTTTCCACCGGGCCTGTGCGGCGTGCGGGGTGCTGCAGCCGCTCAAGGACCGGCGCACGCGCCGGCTGCAGACGCTGTTTGGCACGGTCGAGGTCGAGGCACCGCGGTTCAAGGCCTGCCGCTGCCGTTTGGCGACGTCCCTGGCGGCCGTGACGGTCTCGCCGGTCTGCGCGTTGCTGACCGCCCGCTGCACGCCGGAGCTGGAGCGGGTGCAGGCCGAGCTCGGTGCGCGTACCTCGTTCCGGGATGGTGCGCGCATTCTGGAGAGCCTGCTGCCTGTCTCGCCGGCGAACCACGAGAGCCTGCGCACCCGCACCCATGCCGTTGCCCTGCAGCTTGAGGCTGCCGACCGGCAAGCAGCTGCGGAGGTCACGGCTGTCCCACACAAGCCGGACAAGGCCGCTGTGGCGGACACGAGCCGGCCCGTCGTCATGCTCGACGGCGCCTACATACGCGCTGTGCCGGGCCACCAGACCCGGAACTTCGAGGCGATCTGCGGCAAGGTGGAGCATGAGGGCCATGCTACCCGGCGCTTTGCCTTGGTGCGCAGCGTGGCCGGGCAGCCCCATGCGCTGCTGCGCGCGGCGCTGCTCGACCAGGGCTGGCGGGAGGGCGACGTGGTCACCGCGATCAGCGACGGCGACCCCGCATTGCCGGCGCTGGTGCGCTCGGCCACGGGCGGCCCGGTGGAGCCCATCCTGGACTGGTTCCATCTCTCGATGCGCGTGCAGCACGTCGAGCAGATCATGGGAGGCCTGTGCACCCTGGAGCCGCCGCTCCTCGTCCCGCTCGACCATGCTCGGATCGACGTGGAACGACTGCGGCATCTACTCTGGAACGGCCACCATGAAAAGGCGCGTGAGGCTCTGAACCGGATCGCAAGCTGGGCCAAGGACGCCATCGCGCTCGACGAACCCGGCGTCGAAGCCAAGGCCAGGCGCCTGGCCGCACGCTGCACGGAGCTGCGCAGCTACATCGAGAACAATGAGGGCGCGCTGATCGACTACGGCCAGCGCCATCGGGACGGCAAGCCGATCTCGACCTCACGCGCGGAAGGCACCGTCAACCAGCTGGTCAGCGCACGCATGAACAAGCGCCAGCAGATGCGCTGGTCGCCCCGCGGCGCTCATCGCGTGCTTCAGGTCAGGGTCGCGGTGCTGGACGGGCGCTTTGGCCACCCGGCAATCCAACTCGCGGCGTAGCGCCCCAGGTTTTTGACACTCCCCTCGTTCATCACGATGAACTGGAGGGCGCGGCCACTGGTCAGCTACCGCGTCATCGTCGATCTGATCAGCGCCACGACAACCGATACCGGCCTGACTGTCCGCTGCGAACTGGACAGCGCCGACTACCCCAAGGGGATCGTCGTGTCCGATCAAGAGATGGACGGCCTCAACATCAGCCGCGATGCCTTTCACGGCGAATGGAACTACACCTTGCAACCAAACACGTCATCAGTCCGAGCGCTTGTTTCCGGATGAGCCCTTACGTCACTCAACTCCTCAACACCATCGCCCGATCCATGCACCACGCTGGCCCTGGTCGGCATGCCCGTCGAAGCTGTCATTGTCCAGTTCGGCGGCCAGCTAAAGGCGGCCGAGGCCGAAATGCTCCGGAAGATGACACCGGACGACATCGCGCACATCAAGGCGACGGACACGATGCTGTCGAAGGCGTTAAGCGAGTCCGGCGGCGGGAACGGCTGTGGCGCCTATTATTAGGTGATCAGCTACCGGAGCCAGAAACGCTCTGGCTCCGGTAGCTTCAACCTCAGACATCGGGCAAACACATAGATGACGAACTATGAGAC
>JANXVC010000355.1 GCA_025351925.1 Rhodospirillales bacterium | reverse complement strand
CAGGGGCGGGCCTGGATCACGCCTGGCACGCTGCTGGCGCGCGGCAATTTTGCGCGCGAGGTCATGTTCCCGGACATGATCGAGTTCACCGATCCCAGCCTCGATCCCGGCGCCGTGGTGCGCAGCGTGAATGCGCGGATGCGGCAGGGCTTGGATGTCGCGGCGGCGACGGCCGAGGGGCCAGCCAGGACCTCAGTTTCGCCCGGCCAGGGGGAGAAGATGGACGCGGCTCCTGTGTCGGAGCAGTTCAACACACGCTACGCCAGCCTGAAAGGCTGGCAAGAGGCAGTGCGGAAGGTCCGGCCGATCCTGCGCACGCCGGCGCAGTTCAGCCTCACCGAGATCGTCACAGCGTCAGGCTGCGCCAGCGCAAGCGACACGGTGGATTTGCTGCTGGACCGCTTTCTTAGCGTTTCAATCGATGACGGCGTGAGGGCGATGCTGGTCGCCTTCCTGGAGGACCAGCTCGGCACCGCGGAAATCAGCCGGGCCCGCTCGTATATGGAGGAGCCGTTGCGCCTGCTCAGCCATCTGATCATGAGCACGCCCGAGTATCAGTTGGCCTGATCCGCGCTTGGGGCAATGTCGCGTCGTGCAGGGGAACACCGTTTATGTCAGAACCTCACCGCCACCGTTCAGGTCCGGCCCGCCGCGAGATGCTGCGTCTTGGCGTTGGCAGCCTGGGCCTGGGCCTTATCAGCGCTGTCGGCGCCCCGGCGCTGTATTCGCCCCCGGCCGAGGCCGCTGCTCCCAAAACCAGCGAACGAATCCTGGTCGTCGTGGAACTATCTGGCGCCAATGATGGGCTCAATACCGTCATCCCGTATGGCGATGACGCCTACTACCGCGCTCGGCCCAAGCTCGGCGTACGGGCCGAGCGTGTCATCCGCCTGGACGAACATCTCGGCCTGCAGCCCACCATGGCAGGCTTCGCCCGGCTATATCAGGACGGCGAGCTGGCGATCGTGCAAGGCGTCGGCTACGAGCAGCCGTCCTTTTCGCATTTCACCTCCATGGCGTATTGGCACACGGCGGCGCCGAACCGCGGCGAGGCCTATGGCTGGCTGGGCCGGCTGGCCGACGCCCTGGATACGCCGGCCAATCCCGAATACTTGGTGAATTTGCAGGCGGGCCAGTCGCTCGCCGTGCGGGCGCGCGACCACGTGCCGCTGGTGTTCGACGATCCGCAGAAGTTCGAGCGCGCCGGGTCCTTCGACGAGCGCGACATCCTGCGTCGCCTGGTCGGAAGCGCTGCAAACAGCCCGGCGCAGCGGTTCATGGCCGACGTGGCCCGCTCGGCGCAGTCCGCCGAAGTGCGGGTGCGTGAGGCCTGCTCAAGCTATCGCACTCCTATCGAATATGGTCTTTACCGCTTTGGCCTGGAACGCGTTGCGGCGCTGATCGCCGGCGACTTTTCGACACGCATCTACTATGTGACCTACCCGCACAATGCGTTCGATACGCATGTTTACCAAGCCGACACGCATGCGCGGCTGTGGAGCTACACCTCCGACCATATCGCCGCGTTCCTGGCCGACATGCGCCGCATTGGCCGCAGCGGCGACGTTGCGGTCATGGTGTTCAGCGAGTTCGGCCGCCGGGTGGCGGAGAATGCGAATGGCGGCACCGATCATGGCACCGCCGGACCGGTGTTCATTGCCGGCGCTGGGGTGAAAGGCGGACTTTATGGCCAATCGCCGGACCTGCTTGCCCTGGACGACGGCAATCTCCGCTATACAACCGATTTTCGCCGTGTCTATGCCAGCATGATACGGGAATGGATGGGGCTGGATGACGTCCAGCCCGTGTTGAGCGATGCGTTTGACGGCCTGGGTCTCTACAAGGGGTAGGTTCGGGATACGGGTTTATGCCGAGCTCGGTATAAGCACGATTGGACTAAAACTGACTGGTCTGACCGTTTGGTTGGAATGTCGCAGTCGGATCGAGCGCGTTCGGTCTCGCCCGGCCTGGGCCTGCGTCGCTTCAGTGTGTTGGCAAACAGCGGGCCGAAGCGCAGGCCCCACTCGCGAATGCTTTCATACGACACGACTACGCCGCGAGCAGCGAGTATCGCCTTGACATCGCGCAGACTGAGGCTGAAGCAGTGGTCAAGCCACACCGCGTGCTGGATCACCTCGGCCGGAAAGCGGAAACCGCGATAGGGATTGGGTGAGGTTGTCATGTCAGCCACGCTGCCATGGCCTGACCAGGCCCAGCAACCTGACATCGCCCGAACCTGGGCAAGTTCGCACGAGCCGCACACGAGTTCGCCGTTTACATCGCCTGCAACGCCCACAACCCGATAACTACGGCGAGCGTATTTCCTCATATCTGGCCGAAAGCACGGTCAACGCCGTCATCAGCAAGCGCTTCGCCAAGCGTCAGCAGATGCAGGGGACCAAGCGCGGCGCCCATCTGCTGCTGCAAACCCGAACGCTCGATGGCACGCTCCGGCCGCTGTTCACGCGCTGGTATCCAGGGCTGGCCAACGACAATGAAAACGGCGCTGCTCAAGCCGCCGCGGCATAAATACCCCAGACAGCCTGATGGCCTCTTTAAAGGAAGCCGTTTACCTGGCCGCAAGGCTGGTTGCGCGGGCGAGCGCAGCAGCCGGGCGCTTAAGGTTTGCCCTCTGCGCTGCCAGACGCGACCGTTACCTCGACCGATATGGCGCCGGTCTTCTGGAAGACGATGGAGCACGTGAACGCCTCGCCTGGCTGCAGCGCCTGCTTCGTATGCAGCAGCATCAAATGGGTGCCACGCGGGGCCAGCATGACCGTGTTGGCGGCTGGGATCGCGATCGCCTTTACCTCCCGCATCGCAAGACCGCCCTCCCCGCGGTCGGTCACGTGCTTCTCGGCGAAATCGGCGACGGGGCACCGGACTCGAAGCAAGGCGTCCGGCTCCTCGCCTCGGTTGGCGATCGTCATGTAAACCGGTGTATCAACGCGGGTTTGCGTCAACGCAGGAGTCCAGGCGTTCGAGATTTCGATCGCGCTTTGAGCATCGGCCGCCATCGCGGGCATTGTAGCGAGTAGTCCTGCGAGAACATGCTGTCTGGTCCAGTGCACCGTCACCTCTATTTTTGAGCTTGGGATCAATCCCGTCGAAGCATGGTGCAGGCGTTCGCCTCGCAGTGCAACGCCACGGCGGTTCGCTCATGCCTTGTTGAAAAGAGGCGTTCCCCGGCATAGCCGGTCTTGTGCCGCTGACCTGGGCCGGTCTCCAGGACGGCCGAACTGGACCCGAAAAGACCATCCAGCGGTATGGGAATTCCTCGGATCAATCGGAGAAAAAGGACTTCCGCATGATGAGCGGTCCACTTATGGTTGATGCAAGGGTCAGCGTTCCACGCATGGCGCAAAGGGAGGATGGCATGGAAGGCTGCAAAGTCTGCGTGTTCGCGCGCTTTCACGCCCATGCTGGCCGGGAAAATCGATCTGCCGACCCGTCCGAGACGGTAGGCACCCCGCGAACGAACCTCGACTGGAACCGTGCCGCGCAGCAGCCCGCTGGCGCGGCAGGACGTGGTCGGCCCGGTGCTGGACTTCGTTGCTGTTGCGCGTCCCGTTGGGGAGCATCGGCAAGAGCGGTCATGCGCGCGTTCGGCATGACCAAGACGATCGCGATGGAGCACGGGTGATCAGATGACCGCACCGGGGAAAGTCTGGATCGAAGCAGCGCTCAACGGCCCGTGGGGACGGGAGCGGCAGCCGGGAATGCCGATCACGGTCGAGGAGATCGTGGCCGACGGGATTGCGGCCGCGCAGGCGGGCGCGGCGATCGTGCATCTGCATGCCTACGACGAAGCCACC
>JANXVC010000259.1 GCA_025351925.1 Rhodospirillales bacterium | reverse complement strand
CTGCACGCCATCGTCTATTTCTGGCTGATGCCGACCTACATCGCATACTACACGATCGTCCCGCGGGCGATCGGCGGCCGGCTGTACAGCGACCTGATGGCGCGGCTGTCCTTCGTGCTGTTCCTGGTCGTCGCCATGCCGATCGGGGTGCACCACCTGTTCGCCGACCCGCAGGTGGGCGCCGGCTTCAAGTTCCTGCACTCGGTGTTCACCGCCCTGGTCGCATTGCCGACCCTGCTCACCGTGTTCACCATTTGCGCCTCGGTCGAGATCGCCGGGCGGCTGCGCGGCGGCAAGGGCATGTTCGGCTGGATCGGCGCCCTGCCCTGGCGCAACCCGATGATGCTCGCGGTCGCCTTCTCCTTCGTGATGCTCGGCTTCGGCGGCGCCGGCGGGCTCATCAACATGAGCTACCAGCTCGACATGGCCGTCCATAATACCCAGTGGATCACCGGGCACTTCCACCTGATCTTCGGCGGCGCGATCGTCATCATGTACTTTGCGATCGCCTACGACATCTGGCCGCATCTGACCGGGCGGGCGCTCAGCGACCTCGGCCTGATGCGGGCGCAGCTCTGGACGTGGTTCGTCGGCATGATCGTGCTGACCTTCCCGTGGCACTACGTCGGTATCCTCGGCATGCCCCGCCGCATGGCGTTCTACGACTTCACCGACCCGGCGATCGCGGCCCAGGCGGCCTCGGCGATCCTTTCGGTGTTTGGCGGCGCCATCCTCGTGGTCTCCGGGCTGCTGTTCCTCGCGGTGCTGATCCGCGGGCTGCGGGCGCCGCGGGTGGAGCCCGGCGTTTACCGGTTCAGCGTCGCGGTGCATGAGCCTAGGTCGGTGCCGGTAGCGCTCAACGGCTTTGCCCTCTGGGTCAGCCTGATGGTCGTTTTGACAGCGGTGAACTACGGCTTCCCCATCGCGCGCCTGCTGGCAATGCCGGGCACCAACGTCCCGGCGATCGTCGTGGGTGCGCAGCGATGAGCGCCGGACGGCTGGTCTCGCTCCGTAACCCATGGTTCACCACGAGCGTCGCATTGACCGCGGCGATTGCGCTGGGCGCGGTTTATACCGGGTTCGTCTGGCTGCCGTCGCAGACCAATGCGGGTCTCCAAAGCGTTTGGGACACGATCTGCAGCGCCGCCGGCGTGCAGCGTGCGGTGCCAGTGACCGAGGCCGTCATGCCAGCGGCCACCCAGACCACCCAGGTCGTGGTCACGCCGCAGATGCTGCACAACGCGAGCGCCGAGTCGATCGGCCGGGGCGCCACCTTTGCGCTCCGCTGCACGACGTGCCACGGCGCGCGCGGCCTGAGCGAGGCGGAGGTGCCCAACCTTGCCGGGCAATATGTCGCAGCGATTTACAAGCAGCTGCAGGATTTCAAGTCCGGTGCGCGTCCCAGCGTGGTGATGGCGTCGTTTGTCGCCGATCTCAGCGATCCCGACATGCGCGACCTCGCGGCCTACTACGCCTATCTGCCGCGTCCACCGGGGTATCACCCGGCCAATGACGGGCTGGGGCCGCAGATTGTCACGAACGGCGCGCCAATGCGCAGCATTGCCGCCTGCGGCTCCTGCCATGGCAGGCTGGACAACAAGGCGGGCAGCGCCTGGCTCGAGGGTCAGCCCGCCGCATACCTGCGGACGCAGCTTCAGGCGTTCGCATCCGGCGCCCGGCACAACGACATCAGCGGGCAGATGCGCAACATCGCGCGCCAGATGAAGCAGCCCGAGATCGAGGCAGCCGCGGCCTACTACGCGAACCAGCCCTGAGGCGGGAGTGTCAAAAACCTGGGGCGCTACGCCGCGAGCTGGATTGCTGGGTGGCCAAACCGCCCGTCCAGCACCGCCGCCCTGACCTGAAGCACACGATGGGCGCCTCGAGGTGACCAGCGCATCTGCTGGCGCTTGTTCATGCGGGCACTCACCAGCTGGTTGACGGTGCCCTCGGCCCGCGAGGTCGAGATCGGCTTGCCAGCCCGGCAGCGCTGGCCGTAGTCGATCAGCGCGCCCTTGTTGGTCTCGATGTAGGCACGCAGCTCCGTGCAACGCGCGACCAGGCGCCCTGCCCCCGCTCCCATTGCGGGTTCGTTCAGCACGCTGGCTTCCTTGGCCCAGCTCACGATCCGGCCCAGGGCCTCGCACGCCTTGTCGTGGTGGCCGTTCCAGAGCAGGTGCCGCAACCGTTCCACGTCGATCCGAGCCTGGTCGAGCGGGACGAGGGGCGGCGGCTCGAGGGCGCACAGGCCGCCCATGACCTGCTCGACGTGCTGCACGCGCATGGAGAGATGGAACCAGTCCAGGATGGACTCCACCGGGCCGCCCGTGGCCGAGCGCACCAGCGCCGGCAACGCGGGGTCGCCGTCGCTGATCGCGGTGACCGCGTCGCCCTCCCGCCAGCCCTGATCAAGCAGCGCCGCGCGCAGCAGGGCATGGGGCTGCTCGGCCACGCTGCGCACCAGGGCGAAGCGCCGGGTAGGGTGGCCCTCTCGCTCCACCTTGCCGCAGATCGCCTCGAAGTTCCGGACCGGGTGGCCCGGCACCGCGCGGATATAGGCGCCATCGAGCATGACAACGGGCCGGTGGTCATCCGCCGCTACGGCCTTGGCCGGTTCGCCTCGGACAGCCGTCACTTCTGCAGCTGCTTGCCGGTCGGCTGCCTCGAGCTGCAGGGCGACGGCATGGGTGCGGGCGCGCAGGCTCTCGTGGTTCGCCGGCGCGACGGGCAGCAAAGCTTCCAGAATGCGCGCACCATCCCGGAACGAGCTGCGTGCGCCCAACTCGGCCTGCACCCGCTCCAGCTCCGGCGTGCAGCGCGCGGTCAGCAACGCGCAGACCGGCGAGATCGTCGCCGCCTCCGCCAGGGGCGCGGACTGGCGGCAACGGCAGACCTTGAACCGCGGCGCCTCAACCTCGACCGTGCCGAACAGCGTCTGCAGCCGGCGTGTGCGCCGGTCCTTGAGCGGCTGCAGCACCCCGCATTGCGGGCAGATCCGGTGATGGGCCGCATACTCCGCCACTTGGCCGCACAGCGTGCTCGCCTGCAGCTTGGCCAGCAGCGTCTTGGTCTCGGCGAGCACGAGGCCGACCTCCGCGAGCGTGCTGACCACCCCCGGCCGGCTGATCGTCGCCAGCTCCGTCGTCGTCACCTCGCCCGCGCTTGTCCGCGTCTCCAACCGCACCGTCCACTGCATCACGCCTGCCGCCCTCATGGTCAGGCATCAGCCAGGCCGATCAGCCCGAGACAGGCAAGCAAGCATGTTGCCCCAGGTTTTTGACACTCCCCGCGCGGACCACATCGAGAACACCCTGGCCTTGTTCTTCGACGGCGAGGCGGCTCCGCCACCGCCGAGTGTCCGGCAGGGGTATGGGGAAGAACTGCACATGCTGGCCGACCTCAAGCGTGACCTGTTCCCGTGGCGGTTCGAAAATGTCATGGCGGCCGACCTCAAGCAGACGCCTCGCGGCGACGTCCTCGTCGTGGACAACGGCAAGGCAGTCGAGCGCATCGACCTGTCCCGGCGCCCGTCCATTGCGGGGCTGCCCATCATCACCAAGGCCCTAGTACAGATGCACTGGGACACCCAGGCGCAGCGGCGCACGCTGGAGCAGGCCTGCGCGACACCGGGGCTGGTCGAGCAGGTCGCAACGCCGGACATGGTGACGGCCTACTGCGCACAGCGGGCCGACCTGCGGGGCTACCACCGCATGCTGACGGCCTGGCGCGAGGAGACATCGTTGCCGGAGATGAAGGTGGGCATCGACCGGTTCCTGCAGGCGGTCAACGAGATCGAGGACGACAGCAAGGCCGTGCTGGAGATCCTGGTTGCGGCACTCGACGGCGCCTTTCGCCGGTGAGCCGGCCCACCCGCGGTCCTACCCTCATTCCTCTCGCCCATTTAAGGTCCCTGGTGACACTCAGGCCATCCAGGTTCTAGCGTAGCCGGCATGACGTTCCACGCCTGGCTGACCTTCATCCTCGCTACCGCCGTGCTGCTCGCCATCCCGGGGCCGACCGTCCTCATGGTGATCGGTCAATCCTTGGGTGCGGGACGCCGGCACGCGCTGCCGCTGGTCGCGGGCGTGGCGCTCGGAGACCTCACCGCCATGACCCTGTCCCTGGCCGGGTTGGGCGCGCTGCTGGCCGCCTCGGCCGCGGCCTTCACGCTGCTCAAGTGGATTGGTGCGGCTTACCTGGTCTATCTCGGTGTGGTGCTGTGGCGCGCGCCGGTGTCCGCGGACGCCGCACCGCCACTCGGGGCGGCAGCCGCCTTCCGCCGGGCCTACGTGGTGACAGCGCTGAACCCCAAAGGCATCGCGTTCTTCGTCGCCTTTGTGCCGCAGTTCATGTCGCCGTCCGCACCGTTCCTGCCGCAGGCAGCGATCCTGGTCGTGAGCTTCGTCACCATGGCCTCGGCGACCGCACTGCTCTGGACGGGGGTACGCCATAGAACGGGCAGGATAGCACGGTTCACAATATAGACTATTGAAATAGCTGAAGAATTTTCTATTTCATTCCGAAACCAGCGCTAAATATGCTTTTGTCCCAACTGAGCTAAAGTTTGTTTGGGTCGAGACAGCCCTCAGTGAAATCAAAGGGTTGCTGTTGATTGGGCGGCTCTAGATCAACTGGGACAGCCCATTCAGTGTCAATGTTCCTGACCCGTTCCACGAACCGTGCAATCGTGCCCGTCCTATGGAGTGACCCCATATTGACCAAGTCGCCGCGTGGGATCGGCAGAAGCAGACGCGGCCCACCCCCGCCATCGTCTCGCGATACGCCACGCGGGTGCGCGAGAAAATCTTTGAACGGGTGGTGGGGCCGCCGCTGCGCCAGCTTGTCGCGCGGGCTGCGGAAGCGACGACGGCGATGCGTGCTGCCTACGGACAGCTGCTGGACGCCACGCGGCTGCGCGAAGGGCCAGACGTCGCTGCGGCACACATTCAGTCGATTACTGGGCGTGCACGTCCTGACGTGAAAACTGCACCCGAACGGCTCCAGTCTGCACAGCGAGGGCCTGTTCCTAGCCGGTAGATGATCGCGGCATGGACGCTCACCGGGTCGCCACATGATCGATCATAAAAAAAAGAACACGTTGCGTGTGCAAACAGTTTAAAAGCACTTCAAAAGAAAATAAAAGCAAAACAAAATTAAAAACAGCTGTTGTAGAATTTAGCACAAAAAGCAATCAAAACTAACAGAGCTAAAACATTTACAATTTTGCTAGATGAAGCCGTGCACACACGAGAAAGGGCACGGTCATGTCAAAAAACTTTGTACTTCTGCAGAGTCTCGATCAGAAATTTTTTTTTATTCGTATTAAAGATCGACTGATAGTCTGTTTCAAACAAGAAAGTCACCAGGCACGAGGTGCTCGGCGATGAACATAACTCCAGATGTCACTACATATCATGAAAAATTTCTTCTTGAGAGTAAACTAAGTAAAGTCGATCAGCATCTTGGATTTCATGCCCGTCTTGCTTTAGATGCTCAAACAAAGGAAGATGCCTATAAGCTACGTCATCTTTGCTATCATTCTAATGGCTATATTGATGCACGTGAAGATGGCGAGTTCTCAGATCCATATGATGCTGCACCATCTAACAAGACAATTGTCATTTACGATGGCGGACAACCCGTTGCGTCGATACGTGTCTGTTGCATGGACCTGTCTTCGCCCGACCCTGCTGCCAAAAGCTTGCCGCTGGCACACGTCTTTCCCGATGAACTTACCAACCTCCTAGGACCCGATGGTCGTGCCATAGAGCTTAATCGTCTTGTTCGGCATCCTGCGCATGCTCAAAGCCAGGGGTTGGTGTTCATCCTCTTTCGTATGGCGGATTTTATGATCCGGCAGCATGATCCTGATTTCGTTGCTTCATGTGTGCGGAGTAATCATGTAGGATTCTATAGGAGATTACGCTTTAAACATATTTCTGGCCCAAAAAAATACGCCGGCCTTAGTTTTATGACTAATTTTTTAGCATGTAAGCGGGAAAGTTACGAAGTAGTTCGCCGTATTATACCAGTACTCCGTATTAGCCCGGCCGCTTGTAGTCTCTACGAAGGCCTGCTACGTGGCGAGACCATATCGGTGTTCGATCATGAATGAGACATATTTGCAGTCTTTGTTTGTAGCGATGTTAGGTATTGCCTGTTTCGCATGCTTTACTTGGGGCACTATCCGACATTTTGTTTGGGAGGAGAATGGATCGGCTGGAGCTTGGATAATTTCCTTGTTGAGCTGGATAGGCCTTGGCATCTTCATGTGGCAAATCCTCTCGTTGCCGCTGTCCAGAGTGTGGCTAGTTGCCTGCTTTCTTTTCACCCTATCGGTTTGGCTATGGGCTTGGGCGGTATCGAGAACGCGCGCAACACCTCCCACCCTGGCATTCACCAACGATGACCCGCATTTCTTATTGAGTGCCGGACCGTATCGGTGGATCCGCCATCCTTTTTACAGCGCCTATCTGCTGTTCTGGACTGGGACCGCTTTGGCAACCCCGGGACTTCTCGGGTGGGCCGTGGTGTTGACCATGGGCTTGATCTATTGGACGGCAGCCCGGCAAGAAGAGCGCAAATTCGCCCGCTCTGCTCTTGCGCCGAGCTACCGCGACTATGCCGAAAAAACAGGGGGATTTTTCCCCCGTCTTCGGAGTGGCTCGCAGGGCTCATCGTCCGTGCTCCGATGATGCGCCTTTGAGGCCAGCGCGCAAATTCAACCGTACTCTGGTCGGCGGCGCTCTTTCGGATTGCCGCCGATATCAAAGCCATTCCGACATATGAAGTGACGATGGCCTGCTCTTCTCGGAGAAGATCTTCTATGTACTTGGAGCGCCTATTCTCAGCAACTCGATTGCGGCAAGCAGTCCATTATGTCTCGCAGGTTTGCTCGCTGAAGAATTTGCCGCCTAATGTGGCTGAGAAAATCCGCGTCGAGCAGGTCAACTCACTGAGCATTCTTATAGGAGTTATGTCGTTTGTTGGTTTGGGCACGGCGTTCTTGGTTTTCTATGAATTCCTAGGCACCGTGACACGTTTTCCATTCACGTTGACCAGCATCTTCATCGCTTGCTGCTATTGCGTTTTGATTGCCATGAGTTTGAGGTGGAGTTGGCTCCAGGCAGATCCGCCTGCTTACAACGCAGACCGCATGCGACAAGGCGTCACCAGCGTCAGTTTAGCCTTGGGAGTAGCATGGGGCGCTCTCTTGATTGAGCTGATGCGGTTCGCGCATGATGACAAACGCAGCCTGCTTTATGCGGTGATCATCGGCCTGATGTCTGCAAGCGTCATGATCGTGCCGGCGTCGGCTGCGTTTGCGTTCTGGATACCTGTGACAACCGCTGGCTTCGTTGCCATTGCTTTTATGTCCGACGCCCGCGACATGGCCGGGACGGTGCTCCTCAGCGGCTACACCTCGCTCACGCTTTTCTGCATCGTCTACCTTAACTCGGCTTTGATCCGCCGCCTCCTCAGCGAATTCAACCAGCAGGAAGGGCAGGAAACCATCGGCCTCCTTCTCCGAGATTTTGAGCAGACCTCCTGCGATTGGTTGTGGGAAACTGACAGGCACGGACGCATGATTTATGTATCAAAGCGCTTTGCCCAAGCTGCTCGGGCAAATCCGGACAGTTTACTTGGCTCAGACTTCGCAGCCATCCTGGGATTGCAGGAACCTAGCCTTATAGCAGAGCCGATGCGACGTATGACCGATCAGCCGAATCTGGCTCATCTCATGGCCCATCACCTTCCTTTTCGCGACGTCGAGATCTCGTTCAAGGTTGGAGTGGAAACGGAATGGTGGTCGCTTACGGGAAAGCCGAAGTTTTCCATCCGCCAAGAATTCGAGGGCTATCGCGGCGTAGGTTCCGATGTAACGCAGATTAGGCGGGCGAACGACCGTGCCCGCTTCTTGGCACACTACGACGAACTGACCGGCTTAGCCAATCGCCGCCTGTTCCGCGAGGTTCTCGAAACGCACTGTCAGAAAGCCGGAAGAACCACCACTGCGCTTCTCTGCCTTGATCTAGATCGTTTCAAAGTCATTAACGACAGCTATGGTCATCCAACTGGCGACGCCCTCCTTGTCGAGGTTGCAAAGCGCCTAAAAAGCCAAGTGGGCGAAGCTGGTTTCTGCGCCCGCCTGGGCGGCGACGAGTTCGCGATCATTGTATGGGATGTCAAAGCCACATCGGCGACCGCCATGGCCGACCGTCTTGTCGCGACACTTTCCGAGCCATACCTCATCGAAGCTGTCACGGTCGAAGTAGGAGTGAGCATCGGCATCGCGCAGGCATCTCTCGATACGCTATCCAGCATGGCCATTGTGCGAAACGCAGATGCGGCGCTTTACCAGGCCAAGGCGAGCGGACGAGGTGTCGTGCGCTTGTTTGATCAAGAGTTGAGAGAACGGGAACTTTTTCACCACGTGCTGCAGAGCGAATTGCAAGCTGCCATCAGCCACGGCAGCCTTCGCTTGGATTTTCAACCTATTTTCAGCCTTGTTGATGGCCAAGTATGCGCTGTGGAAGCTCTTGTGCGTTGGGACCGACCATCTTACGGGACGCTGGTGGCAGGCGAGTTCATACCGATTGCGGAGAGTTGCGGCCTGATCGAGAGCTTGGGTGAGTGGGTGCTGGCACAGGCGTGTCATGAAGCTCGGCAACTGCCCGACCTCATCAGGTTGACTGTCAACGTGTCTCCACTACAACTTCGAGACCGCCGTTTCATTGCTCACCTCCAATGTACACTAGCAGGCAGCGGGTTAGAGCCAAGTCGGCTCGAGCTGGAATTGACTGAGACTGCGTTCTTCGACATGAGCGCGCAGACGTTTGAGATCTTGCGAGAAATACATCTCTTGGGCGTTCGGATTAACCTTGACGACTTTGGGGCCGGGCAAACTTCGCTCGGACAACTACGCCGGTTTCCCTTCAGCAGTCTGAAGGTTGATCGAAGTTTTGTTCAGGATCTACCTGCAAATGCTTCCGCACGAATTATCGTACGGGGGCTCGCATCCATGGCGACCGAGTTGAAAATCAAAACAACAGCTGAAGGTATCGAAACATCGGAGCAGTTAGAGCTTGTTCGGGCAGCCGGCTGTGACGAAGCCCAAGGATTCCTGCTAGCTCGGCCTATGTCTTTATCGGATGTTTTGCATCTAATAAAGCATGGGAACGCAATGAACACTTCGCCAGGCTACACTCTTGGCGTGGCGACGGCCGCCGCAATGATGGAGCAGGCTCCGATTGGACATCTCTGAAACCTTTGATTGGCTGGCGCTTCGGGCTACTCCCTCTTACCAGCTTGCAACGCAGGTCGCCGACACAACCGTGGCTATGCGGGCCACCTATGGCCACCTACTGGACGCGACTCGGTTGCGTGAAGGGCCGGAGATCGCTGCGGCGCACTTTCAAGCGGTCGCCAGGCGTGCACGTCCTGATGTGAAAGCCGTACGACCCCGGCTTGGGCCAGAAGGCCCATCTCTGCGAAAACGTACGTTAGCGTATTGCACGCAATATTATGAGTCGGGTTAGTAGCTCAGACATCAGGCTGACAAAAACCTGAACCAGTCAGCGTAACATACCAGAGATATTAACAGGCGCTGCACGTATTTCACGCAAAGTCATCCCCCGCGTTAGACCCCCTATTTGCTGCGTCCAATACGCCGCGTCCAACCATGATATTGAACGCAATGCGAGTTGCATGCCATGATTGCACGCAATAAACCCATTATTCGTGCCATAAGCAGAATGGAATTGGGCCTTTCGGGTCGAAAACACAGGAATATGGTCCGTGTTCTCCTTTCTTACCGTACGTTTTCGCAGACATGGGCCTTCCACCCCGAATATAGTCTTTTTTAAACGGCTATGTCGTGGGAGCAAAAGGTAAGCACGCGCCGGGCAATTTCTTCAACCGGGCAGGCATCGGGATGATCTGCCATGATGGCCGCACGTGGCATGGACGGCACTACCGCTTCGTCAGGGTTTTGCACAAGAGCTATGCCGCCGTGTTCCGAGACAGCCCGGAGTCCAGCGGCGCCGTCGCCAGCACTACCACTTAACACGATGCCCATGACCCGATGACCATAGGTTTCGGCGGCGGAGATAAACAGGGGATCGGCAGCGGGCCGGGTGTGATGGACTTTCGGCCCTTGATCCAATCGAATGCAATCAGGCCCTAAAAGTATATGATGATCGGGTGGTGCCACGTAAATGTGCCCAGCCTCGATCAAAGTGCCATCCTGAGCAAAGATTGCAGGGTGCTGTCCGCTATTGCTCAGGAGTTGCGGCAATATGCTTGGATTCGCGCCAATATGCATAACGACAAAAACCGCCGCCGAACATGGAACTGGCAGCGCGGCAATAATGCGCAGCAGGGGGACAAGGCCACCAGCCGACGCGGCAATTACTACAATGCCTCTCATGACGTGACGTTAGTAGCCGCGACAATGTCCTGAACCTTGGCTGCGAGCGCGTTCACGCGAAACGGCTTGGTCATCACCTGCATGCCCGGCTCCATCTGCCTGTTGGCGAAGGCCACGCTTTCGGCATACCCGGTGACGAACAGCACGTTGAGGCCGGGACGCCGCTGCCGCGCCGCGTCCGCGAGCTGCCGGCCGTTCATGCCGCCGGGCAGGCCGACGTCCGTCAGCAGAAGATCAATGCGGATGCCGGCCTCCAGGATGCGGAGGCCGGCTCGGCCGTCGGCGGCTTCCAGCACCGTGCAGCCGACGTTGGAAAGCACCTCGACGATGACCATGCGCACGTCGGGCTCGTCCTCGACCACCAGCACAACGGTGCTCGTCGTCTCAGCTACCAGACGGGCTTCCGTTTCCCCGTCCACCGCACCGGCTCCTGCTCCTGCTCCTGCTCCTGCTCCAAGATGCCGCGGCAGGTAGATCGCCACCGTCGTGCCCTGGCCCATCTCGCTGCGCAGGCGCACGTGCCCGCCCGACTGCTGCACGAAGCCATAGATCATGGACAGGCCGAGGCCGGTGCCCTGGCCGATCGGCTTGGTCGTGAAGAACGGGTCGAAGGCACGCGCGATCACGTCCGGCGTCATGCCGGTGCCCGTGTCGGTGACGGACAGGCACACGTACTCGCCCGGCGGCACGTCCTGGCGGGGCTGCTCACGGGGCGCCCCGCGCCGGTCGCGCAACACGGTGTTCACAGTCTCGACCAGCAAGTCTCCGCCATCTGGCATCGCATCGCGCGCGTTGATAATCAGGTTGAGCAATGCGCTCTCAAGCTGGTTCTGGTCGCACAGCGTGAGCCACAGCTGGCCAGCAAAACTCGTCTCCACCCGGATGCTCGGTCCCATCGTATGGCGGAACAGCTCCTCCATGCCGCCGATCAGCCGGTTCACGTCGGTGGGCTTGGGGTCGAGGGTTTGCCGCCGCGAGAAGGCGAGCAGGCGGTGGGTCAGGATCGCCGCGCGATTGGCGGAGCTCATCGCGGTCTCGATGTAGCGGCCGAGGTCCGCGGTGCGTCCCTGGGCGATGCAGGAGCGCATCAGCTCCAGGCTGCCGGTGACGCCGGTCAGCAGGTTGTTGAAGTCGTGCGCGAGCCCGCCGGTGAGCTGGCCCACCGCCTCCATCTTCTGCGACTGGCGCAGCGCTTCCTCGACCCGCTCGCGCTCCTCCGCTTCCGCTTCCAATCGGGCGTTCGCCACGGTCAGCTCCTGGGTCCGCTCGGCCACACTTGCTTCCAGCACATTGTTCAGCCGAACCAGCGCCTCCTCGGCGCGCTTGCGGTCCGTGATGTCGGACACGACGCCGAGCAGATGGGTTGGCGGGCCGTCGCCCTGCCCACCGTCCGGCTTGCCGCGCGCCTCGATCCAGCGCACCTCGCCGTCGCTCGCGCGACGGATGCGGCATTCGAAGTGCCACGCAGTTCGGGTGTTCACCGCATGGCGGAACGTGCTGACGACGTGGTCGCGATCTTCGGCCAGGACGTGGTCGAGGAAGGTGTCGTAGTTCCATGGTGCTGGCGGCCTGGGATAGCCGAAGATCTCGTCGTATCGTCCGTGCGGGTGGTGTGGCTGTTGACCAAGTCGAAGTCCCAGCTGCCCAGCTCGCCAGCTTCCAGGGCGAGGCGAAGCCGCGCCTCGCCGTGCCGCACCTCTGCAATGACCCGCAGGCGGTCCACCGCGGCGGCCAGCAGGTTGGCGTAGCTGCTCAGAAAAGCGGTGTCGATGTCGTTGAACTCGCGGGGCTTTCGGCTATCGATCTGCAAGATGCCGAAGGGCGGCCGATCCTTGCCGCCGATGATGATAACATTGGCGATCGCCCTGACGCCGTTGTCGGTCAGGAACGCCGGATACCTGAACCGTGTTTCCAGGTCGATGTCGGGGGAGATCATCGGCTGTCCCGTCCGCAGCGCGTGGCCTTCCGAAGTGTCGTCCGCCGCCACGAGCGTCACCTGGCCGACAACCCCGGGCTTCCAGCCCACGCCCGCGCGCACGAACAGGGTCTTGCCGTTCTCCTGCAACTCCATGACCTTGGCGAGCTCGGTGCCGAGGGCATGGCCGACGAGATGGCAGGCCTCGGTCAGGATCTCGTCGAGATCGTTGGACTTCAGCGCGAGTTCCCCAAACCTGACCAGAGTCGTTTCGTGTCGGAGCAACTCCGGCTCGTCGCGCTTCTGGGCAGTGTTCAATGAGTGATCTCCGCATATTGCCGCCTTTTCTGAGGCGAATGCTTCTACATCACGGGCACAGTAAGTTCTGAGAGTGCAAAAAGATGACGCTGATGAACCATGGAAGGCATTACTGCTTAATCAATAATCGGCGTTCACAGACGTGACCATATAAAATAAAAATCACGCAAAAGTGATATTATATTGAATGTATTCATTGCAAAAGTAGTTCTCTACCAAAAATAGTATGGCAACAACTATATTGCAAAATTATCTTTATACTGACGCTTTGTGGTATAAAAACAAATTTATAATTTTAGAATAAAAATTATCCCGCCTTCTCATGAATCTGTAACAATATTAGCTACCTCGTAGGTCCACAAGGCCTATTCATACGGAGACTTACCAGAATACATGAAGATTACGCACCGTAACGGCAATGGGGCGTTCGAAATAGACTCGGCGTTCTGTGACATTCGTCGCAGGCGACGCAGCCAGAACGCAGTGATCGTGCATTATCATCGAGAGTGCGCGAGTTTTTACACAGTCTGCACGGCTTCTGCACGATCGCTTAGGCTCGAAGCTTTAAGTAATAGCTAATTTCGGGATTTCATAAGTTAAGCAGACCGTGTGGAAACTCGCCCGCACTGTGACGCTGGTGGAGTCGACCGGCGGAAGCGCACGGTGGGGCGCTGGTGAACCGCAGAAGCGGTTGGGTGGAAAGCACCGGTTCGACGTCACGGCTTTGGGCAGTCGTGCCGG